>NZ_JBEXPR010000029.1:0-99206 GCF_040612135.1 Streptomyces sp. NPDC006458 | reverse complement strand
TCTCAAGGAACGGACGCTTCCTTTGTACTCACCCTCTCGGGCTTTCCTCCGGGCGCTTCCCTTCGGTCTTGCGTTTCCGACTCTATCAGATCTTTCCGATCCGATTTCCTCGGTGCTTTCCAGGGTTTCGCTTTCGCGTTTCCCTTTCCGGCGGCTCCAACTTTATCAGCGATTTTCCGTTCCGCTGACCACCGTTCTGCGGGCATGCAGAAGGAGACCCAGCGAAAGGATCTGACGAGTTGGTTGCTGCCTGGCTTCGGACCTTTGCTTGCGTCACTCACCGTCAGGCAGGGGTACGACAGTACACGGGGCCGCGAAGCCCGCGCAAATCGACTAGAGTGGTGGTCTAGACCTCTTACCCCGGGGCCATTCGTGCGGAACCGGGACTTCATATGACATACCCTGCTCAACAGTGCGCCGTTATCGACAGTCAGTGACGGCGCGTAAGCATCTCCGCCGCTGGGAGGCTTCCCATGACCACCGTGACGTCCCCTCTCGCAGGACGCGCCATCGGACTGGCCGCCGTGCCCGATCCCGTTTTCTCCGGGGCCATGGTCGGCCCGGGTACCGCCATCGACCCCGCCCGGGAGCCTTCCGAGGCTGTTTCTCCGGTCGACGGGGTCATCGTTTCCCTCCACCCCCACGCCTTCGTCGTCGTCGACGCGGAGGGCCATGGCGTCCTCACCCACCTGGGCATCGACACCGTGCAGCTCAACGGCGAGGGCTTCGAGCTCCTGGTGAACAAGGGGGACACCGTGACCCGCGGCCAGGCCGTCGTGCGCTGGAACCCGGCCGCCGTGGAAGAGGCCGGCAAGTCTCCGGTCTGCCCGATCGTGGCGCTGGAGGCCACGGCCGAGGCTCTCTCCGATCTCCGCGAGGACGGCGACGTCAAGGCGGGCGACGCCCTCTTCGGCTGGGCGTGACATCGGCGCCGTCGTCATGACGGCAGGCAGGACAACCACCGCGGCGGCGGGACCCGCCGCACTATCGGAGACGGGTGAGATGGAGACAACGCTGCGAGGCGTCGGCGTGAGCCACGGTGTGGCGATCGGCGAGGTTCGGCACATGGGAACGGCGGTCCTGGAACCGCCTGCCAAGCAGATCCCGGCGGAGGAGGCGGAGCGTGAGCAGGGGCGGGCCCGCCAGGCCGTGGAAGCTGTGGCTGCCGACCTGATGGCGCGCGGCAACCTGGCGGGGGGCGAAGCCCAGGCGGTGCTCGAGGCGCAGGCCATGATGGCCCAGGATCCCGAGCTCATCGCGGACGTGGATCGACGGATCGCCGTCGGCAGCACTGCCGAGCGCGCGGTATACGACGCCTTCGCCGCGTACCGCGAGCTGCTGGCCGGCGCGGGTGAGTACCTGGCCGGCCGGGTGGCCGACCTCGACGACGTGCGGAACCGTATCGTCGCGCGTCTGCTCGGTGTGCCGATGCCGGGCGTCCCGGACAGCGACGAGCCCTATGTGCTCGTCGCGCGTGACCTGGCCCCGGCGGACACGGCGCTGCTGGACCCGACTCTGGTGCTCGGCTTCGTGACCGAGGAGGGCGGGCCGACGAGCCACAGCGCGATCCTGGCTCGTGCGCTCGGCGTCCCCGCGGTCGTGGCGCTGCCGGGTGCGGGCGAGCTGGCCGAGGGCACCATGATCGCGGTCGACGGCAGCACCGGGGAGATCTTCGTGCACCCGAGCGAGGAGAAGAAGGCGAAGCTGGAGGCCGCGGCGGCGGAGCGCAGGGCGGCTCTCTCGGCGTCCACGAGCCCGGGTGCCACGGCTGACGGGCACAAGGTGCCGTTGCTGGCCAATGTCGGCGGTCCGGCGGACGTGCCGGCTGCCGTGGAGGCCGGGGCCGAGGGTGTGGGTCTGTTCCGTACCGAGTTCCTCTTCCTGGACGACAGCAAGAACGCGCCGTCCGAGGAGAAGCAGGTCGAGGCCTACCGCAAGGTCCTCGAAGCCTTCCCCGAGGGCCGCGTCGTGGTACGTGTCCTGGACGCGGGAGCGGACAAGCCCCTGGACTTCCTGACCCCGGCCGACGAGCCGAACCCGGCGCTGGGCGTGCGCGGCCTGCGGACGCTGCTCGACCACCCCGAGGTGCTGCGCACCCAGCTGACCGCGCTGGCGAAGGCGGCCGAGGGTCTGCCGGTCTATCTAGAGGTGATGGCCCCGATGGTGGCGGACCGTGCCGACGCCAAGGCGTTCGCGGACGCGTGCCGCGAGGCCGGGCTGCGGGCGAAGTTCGGCGCGATGGTGGAGATCCCCTCCGCCGCGCTGCGGGCGCGCTCGATCCTTCAGGAGGTCGAGTTCCTGTCGCTGGGCACGAACGACCTCGCCCAGTACACCTTCGCGGCCGACCGTCAGGTGGGTGCGGTGTCCCGGCTGCAGGACCCGTGGCAGCCGGCGCTGCTCGACCTGGTCGCGCTGTCCGCGGAGGGCGCGAAGGCCGAGGGCAAGAGCTGTGGTGTGTGCGGTGAGGCCGCCTCCGATCCGCTGCTGGCGTGTGTGCTGACGGGTCTGGGTGTCACCTCCCTGTCCATGGGCGCCGCGTCGATTCCTTATGTCCGCGCGACCCTGGCGAAGTACACGCTCGCCCAGTGCGAGCGGGCCGCCGCGGCCGCTCGGGCGGCGGACAGCGCAGAGGAGGCCCGGACCGCCGCGCAGGCGGTGCTGTCCGGCGAGTGACCGCAAGGCATCGGCCGCCGGTTTCTCCGGTTCCCGGCGAGGGGCGCTCCATCCGAAGGGTGGGGCGCCTTTCGCGCGTTCAGTGGCCGTGTCCGCCCGTGGTTCCCCCGGGCCCGAGGGAGGGCGGCTCGCAGTAGTCCACGTTCGATTCGGGTGAGATGAGGTCCCCGGACTCGGCGTCGGTGCAGTAGGCGTCGAAGACCTCGGCCGCGGTGAGCGGCTGGAGGCCGCCGCCGCGCAGGCGCCATCCGTAGACCTGGTCGGCGGTGTCGGGGGCTGTGGTCCGCATGACGAGTCCGCCGGGGCTGCCCGTGGCCATGCCGACGGCGAGGACGGTGGTGAACTCCAGGGCCTCGGGCTCGTGCAGTTCGAGCTCGGCCCGGTTCCGGTCGGCGTGCAGGGCGGCGACGAGGGCTTCGGGAGTGGTCGAGACGCTGCACACGAGGTGGTGGGAGCCGGGCGGTGCTGTCTCCAGGATGCGGACGACGAGGTCCGCGGCGCGGGTGAAGGCGGCCCGTCCGAGATCCTCGCCGCAGGAGGCGCAGGCACCGAGGCGGGCCAGGAGTGTGGAGGCGTACTCCCAGGTCGCCTGGCGTACGGCCTCGTCGACAAGGGCGGGGAGGAGGTCGGTCAGCGGCTGGCCTTCGTAGGGCACGGCCGGTCCGGTGGTCGCGAGTTCGGCGGTGAAGCGGGTGCGGCTCGATGCCTGGTCGGGGTCGAGTCCTGCGTGGGCGCAGAAGTCCGCGTACTCCTGCGGGTCGAAGAGGGCCACGGTGGTGTGGCCGCCTTGCCGGGCGCGGGTGCGCAGGAGCGCTTCCACCTCGCGTAGGTAGGTGGCGTGGTCGGCGAAGGTGAAGGTCCGGTAGCGGCGCATGGCCCTGAAGTCCTGCTCGTCGGTCAGCAGGCCGATGGTGCCGGCGATTTCGCGGCGCAGCACGCGCCGCATGGTCTGGTGGTCGGTGTGCGCCATGTTTCCCCCTGTGCGCGGTCGATCAATGCTCACTCACAGTAACCGGCACCACTGACAACGGGCTCCGTGAGTGCTGTCGTCGCAGGTCAGGCGCTGGAAGGGGGCGGTCCGCGCCTGCGCGCACGCCGACACCGGGCGGTGGGCGCGGTGCCGGCCGTGGGTGTCTCGCGAATGGGTCCGCGGCCGGCCGGAGTGCCGGGTCAGGCGCGCTTGCGGGCCAGGTCCTCGTAGAAGTGGAGCAGGTCGAGGTTGTCGATGGAGCCGGCGTTGACCGCCTTGTCGAGGGGGGTGCCCTGGAGCAGGCGCTTGACCGGGACCTCGATGCGCTTGCCGGTCAGCGTGTGCGGGATGCCGGGGACCTCGATGACCTCGTCGGGGACATGGCGGGGTGAGAGCTGTTCGCGGATGGTCTGCTTGATACGGCCGAGCAGGGCGTCGTCGAGGGTGGCGCCCGGGGCCAGGTGGACGAAGAGGGGCATCCAGTATCCGCCGTCGGGCTGCTCCAGGCCGATGACGAGGGATTCCTTGATCTCGGGGAGTCGCTCGACGGCCTCGTAGATGTCGGCGGACCCCATGCGTACGCCCTGGCGGTTGAGGGTGGAGTCGGAGCGGCCGTGGATGACGACGGAGCCCCGGGAGGTGACGGTGATCCAGTCGCCGTGGCGCCACACGCCGGGGTAGGTGTCGAAGTAGCTGTCGTGGTAGCGGCTGCCGTCGGGGTCGTTCCAGAAGTAGACCGGCATCGACGGCATGGGGTTGGTGACGACCAGTTCGCCGACCTCGTCGATGAGGGGCTCGCCGCTGGGGTCCCAGGACTGGAGGTCGGTGCCGAGGCCGGGGGCCTGGAGTTCGCCGATGTAGACGGGGAGGGTGGGGACGGCTCCGGCGAAGCAGGAGCACACGTCCGTGCCGCCGCTGACCGAGGCGATCCAGAGGTCGTCGCGGACCTCGTCGTGGAGCCAGCGGAAGCCGTCGGGCGGCAGGGGCGATCCGGTGGTGGCGACGCAGCGGACGCTGGAGAGGTCGTAGTCGCGTGAGGGGTGCACCTCGGCCTTGCGGCAGGCCATGACATAGGCGGCGGAGGTGCCGTACAGGGTGGCGCGCGTGAGTTCCGCGACGCGCCACTGGGCGCCGGTGTCGGGGTATCCCGGGCTGCCGTCGTACAGCACGACCGTGGTGCCGGTCAGGAGACCGGAGACGAGGAAGTTCCACATCATCCAGCCGGTGGAGGTGTACCAGAAGAACCGGTCCTCGGGGCCCAGGTCGCAGTGCAGGCCGAGCTGCTTGAGGTGTTCGACGAGGATGCCGCCCTGGGACTGGACGATGGCCTTGGGCAGACCGGTCGTACCGGAGGAGTAGAGGACCCAGAGCGGGTGGTCGAAGGGGACCTGCTCGAAGACGGGTTCCTCGTCGGCGCCGGTCAGGGCGGACCAGTCGAGGGCGCCTTCGGGGGGTTCGGTGCCGAGGACCGGGATGTGGACGACGGCGCGCAGGGTGGGCAGTTCGGCGCGCAGTTCGGTGACGGTGTCGCGGCGGTCGTGCTCCTTGCCGCCGTAGCGGTAGCCGTCGACGGTGAACAGGACCACGGGTTCGACCTGCTGGAAGCGGTCGAGGACGCTTCGGGCGCCGAAGTCGGGGGCGCAGGATGTCCAGACGCCGCCGACGGCGGCGGTGGCGAGGAGGGCGACGACGGCCTCGGGGATGTTCGGGAGGTAGCCGCTGACGCGGGCGCCGGGCCGGACGCCCAGGGCGCGGAGTTCGGCCGCCAGGGAGCCGACCTGCCGGCGCAGCTCCGACCAGGTCACCGGGCGCGGGTCGTGGGTCTCGTCGACGTGGAGGAGGGCCGGTTCGTCGGCGCGGGTCGCGGCGGCGCGCAGCGCGTGTTCGGCGTAGTTGAGGGTCGCTCCGGGGAACCATGAGGCGCCGGGCATCGAGCGGTCGCCGAGCACGCGCGTGTAGGGCGTGGAGAAGCGGACGTCGAACCATTCCGTGACCGCTTTCCAGAACACCTCCGGTTCGGCGACGGACCAGGTGTGCAGTGCGGCGTAGCCGCCGTCGGCGGGGGCTCCGTGCTGATCCGCGGCCCAGGTCTGGAATTTGGTGATCCGGGCGTCGGCGATACGTTCGGAATCGGGCTGCCAGAGCGGCTGGGCGTTCTCGGTCGGCATGGGGGGGGCTCCCGGACTGTGCGCGTCGTGTGCGTCGTCCGCGCACGGGCGGGGTGTGCGCGTGACGCGGTGACAGGGACGATGCCATGTGATCGACTCCGATACCAGGGGCCACCCCACATAGTCGGCGTCATGAAGATGTGGTCCCGGCACGGGTGAACGGGAGTTGAACGACACCCGCGCGTGGGTGGGTCGATGGCAGGGTGATCACCATGGACGGTCGTGACCTGGTGCGTTCGATGAAGGCGGTCGGTTCTGTGGGAGGGGCCCAGGGGTTGCGTACCGTGCGGGCGGCGTGGCGCAGGAGGCGGGCCGACGCGGCTGCGCTGCCGTCGCGTGGCGTGGAGCGCGCGCGTGTCCCGGGGGCTGTGCGGGAGGCCGAGCCGGGCCCTGGCGGGGGCGTGCTCCGTTTCGGCCGTTCCGAGCTGCGGATCCTGGTCGCGGTGAACGGGGCTGTCTTCTGGGGCTGGGACGGCACCGGTCCCGAGCCGTCGTACGCGCTGGCGGGGCGTTGTCCGGAGCCCGATCCGCGGGCCGTGTTGGAGCCCGACAAGGACGGCGGCTGGCGGGTGGTGGCCGAGCGGGTGACGGTGGTGGTCTCGCGGCACGGGGGAATCGAGGTGCAGACGCCCGGCGGTGTCCTGCTGCGCCGCGATCTGCCGCCTCGGTGGTGGGAGCCGGTGGGGGGTGGTCCGGCGCGGTGGATGCAGCGGTCGGAGGTGTCGGCGGACGCGCGGTTCTTCGGTCTGGGCGGGCGGGCCTCGGGGCCGCGGCTGCGGGACGGTGTGTACCGGCTGTGGAACACCGATCCGGGCGGTGCCTTCGGGCCCGGGGACGATCCGCTGTACATCACGATGCCGGTGCAGATGGTGGTGGCAGACGCGGCGACGCATCTGGTCTTCCACGACACCTCGTGGGACGGCACGGTGAGACTGCGGGAGGGCGAGGAGGGCGCGGGTTCCGGTCATGACCGTGCCGGGACGAGCGAGCTGCGGATGGAGGGCGGTCCGCTGCGCTGCTGGGTGATGGTCGGGACTCCCGCGCGTGTGCTGATGGCGTGGGCCGCGCTGACCGGCGCGCCCGCGCTGCCGCCCGCGTGGGCGCTCGGTCACCAGCACGCGCGGTGGGGTTTCGGCAGCGAGCAGGAGGTGCGGCGGATCGTCTCCGGCTACCAGGAGCGCGGGCTGCCGCTGGACGCGGTGCATCTGGACATCGACCATCTCGACGAGCACCAGGTGTTCACCGTGGACCGGGACCGCTTCCCGAAGCTCCCGGGGCTGGCGGAGGATCTGCGGCGGGACGGTGTCCGGCTGGTGTCGATCGTCGATCCGGCGGTGAAGGCCGCTCCGGGGAACGCGGTGTACGACAGCGGCACGGTCGAGGACGCGTTTGTCAGGGACGCATCCGGCAGGGTGGTGCGCGGGGTCGTATGGCCCGGGGAGGCGGTCTTCCCCGATTTCACGGACGCGCGCGTGCGTGCGTGGTGGGGGCGGCGGTACGAGGAGCGGCTCGCCGAGGGTTTCTCCGGTTTCTGGCATGACATGAACGAGCCGACTTCGTTCGCGGCGTTCGGTGAGACGACGTTGCCTCGGTCGGCCCGGCACGCGTTGGAGGGGCGGGGTGGTGATCATCGGGAGGCGCACAACGTGTACGCGCTGTGCATGGCTCGGGCGGCGTACGAGGGGCTGCGGGAGCTGACGCCGCAGCAGCGGCCGTTCGTGTTCTCGCGGTCGGGCTGGGCGGGCATGCAGCGGTACGGCGGGACCTGGTCGGGTGATGTGGCCACGGGATGGCCCGGGCTGCGCGCCTCACTGTCGCTGGTCATGGGGCTCGGGCTGTGCGGGGTGCCCTACTCGGGGCCGGACGTGGGCGGTTACGACGGCATACCGTCGCCGGAGCTGTTCCTGCGCTGGTTCCAGCTGGGCGCGTATCTCCCGCTGTTCCGCACGCACGCGAGTCTGCGGGCGGGGCGCCGGGAGCCCTGGGAGTTCGGGCCCGAGGTGCTGGAGCACGCGCGCGTGGCGCTGGCGGAGCGTCGGCGGCTGCTGCCGTACTTCATGACGCTGGCGCATCTGGCCCGGCGTACGGGAGCGCCGTATGTGCGGCCGCTGTGGTGGCGTGCGCCGGAGGACCGGGTGCTGCGCGATTGCGAGGACGCGTTCCTGCTCGGCGATTCGCTGCTGGTGGCGCCGGTGGTGGACCCTGGGACGGACCGGCGTGCGGTGCAGCTGCCGCGGGGCCGCTGGTACGACACGGCGACGGAGCGGGCGTACGAGGGGCCGGGGCAGGTGCTGGTGGACGCGCCGCTGTCCAGGATTCCGGTGCTCGCGCGCGCGGGTGCCGTGCTTCCGGTGCGGGGGGCGGACGGCGGGCTGGAGCTGGAGGCGTGGGCGCCGGCCCGTGGCCGGACGGGCAGCGGGCTGGTGGTGCCGGACACGGGTGACGGCTGGGAGGAACTCGAGACCGAGTACTACGTCAGTCGCTGGGAGGGGCGTCGGGTGGTGGTTCGGCGCGAGGGGGAGGACGGCCTGAGCGAGCCGCCCCACCCGGTGCGTGTGCGTGGTGTCGCGAACGGTGAGCGTCAGATGTAGCGGCCCTCGAACCAGGCCCTTACGGCCAGGGTGTGCAGGGGGAAGGCCAGTTCGTCGGGCCTGCGCAGCAGCTGCCAGCCTTCGGTCTCGTCGGTGGCGGCCGACGGGGGCAGGCGGTCGGCGGGGCGTTCCGGGAGGACGCCGAACAGCAGCAGGTGGCCGTCGGGCGAGTTCATGGCGTCGACGAGCCGGACGTCGCGGCCTGCCGCGTCGATGCCGGTCTCCTCCCTGAGCTCGCGCACGAGCGCCTGCCGCCAGTCCTCGCGGTCGTCGATGTAGCCGCCGGGCAGTGCGATGCCCCCGCGCGCGGGAGGCACGGTCCGTGTGATGACGACCAGGGCGGTGCCCAAGGTGTCGTACACGGGTTGCAGGGCCACCGCGACGGGCAGCGGGTTGCGGTAGGCCGTGGTGCCGCAGGCGGGGCAGGTGCGGGGCCAGCCGGAGATGCCCTCTCCGTAGGGCGATCCGCAGCTCGAACAGTGGGAGCCCTGACCGGAGTTGGGGGCGAAGTGTTGGTTCTCTGACACGTCGCGGACTGTATCTGATCACGGAGAGGGCGTCGCGGTCAGGAGTTCCAGCGGTACTCGGTGAGCGATCCGGCGCTGACGGGGAAGTCGAAGTAGGTGTCGGGGTGCGGCTCGGGCTTGTAGGTGTAGTGCCACCATTCCTCGGCGAGGTTCACGAAGCCGAGGTCTTCCAGGGCTGACTTGAGGTGGAGCCGGTTGGCGCGTTGGGCGCCCTGGACACGGGGGTCGAGTGTGTGGCTCCTGGTGTCGAAGCAGTCGTAGCCCGTGCCCATGTCGACGGAGTTGTCGGGGAAGCGCTCCTGCTGGGGCGCGTAGCAGGGCACGAGGGCCTCGCCGGGTCGGTAGGGCCGGGTCGGCCGGGCGGGGAGCTTGACGAGGGTGAGGTCCACCGTGGAGCCGCGGCTGTGGCCGGACTTCGCGGCAATGTAGCCGTCGTCGAAGAGCCGGCTCTTGTCCACGTCGGGATAGAACTCGGCCTTCATGTCCTCGGCGTCGAGGTCCTCGGCCCAGCGGACGAAGTGGTCGACGGCGCGCTGGGGCCGGTAGCAGTCGTAGACCTTGAGGCTGTATCCCTCGCGCAGCAGGCGCCGCTGTGCCGTGTGGAGGGCTGCGGCGGCGGGGCGCGTGAGGATGCACAGTGGTTGGCGGTAGCCGTCGACGCGCTCGCCCACGAAGTTGTGCGGGGTGAAGTAGCGCATCTCCTGGATGATCGTCCGGTCGACGCTTCTCAGTGTCACGAAGTCGGCGGGGGCGTGGGGTTCGGTCCTCGCGTGGACGGTGCCGGGTGCGGCGGTCGCGGCCGCGAGGGCGGTGACGGCGGTGACGGCGGTGACGATCCCGCGTAATGCGGTGGGGAGGCGTCCTGCTGCGGAGAGTCGTGTCATGTCTGCTGCCTCTATCAGGAGGCTGTGCCTGCGGGGAAGCGGTCGGTGCGGTCCGGACACGATCGGGCGGCCGCGGCGGAGGGACGGCCGGGGCCACCCCCGTAGGCCTCGCCCGTCCCTCCCGTATCCACGACGCCGATGTGGCGCGTTTGGTTCACGCTTTCGGCCTGCCGGTTCCTGGTTGCCCGTGGCACACTTCTGACGCTTCATCAGTTCTGGATACCGGGAGGGTCTTTGTCGCGTACACGCGCACCTGTGGTCGCCGGGTGGTTCACCGGCGAGGGTTCCTTCCGGCTGCTCGGAACTCGATGTTCCGTCTGCTCGTCCGTGTTCTTCCCCAGGGAGGACACGCACTGCCGCAATCCCGACTGCGCCAGGGGCAAGTTGGCGGAGTACCCGCTCTCGCGGTGCGGTCGGGTCTGGTCGTACACGGACGCGCGCTACCGGCCACCGTCACCCTATGTGACCGATCCGGAACTTCCGTGGGTCCCGTACGCGTTGATCGCGGTGGAGCTGGAATCCGAGCGGATGGTGGTGCTGGACCAGGCGGCCCCAGAAGTCACCGTCGCGGATCTGGCGGTGGGCATGGAGGTGGAGGTCGTGCCCGGCGTGCTCCATGAGGACGACGGGACGACCTGGACGACGTGGCACTGGCGGCCGACGGGGGTGAGGACATGACGGCGGACGTGGCGGTACTGGGGGCGGGCATGCACCCCTGGGGAAAGTGGGGGCGCGGCTTCGTCGCGTACGGGGCGGCGGCCGCGCGGGCGGCACTCGCCGACGCGGGGGTGCGCTGGCGGGACATCGGCTCGGTCGTCGGCGCGGGGACAGTGCGCGGCGGGTATCCGGGGCATGTGGCGGGGGCCGCCTTCGCCAAGGCGCTGGGCTGGCAGGGGGCCCGGGTGACGAGCGTGTACGCGGCGTGCGCGTCAGGGGCCCAGGCGGTGAACACCGCGCGGGCGCAGATCCTCTCCGGGTTCGCGGAGGTCGTCCTTGTGGTGGGGGCCGATTGCGCTCCCAAAGGGTTCTTCCGCCCGGCGGGCGGGGACCGGCCGGACGATCCGGACTGGCTGCGGTTCCGGGTGCTGGGGGCGGCCAATCCCCTGTACTTCGGGCTGTACGCGCGGCGGCGGATGGCCGTGTACGGGGATACTCCGCAGGATTTCGCCCAGGTGAAGGTGAAGAACTCGGCGGCGGGGGCGCTGAATCCGTACGCGCGCTATCGCGCACCGGTCACCGCCGAGGAGGTGGCCGCCTCGGCGGTCGTGGCCGATCCGCTGCGGCTGCTGGACATCTGCGCGACCTCCGACGGCGGGGCGGCGCTGGTGCTGTCCAACATGGATGTCGCGCGCCGGCGCGGAGTCGCGCGGCCGGTGCGGATCCGGGCCGTGTCGACGGTGACTCCGCGGTATCCCAACACCGTCCTGGACCTGCCCGACTTCGCGACGGACTGCGTGGCGGCCGTGGCGCCCGCCCAGGAGACGTTCCGCGCGTCGATCGCCGGCGCGGCCTACGAGGAGGCGGGCGTGGGGCCCAAGGACCTCTCGCTGGCCGAGGTCTACGACCTGTCCACCGCGCTGGAGCTGCAGTGGTACGAGGACCTCGGGCTGTGCCGTGAGGGCGAGGGCGCCAAGCTCCTGGGAGCCGGTGAGACAGCGCCGGGCGGGCGCATACCGGGGAACACGAGCGGCGGACTGGCTTCCTTCGGGGAGGCGGTACCGGCTCAGGCCATCGCCCAGGTGTGCGAGCTGACCTGGCAGTTGCGGGGAGCCGCGGGAGAGCGGCAGGTCGACGGGGCGCGGGTCGGGATCTCCGCCAACCAGGGCCTGTTCGGACACGGTTCGGCGGTGGTGGCCGTGCGCTGAGCCGGAACGCGGGCCGGTCCAGGTTCGGCGGTGGTGGCCGTGCCCTGAGCCGGGCACCGGACGGCGGGCCGGTCCGCCCCCGCGTCCTCACACGCGCGCGGTCCTTCCCGAAAGCAATGTCTACGCTCTGTGAGCGGCCAGAAAGGATGCGTGAACGTCTCATGAACTGGGCCTGGGGCTTCGCGGGCGGCGCCATCATGCTCCCGTGCACTCCTGGACGGACACTCTCCGCTTCGCCTTCCAGCCCGTGGTCAATCTGACCACCGGCGGGATCGCGGCACTGGAGGTTCTGGCACGCCCGGAGGCGGGAGCCGTCCTGGCCGAGGCCCGTCGGGACCCCGAACTGGACGGCAGGCTGGCCGTGCTGGCCGTCCGCTCCGCGGCCCGCAAGGAGACACTGCTGCCGCTGCACCTCAACGTGTTCGCCGGCACCCTCGCCGACCTGGGCGGCCTCGGGCCGCTGGACGAGGCGGTGCGCCAGGCGGGACGGCTTCCCTGGGAGGTCACGCTCGACATCGGGCCGCCCTTCACGCACGTGCCGCGGCAGGCCCTGCTCGACGCGGTGGCCGTGCTGCGCGGCGCGGGCTTCCGGATCAGTGTCGACGGGGTCGGGGACGGCGATCTGCCCGTGCGCTCGCTCGTCGACCTCGCGCCCGACCTGGTGAAGCTCGACGGCTCCCTGCTGGCGCGGCCCGCGGCGATCCGGGCGATGCGCACGCTGTGCGATCAGCTCGGCGCGCTGCTGTCCGTCGAGGGGGTGGAGACCGAACTGCAGTACCGGCGGGCCGTGGCCGCCGGAGCCCAGCTTGGCCAGGGCGAGCTCTTCGCGCCGCCGGCCCGGTTGCCCGCCTCGGAGGTATACGTTCCGCCCCGCTCCCCCGAGGCCTCGCCGGGATCGCGTCCGGGTCCGTCCGTGCGGGAGTTCGTACGGCCCGCCGTGCTGCTGCCCGACAACGCCTCCGCCGGGCAGGTGCGGGCCCTGCTGACCGGCTCACCGGACGTGTCCGGGGTGCTGCTCGTGGACCGGGACGGGGTGCCGGTGCGGTCGTTGCACCGCTCCCGCTTTCTGCTGTCGCTGTCGGGGCGCTACGGACACGCCCTGTACGCCGACCGGCCTGCGGCCCGGCTCGGGGACGTGCCGCGGACCGTGGGGGTCGACGCCACGGCCTGGGAGGTGCTGGACGTGGTCGCCGACGGCGGCCCGGACCGTACGTCGGACGACGTGGCCGTCGTCGACCGGTACGGGCGCTGTGTCGGGGTCGTACGGCTGGCCGACCTGGTGCGGGCGCTGGCGGAGTCCCGGGTCGAGGAGGCGGCCGGGCTCAATCCGCTGACCCGGCTGCCCGGCTCCGACGCGATCACCGGCGAGGTCGACCGGCGGATCACGGAGGGCCGGCCCTTCGCGCTGAGCTGGCTGGACGTGGATCACTTCAAGCAGGTCAACGACGGGGCCGGGTTCGCGGCGGGCGACGATCTCATCCGTACCGTTCCGTCGGCCGCGCGCTTCAGCACGCGGCCTCCGGCAGCACTCGCGTGGGCCACATCGGCGGGGACGACTTCCTGGTCCTGGCCGACCCCGACGGACTCGATCCGCTCGCGGCCTCGGTGCTGGACGCCCTTTGGTCGGCGGGCGGACGGCCGGTCACGCTGTCGCTGGCCACAGTGCTGTGCGCTCCTGGGTCCGTGATGGACCACCGGCAGGCGGCGGCCTGTCTGGCACCGCTGAAGAAGGCCGCGAAGTCACTGACCGGGGCGAGTTGGGTGCTGGGCCGCGCCGGGCTGCCCGGCCATGAGATCCGGCGGGGCACGGGGCCCACGACCAGCCATACGGGGTTCGCGGTGGCCGAGCCTCTGGGATGAGCGGTGATGGCCCGGAGCTCAAGTGGTCCACGGCGAGGGCCGGCTGCGGTGCACCGCTGGGTGTAGCGGCGTGGCGCTCCGGGAACTGCCGCCGAGGGCCGTAGGCGGCGGGCACTGAGGGGTGGCGGCGAGGCTCTCTGCAAGCGGCAGCGAGGGGTGGCGGCGGCGAACCACCGAGGCGAGACGGGCGGGCTCTCGGCGGGCGGCGGGCGGCTGGCGGCGGGCGGCTGGCGGCTGGCGGCTGGCGGCTGGCGGCTGGCGATTCTCTCGGGGACCGCGGCCCGTACCCCGGTCGGCGGGGGTACGGGCCGTGCGCGGCCGTCGGAGCTCTCGGGCCGCTGCGCCGGATTCAGGTGGCGACGGTCTCGGCGCGGTGGCTCGCGGCGAAGGTCATCGCGTGCTGGACCACACCGATGAGGACCTCTTTGACCGACTCGCGCTCGCGGGCGTCGCACAGCACCACGGGCACGGCGTCGTCCAGGTCGAGGGCGCGTCGGACATCGCCGACCGGGTAGCGTGCGGAGCCCTCGAAGCAATTGACGCCGACGACGAAGGGTATGGAGCGGCGCTCGAAGTAGTCGACGGCGGCAAAGCAGTCCTCCAGCCGACGGGTGTCGGCGATCACCACTGCTCCGAGGGCGCCTTCGGAGAGCTCGTCCCACATGAACCAGAAGCGTTCCTGTCCGGGCGTGCCGAACAGATAGAGCACCAGGTCCTCGCGCAGGGTGATCCGGCCGAAGTCCATGACGACGGTGGTGGTGTGCTTGGCCTCCACGCCGCTGAGGTCGTCGACCGGGCGGCCTGCCTCGGTGAGCAGTTCCTCGGTGCGCAGCGGCTTGATCTCGCTGACCGCGCCGACGAGGGTCGTCTTGCCCACGCCGAAGCCGCCGGCCACGAGGATCTTGAGCGTGACGGGCTCGACCGGTGGCTTGGCGCGCTCAGAACGCCCGAAGATCATCGCTCTCTTCTCCTGCTCGATGGGGGTGGGGAGACGGCGGCCCGTAGCCTCCGCCGCCGGGGGTCTCGACAACCAGTACGTCGCCGGGGCCCACGTCGGTCGCATCGCTTCCGCCGAGTTCGGTGACGGTCCCGTCGGCGCGCTCCACCCGGTTGGCACCCAGCGTGCCGGGCCCGCCGCCGGACATGCCATAGGGCGGCACGCGGCGGTGCTGGGACAGGGTGGAGACGGTCATGGGCTCCAGGAAGCGGATGCGGCGCAGGGCTCCGTCGCCGCCCGGCCAGCGGCCGGGACCGCCGCTGCCGCGCCGGACGGAGAACTCCTCCAGCCGGACGGGCAGGCGCCATTCGAGGATCTCGGGGTCGGTCAGGCGCGAGTTGGTCATATGGGTCTGTACGACGCTCGCGCCGGGGAAGCCGTCGCCCGCGCCGGAGCCGGAGGCGACGGTCTCGTAGTACTGGTGGCGGGCGTTGCCGAACGTCACGTTGTTCATCGTGCCGGAGCCCTCGGCCTGGACGCCGAGCGCGGCGTAGAGGGCGCCGGTGATGGCCTGGGAGGTCTCGACGTTGCCGGCGACGACCGCGGCGGGCGGTTCGGGCGCGAGCATGGAGCCTTGCGGCACGACGATCCTCAGGGGGCGCAGGCAGCCGTCGTTCAGGGGGATGTCGTCGGCGACCAGGGTGCGGAAGACGTACAGGACGGCCGCGTTGACCACCGCGTAGGGAGCGTTGAAGTTGCCGGGCAGTTGGGCCGACGTGCCGGTGAAGTCGACGGTCGCGGAGCGGTTCTCCCGGTCGACACGCACCTGGACCCGGATGACGGCGCCCGAGTCGGTCTCGTAGGCGTAGCTGCCGTCGTCGAGGGCGTCGATGACGCGGCGCACCGCTTCTTCGGCGTTGTCCTGGACGTGGCGCATGTAGGCCTGGACGACGTCGAGGCCGAAGTCGTCGATCATGCGGGTGACTTCGTCGACGCCCTTGTGGTTGGCGGCGATCTGGGCGCGCAGGTCGGCGAGGTTGGTCCCGGGGTTGCGGGAGGGGTGGGGCGCGTCCTCGGTGAGCAGGCGGAGCGTCTCCTCCTCGCGGAAGCGGCCGTTCTCGGCGAGCAGCCAGTTGTCGAAGAGGACGCCCTCCTCGTCGATGGTGCGGCTGTCGGCGGGCATGGAGCCGGGGGCGATCCCGCCGATCTCGGCGTGGTGCCCGCGGGAGGCGACGAAGAAGAGGATGCGGTCACTGTCCGTGTCGCCGTCCGGGGCCGGGCCGAAGACCGGCGTGATCACGGTGACGTCGGGGAGATGCGTGCCGCCGTGGTACGGGTCGTTGACGGCGTAGGTGTCGCCGGTCCGCATCCGTGGGCCGCGGCGCCGGATGACCTCCTTGACGCTGGTGCCCATCGAGCCCAGGTGGACGGGGATGTGGGGGGCGTTGGCCACCAGGTTTCCGTCGGGGTCGAACAGGGCGCAGGAGAAGTCCAGGCGCTCCTTGATGTTGACGGACTGGGCGGTGGACTCCAGGCGGGCGCCCATCTGTTCGGCGATGGACATGAAGAGGTTGTTGAAGACCTCCAGCAGGACGGGATCCACTTTCGTGTCGGCTTGGGAACTCTGCGTGATCGCCGCGCGTTCCATGACCAGATGCCCGCCGTCGGTGGCCGTGGCCCGCCAGCCCTCGTCGACGACCGTGGTCGTGCCGGCCTCGCTGATGATCGCGGGCCCGGTGACGGGCTCGCCGGGAGGCAGGTTCTCCCGGCGGTGCAGGGGTACGTCGCGCCAGGCGCCGCCGGTGTGGAGGCGGACGGACTCGGGTGCGGCGGTGCGGCCCTCGTACGGGGCGAGGGCGGACAGATCGGGGGGTTCGGTGATGCCGGTGGCTTCCACGGACAGGGCTTCGACGACGATCGGCCGGTCGAGGGTGAAGGAGTAGGTGGCGCGATGCCGTTCTTCGAAGGTGTGCCTCATCGCGTCGGGGTCGGTCAGCTCGACGACGAGGGTGGTGTCGGTGCCGTCGTAGCGCAGTTGGGCGCGGCGGGTGACGCGGATGCGCTCGTCGGGGACGTCCTCGGCGAGGAGTTCGGCGCGGGCGGCCGTCTCCAGGTCCTCGGCCGTCTTCAGCACGCCGGGCATGGCGGTGGCCGTCAGCGGGGCTTCCACGGACTGTTCGCGCATGGCGGTGGTGTCGGCCAGGCCGATGCCGAGTGCGGACAGCACCCCCGCCATGGGCGGTACGAGGACGGTGCGGATGCCGAGGGAGTCGGCGACCATGCAGGCGTGCTGTCCGCCCGCGCCCCCGAAGGTGGTCAGGGCGTAGCGAGTGACGTCGTGGCCCTTCTGGACGGAGATGCGCTTGACGGCGTTGGCGATGTTGGCGACCGCGATGCTCAGGTAGCCCTCGGCGACCTGTTCCGGGGTGCGGTCGTCGCCGGTCCGCTCGCGGATCTCACGCGCGAGGGCGGTGAATCGGTCCCGGACGAGTGCGTCGTCCAGGGGCTGATCGCCGTCGGGGCCGAACACCTCGGGGAAGTGAGCGGGCTGGATGCGGCCGAGCATGACGTTGGCGTCGGTGACGGCGAGCGGGCCGCCGCGCCGGTAGCAGGCGGGGCCAGGGTTCGCGCCCGCCGAGTCCGGGCCTACGCGGTAGCGGGAGCCGTCGAAGTGCAGCACCGAGCCGCCGCCCGCCGCGACTGTGTGGATGTCCAGCATGGGCGCGCGCAGTCTGACACCGGCGATCTGTGTGGTGAAGACACGCTCGTACTCGCCGGCGAAGTGGGAGACGTCGGTGGAGGTGCCGCCCATGTCGAAGCCGATGACCCGGTCGAAGCCGGCCAGCTGCGACATGCGGGCCATCCCGACGATGCCGCCCGCGGGTCCGGACAGGATGGCGTCCTTTCCGCGGAACTGTCCGGCCTCGGCGAGTCCGCCGTTGGACTGCATGAACATCAGCCGTACGCCGTGCAGGCGGTCGGCGACCTGGCGCACGTAGCGGTGGAGCACCGGCGACAGGTAGGCGTCGACGACGGCCGTGTCACCGCGCGGGACGATCTTCATCAGCGGGCTGACCTCGCTGGAGAGCGAGATCTGCGGAAAGCCGATGCGGGTGGCGAGCTCGCCGACCGCCTGTTCGTGGGCGGGGTGGAGGTGGCTGTGCAGGCACACCACGGCGAGCGCGCGGAACCCGTCGTCGTAGGCCTGCCGGAGGGCGTCGGCGAGGGTGTCGAGGTCGGGTGCGCGCAGCAGGGTGCCGTCCGCGGCGATGCGTTCGTCGACCTCGATGACGCGTTCGTAGAGCAGTTCGGGCAGTTCGATGTGGCGGGCGAAGATGTGCGGCCGGTTCTGATAGGCGATGCGCAGGGCGTCGCGGAAGCCGCGGGTGACGACGAGGACGGTGCGTTCGCCCTTGCGTTCCAGGAGGGCGTTGGTGGCGACGGTGGTGCCCATGCGGACGGTTTCGACGGTCTCCGGCGAGTCGCCGAGGAGCTCGCGCACACCCGCGACGGCGGCGTCGGGGATGGGGGTTCCCCCGCGCGAGCTAAGCCGAGCGTGGGGGCGTGCCGGATTCTCCGACAGCAGCTTGTGCGTGAGCAGGCGGCCGTCCGGGCGCCTCGCGACGATGTCCGTGAAGGTGCCGCCCCGGTCGACCCAGAACTGCCAGCCCGCCACGTCTTCACCCCGCTTCCGCACCGTTCACAGCGCCCGGAGGCCGTTGATCACGTCGCGCAGAATACTCTCGTCCGGCAGTTCGGCCGGCGGGACGGGGCGCGTCACATGGACGAACTCCCCGTCGACGAGATCGCCGACGAGGACGCGTACGACCCCGATGGGCAGGTTCAGCTCGGAGGCGAGTTCGGCGACCGACTGCGGGGTGTCCCGGCACAGGTCGACGATCTCGGTGTGTTCCGGGGACAGCGTCGGGTCCGTTTCCGGATCGTCCGCGTGGGGTTCGGTGACGACCACCGCGATCAGGTCGAGGCGGTGCTGGGCCGCGTGTCTGGTCCGGCCGCGCGTCATGGCGTACGGACGGACGACGGGGCCGGCCTCGTCGTCGAACCAGTGGCTGTGTGCCTGACCGTCTGCGCTCATGCCATCCCACTACCCGCCGGCGAGCAGATCGGTGCGCGGAGCGGTCCGCAGATGCACGCCGACCCGCTTGACGAGCAGGGTCATCTCGTAGGCGACCTGGCCGACGTCGGAGTCGGCGTCCGAGAGCACGGCGAGGCAGCTGCCGTCCCCGGCGGCCGTGACGAACAGGAAGGCGTCGTCGAGCTCGACCACGGTCTGCCGGACGCTGCCCGCCTCGAAGTGGCGGCCCACGCCCTTGGCCAGGCTGTGGAAGCCGGAGGCGACGGCGGCCAGGTGCTCGCCGTCCTCGCGGGTGAGGTCCTTGGAGACCCCGGTCGGCAGACCGTCGCCGGACAGCACGACAGCCTTGCGGATGCTCGCGACCCGGTCCACCAGCTCGTCGAGGAGCCAGTTGAGCCCGCCCTTGCCGATCTCCGTGTGGCCGGTCGTGTTCGGTGCGGTCATCGACCGTCCCCCTTAGTCGTTCCTTGCGATGCTGCGCCGCTGTGGGCGTCGTTGCCCTCGGCGTTCTCCTGGCGGCCGCGCTGCCAGCCGCGCTGGAGCGAGGCCATACGGCTGCGGACTTGGTCGGCGTCCCGGTCGGCCGGGTCGGCCCGGTCCTCGGTGCGCCGCTCCGGTTCCTGCCTCAGCTGGGGGGCGAGGTTTGCCTGCCGGACGCGGCGGGGCAGGGCGGTGGCGGCGGCCGGGGGCTCCTCGGCACCGGTCAGGCGCGGGGAGTCGTCCGGTGTGCTGCTCGTGGGCGCGGCCGGCGCGGCCGGACGGGAGCGGCGGGGCAGTTCGGGAGGCGTTCCGGGCGTGCCTGGAGTGGCCGCTTCCGGGGTGGACTCCGCGCGGACGCCCGTAGGGATGCCACGGGGGTGGTCCTCGGCGCCGCCCCGGTCCGTGCGCCGGCGCGTGGGCAGCGGGGCCGGCTCGTCCTGCTGGAGTCGCCCGGAAGGCTCGCTCGAATCCACGCGGCCCGCGGTGGTGAAGCGCTCCTCGTCCGGCCCCGTGCGGCGGGAGCGCGGTCCGGTTACCGGGCGGCCGTGCGAGCTGACCAGCTTGGGCGTGCGACGACGGGGCAGCGGCACGGGCGCCCCGAAATCGTCGCCGTCCGTGGGGTCGACTGCGTCCAGGGGTGCGGGGCCGGGGTACGGCGTGAGGGCGCCGCCCTCGGTGTCCGCCTCCGGGCCGGCGATCGAGCGGCGTGGGCGGAAGAGTCCGCCGCGTTCGCTGTCCTCGTCGGCTAGCGTGCCCGGGAAGTCGCCGATGGCGTCCAGGCCGACGGGGGCCTCGAGTTCGACCGGGCCGTCCAGCAGCGACGCCGCCAGGCCGGGGAGCTGGACCGGCACCTGGGAGAGCGCGGTCCTGCGGCCTCCCGCCGAGTCGGCCTCCTTCGCGCTGCGGGGGCGGTCGAGCCGGAAGCCGATGCCGTTGGTGTCGGGGACGTCGTCGGTCAGCAGGGCGTCGGGGATGAACACGACGGCCGTGGTGCCGCCGTACGGCGACGGCTGGAGCGCGACCCTGACGTTCTGGCGCTGGGCGAGCCGGCTGACCACGAACAGACCGAGACGGTCGGTGTCGGACAGTTCGAACTCGGGGGTCTCCGCGAGGCGCAGATTGGCGTCCAACAGCGTGTCGGCCGCCATGCCGAGGCCGCGGTCGTGGATCTCCAGGGTGAAGCCGTTGGCGACCCGCTCGCCCAGGACATGGACGGCGGTGTGCGGCGGCGAGAACACGGTGGCGTTCTCGAGGAGTTCGGCCACGAGGTGGGTGAGGTCGGCGACCGCGGGGCCGGTGACGGCGACCCGGGGCAGTCGGCGCACCTCGATGCGTTCGTAGTCCTCGACCTCGGCGACGGAGGCGCGGACGATGTCCATCAGCTGGATGGGTTTGCGCCACTGCCGGGAGGGGGCGGCACCGGAGAGGATCACCAGGCCCTCGGCGTGCCGGCGCATGCGGGTGGTGAGGTGGTCGAGGCGGAAGAGGTCGGCGAGTTCCTCGGTGTCCTCGGTCCTGCGCTCCATGGTGTCGAGCAGGGTGAGCTGCTTGTGCAGCAGGACCTGGCTGCGGCGGGCGAGGTTGACGAACACCTCGGAGACGCCGGCCCGCAGTTCCGCCTGCTTGACGGCCGCCTCGACGGCGGCGCGCTGGAGGGTGTTGAGGGCCTGGCCGACCTCGCCGATCTCGTTCTTGTCGTACTCCAGGCGGGGGACCTCGGTCTCCACGTCGACCTGCTCGCCGGACGACAGGCGGCGCATCACGCTGGGCAAGCGGACACCGGACGCCTCGTGGGCGTCCAGGCGCAGCTGCCGCAGATCGCGGATGAGGGCGCGGCCGATGCGCACGGACACGACGAGGGAGGCCAGCAGGGCGATCAGGCCGAGGACGGCGGCGATGACGGCCTGGACGATCACGTTCGTCACGAACGGGCCGACGCGGTCCTGGTAGCGGTTGCCGGCCTGGTCGTTGAGGGAGGCGAGTTCGTCGAGGACATCGCCCGCGGCGGTGTCCCAGCCGGAGACGGTGACACCACGCGGCTGCCCGGACCCGCCGACGGCGGCCTGCTCGGCCACGCGCAGCGGGGCGGTCGCGGCGTTCTTCCAGAAGCGGGTGTAGCGGTCCCGCTCGGTGGAGGGCAGCAGGGGGAGGTTGAGGTCGTAGAGCAGCGTGCGCTGGGCCACGAGGTCGGAGATGTCCCGGGCCTCGCCGCGGGTGATCTCGCCGACGACCAGGGAGGAGCCGAGCAGGGCGTCCTCACGGGAGAGCAGTTCGCGGGCTCGGCTGAGGTTGACGAGGGCGCGGTACTGCTTGTCCATCTCCGCGTTGTCCAAGGCCTGGAGGTCGCCGAGGAGTTCGTAGCAGGGGTCGACCAGGCGGTTGTAGAGGTCGAGGGCGTGGGCTCGGTCGACGGTGCCGTCCTCGATGCTGCGGCGCAGGGGCTCGATACCGTCGAAGGCGTCCAGGACGGTGGTGAGATGCTCGTCCGTGTCCGGCCCGACGGCGTCGCCCAGATCGGAGTCCCGGGCGTTCTCCCGGATCTCCGCGACGGCCCGGTCGGTGGCGGCTCTGCTGCGCCGCAGCGCGGCGAGCGCGTCGGAGGCCCTGGGATCGGCGAGGTAGGCGAGACTCTGGCGGCGTTCTTCCTGAAGGACGCGCACGGCGTCCTCGGCCGGGTAGCCGATCTTCTCGACGACGGACGCCCCGCTGAACAGCCGGCTCGCTTCCCGTCCTGTCAGTACGGTGGCGAAGGCCCAGATCGCGGTCAGGGACAGCAACGGCACGAGCAGCAGCGCCACGATCTTCCGGCGGATGGATTTCCCGCGAAAGCGCATGGCCTCCCCCAGCTCGGCCCCCACCGGCAGGGGGCACACATGTGCGTCAACAAACGGCGCGAGCCTACTACCGACACACAGTTAACTCGAAGGGCCATCCGGAAGCTGAACATCCGCACTGGTGGGGAGAGATGGCCTGTTGTCCACTCATTGCGGGAGATTGCCACCCCGAAAGCCGCAGGGTGGCCGGGTCCGCATGTGATCAGGACACCAGGCCAATTGGCTGGAAACTTTCGGCGCTTGGGAATCTTCGGGGCACGCCGTTCGTCTTTCTCTACGGGAAACGGGGACGGAATCGGCCACAGGAGCCGCATCCCGCACCCTGGCGGCGTAAAAGGACGCAAGCCGGGCAGGCACAGGGGAACCGGGCTTCGGTCCGGGCAAGGGTCTGCCGGCGATGGGGAGTGACTCGGTGATGGGCACGGCGGAGCGGCGCGGGACACCCGGACAGGGCGCGGTGGCACAGATGTCGGCGCCCGGAAGCGCCAAGGCGCCGGATCGCGATATCGCGGTGCGGACGGACCAGGTGACAGACGGTTCCGGCGCCGCAGCGGGTGCGGTGCGCAGGACCCTGGAGGGAGGGGGCGCGGGGCTGCCCGACGGCCATCAGGGCACCCGGCAGCTGCCCGCCTACAGGCAGCTCTGGATGGAGGAGCCCGCGAAGCGGCGCAGGCTGGCGGATCCGGTGCGCAGAGCCGCGGTGCGGGCGGTGCTGATCATCGCCCTGACGCTGATACAGGCGATGATCGCCTTCCTGTGCGCCCTGGCCGGATCATGGCTGGCGTTCCCGATGGTGCTCAGCAGCGTCGCCAGTACGGTGGTGGCGACCTGGGGCGCCCTCGACGTCTGGGTGACCCGCCAGGTCTGGAGCCAGCGCAACGGCGTGGTCTCGGAACCCAGCAGCACGGCTCGTGCGCTGCGCCGCGAGCGGCGTCGGGCGCGTCGGCAGGAGCGATCCGCCGCACGAGCCCAAGGGCGGATACGCCGGCCCGGTCGAGCCGGGCGGCTTTCCCACCCCTGAGCTGCGCACCACTGAGCCGCGCAGCACTGCACCGTGCATCTTTGAGCCGCACGCCTTGACGGCGCGCCCCTGAACGGCGCGCCCCCGTGGGCGGACGCCGTGGCACGAGGGGACGAGCCCCCTACGGCGTCGCCGGTGCAGGACGCTTGAACATGCGCGTCGCCGTGATCTCGCTGTGCACCGCCTCCCCCGTGTGGGACTGCTGCGGCAGGCCCGGACGGAGGTGCTCCTCGACGCTGATGTACTTCAGCCCCGCCCTGAGGTCCGCGTCGTTGCGCAGGCGGATGACCAGGGGGAATTCGGCCAGGGCCGTGGTGTCGAACAGGCCGGTGGTGTACAGGAGCTGGACGCCCAGCGCGTCGGAGACGGCCCGCTGGAGTTCCAGGAGGTACGTGGCGTTGGCGCGGCCGATGGGGTTGTCGAGGAAGAGCGTTCCGGCGTGGCGGTGCTTGTCACGGCCGCGGTCGTTGGAGCGCAGGGCGGCCATCGTGCAGTAGAGGGCGATGGCGGCGGTGAGGAGCTGCCCGCCGGAGAAGACATCGCCCATCTGGCCGACGGGCACCCGCTCGGCCCGCAGCACCGCGTCCGGCTTGAGGATCTCCACCGCGACGCCCTTGGGCTGGAGGGCTGCGGCTACGCCCCGCAGGAGCAGGGACATGCCGTCGCGGCGCAGGTCGGAGTTCTTCTTCACGGCCGCGCGGGTCGCCTCGTCGATGACCTCGCCGAGGCGCTCGGCGAGGGTCGCCTGGTCGGGTTCCTCGAAGCGGATGCGCAGGAACTCCTGCCCCGACCACTCGCCGAGGCCCTCCGGCAGCCGGGACAGACGCTGCGCGGCCCTGAGCGTGGCCAGCGCGGACTCCACCAGTCCGCGCAGCCGGTCCACGATCGAGTCGCGGTTGCGCTCCAGTTGGGCCAGCTCGTCGGTGAGGACGCGCAGGCGGGGCGCGAAGGCGTCGGCCCACTTCTGGGCGTGCTCGGGCAGGGCGGAGGCGGGCAGTTCGCGGATCTGCTGGCGGGCGGGGGTGCGGACCTGCTCGTAGCGGGTGGAGTTGGCGTGCCGAACGAGCACGTCTCCTGCCTCGCGGACGGCTGCCTCGGCGGCCGAGAGGTCGGCGGCGCAGCCGCGCAGGGAGCGGCGGGCCTCGGATGCGGACTGCCGGGCCTCCTCCAGGCCGCCGGGGTAGGGCTCGGGGGCGTCCTGCTCCTCCTCGGTGACGTTCTCGCGCAGCAGGTCGCGCAGGAGGGCGGCGATCTCGTCGAAGCCGCCGGCCGCGTCCTCGGCGGCCCGGTGGGCGTCGAGGAGTTCGGCGTGTGCCTCGCGGGCCCGGTTCAGGGCTTCGGTGCGGGAGGCCAGTTCGGCGGTCGCCGTGCGCAGCAGGGCCTGGGCGTGGTCGTTGTCGCGCGGCTCCATCTCCCCGGGCAGCTCGGTGTGCGCGTCGCCGTCCTCGGGAGCGTGCCGCTCGGCCTCGCCGCGCAGCCGGCCGAGTTGCTCACTGGCGGTGGACACGCGGGTCTCCAGCAGCTGCACCCACTCTTCGGCGCGGGCGGCCGCGGCCTGCCGGGAGGGGCCGTCGGAGCCGTCCGGGGACTGCAGGAGCTGCTCGGCGCGGGTGCGGACCTTGTTGCTCAGCCGGTCCAGGTCGGCGCGGGCCGCGCTCTCGTCGCTCTCGGCGCGGGCCTGCTCGGCCCGCAGGTCGGCACCGACACCGACCTTCTCGTACACCTGGGAGGCGGCGCGGTAGGCCTCGCGCAGGGCGGGCAGCGAGGTCTCGGGGCCGGCTGCGTCGGTGTCCGGCAGGTCGTCGGGGGCACCGGCGATCTCGGCGCGCTCGGCGCGCAGGGCGCGGGCGGTGCGACGGGCGTCGTCGGCGGCGCGCTGGGCCGCGCGGCGGTCCTCGTCGGCGGCGCGGGCGCGCTCCAGGCAGGTCTGGGCGCGGGCCTCGGACTCGGTTGCCTCGTCGGCGAGTTCGCGCAGCCGGGCCTGCCAGCCGGCGCGTTCACGCAGCCGGAAGGCGAGTCCGGCGAGGGCGTCGGCGGCGCGGCGGGCCTTCTGCGCGGCCTCCTGGCGTTCGTCGCGGACCTGGGCCGCCTCGTTGGCGGTCTCCTCGGCCTCGGCGCGGGCGAGGCGGGCCTCGGCGAGCTCGGCCTCGGTCTCCTCGGCGAAGGCGCGGGCCTCGCGGGCGGTCTCGGCGAGCTCCAGCAGGCGTCCGGCCGGGCAGCCGGTGCGCCAGGAGGCGAGCCGGGCGCTCAGCTCGCGATCCTTGCCGAGCCGGGCGGCCAGCGCGCGGATCTCGCCGTCGCGCTCGGTGGCGCGGGCGCGCAGTGCCTGGCGCTCCTCGTCGGCCGCGTGCTCGTCGTGCATGGCGGGGTTCGGCGGGACGAGGAAGACGTCGCCGTCGTCCGCTGCCGGGGCCGGGGTGGGGGCGAGCAGGGCGGCCGCCGTGCCGACCGCGACGGCGGAGCGGGGCAGCAGCGCGGCGTCGCCGAGCGCCTCACGGGCCCGGGCGTGCGAGGCGGGGTCGGTGATGATCACGCCGTCGACCAGCTCGGGCCGGGCCGCCAGGACGCGCGCGTGGTCGACGGGGTCGACGGCCTGGGCGAGGTAGCGCCAGCCGGGCAGGGCGGGGATGCCCTGCTCGCCGAGGTACTCGACGGTGGCCAGCACGTCGGGGCCGGGCGGCAGCAGCCCGCCGTCGCCGAGCGCGCCGAGGATGCGGGAGTCGTCGGCGGCAGCGGTGCGCAGCTCGAACAGGGTGCGTTCGGCGGAGGAGACGGCGTCGTCGAGCAGTTCGCGCAGTTCGTCGGCGAACCGGTCGAGTTCCTCGGCGCTCAGCGGCGTCTCGTCGGGCGCGTCCTCGTCGCGGCGGGGGTGCGGTACCGCGGGGCGTACGTCGTGTCCGGCGAGTCCCAGGAGTTCGGCGAGGCGTTCCTCGGCGGCGAGCGCCTGGGCGGTGCGGCGTTCGCCGTCGTGGGCACGCTCGGCGGCGACGGCGGCGTCGGCCGCGCGGGCGGCGGTCAGCTCCGCGCGGGACTCCGCTGAGGCGGTCTCGCGGGCCTGTTCGGCGGCCCGGCGGGAGATCTCGCGGGCGGTGTCCCAGGCGGCGACGGTGGTCTTCTCGGCGTCGCTGGCGGCGAGGGCGGCGCGGGCCGGGTCGGCGTCCGGGGTGCTGTTGTCGAGCCAGCCGGCGCGGACGGCCTCGGCGGTCTCCTGCTCGACCTCGCTCAGGCGCTGGCGCAGATGGCCGACCTCGCTGCGGGCGCGCTGGGCCTCGGTGGCGGCGGCGGTGGCGTCGCGATGGGCCGAGTCGCCCGCCTCCTGGAGGGCGGCGGAGCGCTCCTCCTCCTCGTTGGCGAGGGCCTCGGCGCGCTCGGCGGCCGCGTGCAGGGCCCGGACGAGGTCGACGGCGGCCTTGGTGCGGGCGGCGAGGGCGGGGGCGGCGTCCCGCTCGGCCTCCTGGATGGCGGCGGCCACCCGGGAGACACGGTCGGCGGCGGCGCGGTGGCGCAGTACGGCCTCGGCGGCCTGCCAGGCGGAGTGCAGGGTGCGCGCGTCGGCGAGTTCACGCTTCTGCGCGGCGGCGGACTTCTCGGCTCCGGCGAGGGCCAGCGAGGCGTGCCGGTAGGCGAGTTCGGCGGCGATCAGGGCGCTGCGGCCGCGGGCGGACTCGGAGTGGGTGACGGCGTAGGCGGTGGCGGTGACCCGCTGGGCGAGGTCGGCGGCACGCATCCGCTCCTGCACGCCTCGCGCGGACAGCCGCCTGGCCAGGGCGCGGGTGCGGCGCTCGGCGCTCGCGTGGACGTCCCGCGTGCGGGTCCGGCCCTCGGCGGCTTCGACGATCCGGCCGAGCAGGTCCACCGACCCGGCGGTGAAGTCGCGTTCGGCGATCAGCTCGGCGCGGCGGCCGAGCTTGTTGCCGAAGCCGCTGACGAGGTCGGCGAGTCCGTCGGTGTCGCGGGTGTCGGTGACGGCGCGCAGCAGCAGGTCGGTGAAGTCGGAGTCCTTCTTGACCGCGAACAGGCCGGCGGCCTCGCCCTCGTCGGCGTTCATCTCGCGCTGGTAGCGGAAGAGTTCGGGGTCGAGGCCGAGGTCGCCGAGGTGTTCGGTCCAGCGCTCGTGGATCTCCTCCCAGTGCACCTCCAGGTGCGGGTAGGTCTTGCCGGCCTCGGTGACGGCGTCGCGGAAGCCCTTCATGGTGCGGCGCCTGCCCTGCGCGCCGGAGGTGCCTTCCGCGGACGGGCGTACGGCGGTGGCCTCGGCGACGGGGAGGTTGTCCAGGCTGAGTCCGGGCCCCGGCCGGAAGGAGTACCAGGCCTCGGCGAACTTGCGGGGGTCGTTGGAGACCTGTCGGCCGCGCCACTCGCTGGCCTTGCCGACGACGACGCACTCGCCGGTCTGCACGTGCTGCCACTCCAGGGCCACATGGCCGCAGTCGTCGGCGAGCAGGAACTTGCGCAGCACGCCGGAGCTGGCGCCGCCGAGGGTGTTGCGGTGGCCGGGCAGCATGACCGAGAAGATCAGCTTGAGCAGGACGGACTTGCCGCCGCCGTTCTCCAGGAAGAGCACGCCCGCGGGTGCCGGGCGGCGCGGCGGGCCGACGGGCTCCTCCTCGAAGAACTCCGCCTGCGTGGGCGCGGGGTCGGGCACGACGGCGCCCACGCCCCGCAGGTCAAGCACGGTGTCGGCGTAGCGCGCACCGGCGGGTCCGATGGAGTAGAGGCGGACCCGGGACAGCTCGTACATGGCGGACTCTCGTCAGTCTTCTTGCAGATCAGAAAGGTTCAGGAGTGGAACGGCAGCCCGGCGTCGGCCACCAGTTCCAGGTCGTCGCCGTCCTCGGCGGGCAGGAGCGTGGGCGTGCCGTCGGTGACCGGGACGACGCCCAGTTCCAGCAGTTCGGCCATGGCGGCGCTGCCGGCCATGTCGCGGACCTGGAGCTGGTAGCGGGCGGTCGTGCGGTAGGTGCCGCCGTGGTCGTCGCCGGTGCGCTGGAGGAACCCGGAGTCGGTGAGGAAGGCTACGGCCTTACCGACGATGCCGGTGGTGGACCCGGCGAGGCGGCGGGCGTCCTTGGTGGCGCCGGTGGCGCTGCGTCTGGCCCAGATCCGCCAGGCGGCCTCCAGACCGGGCGCGTCGGTGGCGGGGTCGGTGTTCTCACCCGTCTGCTCGGCCCGTTCCTCCAGACGGCGGCACGCCTGGCGGACGAACACGTCGACGCCGTTGACGCTGACGCGCCCGATGTAGCCGTCGTCGGCGAGGTCCTCGGCGCGCGGGAAGGCCAGGGCGGCGACCGCGAGGTGGGCGAGCCCGTGCAGGAACCGGTCGCCGCCGTCGGCGGACGTACGACGTGAGTAGTCGCCCATACGGACGGCGAACACCGAGTCCTCGGCCGCGGTCACGGCCATGCCCGCGCGCGGGGACACCTCCAGCACGATCAGGCCCAGTCCGGCGGCCACGGCGTCGGCGAGCCGGGCGAACGGCGGGTCCTCGCGGTAGCGCCGCAGCAGCTCGGTGTACTCCTGGTCCCGCGCGGGCTGGAGCTTCGGCTGGAGTCCGAAGGCGACGAGCCGAGCCGCGTCGGCGGCGTCGGCGGGCGTGACGGCGGGGTTCGCCGGCGCGGCGGCGGTCTCCGGCTCACTCCACTCGACGTGCTCGGTCACGGCTTGGGCTCCTTGCCTCGCTGTTGCTCACTCATGCTGCTTCCGTCCGGTCCGCCGCCATGCCCGCGGAGTCCAGCAGGGCGGTGCCCACGATCAGGTCGGCGCCGCCGAACTCGGGATCCTCCAGCTGCGTCCCGTCGTCCACGGCGAACAGGAGCTTCTCCTCGCCCTGCCGGTAGGCGGTGCCGACGGCGGGACTGGCCGCGTGCACGGCCAGCAGGGCGACCAGATACGGAAGTTCGGGGTCGGAGCGCCGGGCCTGCGCCAGCAGCCCCGACAGTCTGCGCGGGGCGTCGGGGGGCAGGTCCAGCAGCTCCATCGCCGCGGCCAGCTGCTCCTCGCTGAACCGGCTGTCGTCCGGCGTGGCGATCAGATCGGGCTCCGGCATCTCCGCGCCGAGGTGGTCCCGCTCCACGGGCGGTGTCAGCAGTATGTCCACGAGGTCGGCCACCCGTACCGACACCGGCGTACGGAACCCGGTCCCGCGCGCGAAGTACGCGTCGGTGACCCGGACGGCCTGTTCCAGCGGCAGCGGCAGCACGGGCGCGACGAGATGGCCGTAGAGGTCGATCCCCGAGGAGGCCAGGGGTGTGGCGAAGGCCTGCCGGTCCTGCTCCGCGCGGAACAGCGGGCCGGCCTCCAGCAGACGGGACTGGAGCTGGGTGTGGCGCCGGATGCAGTCCTTGACGATGTCGACCAGTTCGGCGGCGCGGCGCTTGTGCTCGGGGTCCTCGGACTCGTCTCGGGCCCTGCGGATGTTCGTCAGGATCGCGTTCTCGTGGCGGTACCGGTCGGCGACGTGGTCGAGCGCCTCGGCGATCATGTCGGGCACGGCGTTGAGCCAGTCCACCGCGCGTACGTTGCGCCGGGTGGCGTCGAGCGCTCTGCGCAGGGTCTCCGAGTACTGCACGGTGCGGTAGCGGGCCTGCTCCGCGGCGAGCTGGGCGTCGGCGAGCCGGCCACGGCTGATCAGGACCTCCAGCTTGACCTCGGCGGCGATCTGGGCGCTGGTGACATCGGTGTCGAGGGCGCCGACCAGGACGTTGACCGCCTCGTCCGTCGTACGGAGGTAGACGCTGCCGCCGGGGCCGGGGACCTCCTCGATCAGCTTGAAGTCGTAGTCCCGGCGGACGTAGGTGCCGTCCGGGGTGAAGGTGCCGTACACCGCGCGGAAGCCGCGGTCGACGCTGCCGACGTTGATCAGGTTCTCCAGCACCCAGCGGGCCACGCGCTCGTGCTCGGCGGTGGGGCGCTGCGGGGCCTGGGCGGCGATCCGGGGCACGAGGCGGGCGACGACCTGGTCGTGGTCGGCGCCGGTGTCGAAGTCCATGTTGAGTGTGACGAGGTCGATGGCCGAGAGGGCGACCTCCGCCATGCCGTACACCGAGTACTCGCCCGCGAGGTTGGCCTTGCGGGCGTCGAGGTCGTGCAGCGGCGCGGTGCACGCGAGCGCGCGCAGGCGCCGCGCCAGGCCTTCGTCGGCGGCCGGGCCCAGGGCGGGGCGCGGCCCCGCGCTGAGCTGGGGCGGAACGAGGTCCGTCGGGGCAGGCGAAGTCACGGTGCACAGATTAGGTCCTGGGTCTGACAACGACCCAAATCGGAAGGTCCGGGAGAGCTGCGGGTGGCACGGCGACAGCGCGCTGTCACCGGCTGCCGGGCTCCGCCCGGGCCCGCCCGGGTCCCCCTCGGGCTGCCGGGGTCCGCGCGGGCCCGCGCCCGAGTCCGCCCGAGTCCGCCCGGGCACGCCCGAGTCCGCTCGGGCCCGACGTGCGGCCCGACGTGCCCAACCGCCTCCTGACCGCCACCACCTCCGGCCAGGGCCCCGACGTCCTCAACCGCCGGTCCCGGGTGTCACGGGATGCCCGGACCCGCCCCGAGCGGGGTTCCCGGCCGCCCCGTCCGACGCCGGGCACGGATTGCCACGCGATGGCCGGACCCACCCTCGGTGGGCGCCGGACCGCTCGCCCCTACTCCGCGTCCATCCGCCTCTGGTACGCGTCCACGACCCGTTCCAGCGAATCCGCCAGGTACACCCCGAGCAGCCGCTCCGCGCCCTCCCTGTCCCCCGTTTCCAGGGCGCGCAGGATCTCCTCGTTGCGCTCCAGGTACGGCTCGTGCAGCCGCTGCGGGTCGTCCACGACGTGGAAGGCGAGCCGTAGCTCGGCGAACACGCCGCGCATCAGTTCGTCGGTGCGGGCGCTGCCCGCCAGCGCGACCAGTTCCCGGTGGAAGCGGATGTTGGCGGTGCCCAGCGCTTTCCAGTCGTCCTCGGCCACCGCGCGGCGGCCCTGGGCGACGGCCTCGGTGAGGCCGTCCAGCATGTACGGCGGCTCGCCGAGAGCCCGGACCACCGCGCACTCCACCAGCGCGCGCGTGCGGTGGATGTCCTCGACGTCCTCGACGGCGAGGACTCTCACGAAGACGCCGCGGTTCAGCTCGTGGACCAGCAGGCGCTCGTGCGTGAGCAGGCGGAACGCCTCGCGCAGGGTGTTGCGGGAGACGCCGAGAGCCCCGCCGATGCCGTCCTCCGAGAGCCGGGTGCCGGGCAGGAAGAAGCCCTCGGCGATACGGCTCCTGAGGATGTCGGCGACACGCTCGGCGGTGCTGGTGCGCCCGAGGAGGGCGCGGTCGTCGGCCAGTCCCGTCAACTGTTCTGCCATGCCCGGAATTCAACCGCAGTGAGAAGGGCGAAACAACAGAGGTATTGAAGGATCGTTCAACGATCCTCTACCTTGCTCCTCACCGCACGGCCCACCACGACGCGCCGCACACCACCGCCCAACACGACGCGCCGCACGCCACCGCCCAACACGACGCACCACACGCCACCGCCCAACACGATGCACCACACACCGCACGGCGTCGCACCACACCGCACGGCGTCGCACCGCCGCCAACGCGACGCGCCGCACACCGCAACGGCTCAGCACCGCGCCCCCCGACCCTTCACTGCGAGGTGCCCATGAGCTCGACCCGTCCGCCGGAGGCCACCGCCGCCCGACCGACCCCGCCGAGACCTCGTCCGGCACCGGCCCGCCGGGCCGGCCGCGCGCCCTGGGGCCGCGCGGCCCCCGTGCGTGTTCGCGGACGCGTCCGGCGGCTATGCCCTCGTTCTCGTATGCCCGGAAGGACCGCATGACCCCGATCGATCTGAACGCCGACCTCGGCGAGGGCTTCGGCCGCTGGCTGCTCACCGACGACGAGCAGCTGCTGTCGGTCGTCACCAGTGCCAACGTGGCCTGCGGCTTCCACGCCGGGGACGCGGCCACCATGCGGCGGGTGTGCGAGCTGGCGGCCGCGCGCGGTGTGACGATCGGCGCCCAGGTCTCCTACCGGGACCTCGCCGGATTCGGGCGGCGCGCGATGGACGTGCCGGCCGCCGAACTGGCCGCGGAGGTGGCCTATCAGATCGGCGCCCTTGAGGTGTTCGCCCGCGCGGCCGGCGCGCGCGTGGCCTACGTCAAGCCGCACGGGGCGCTCTACAACCGGGTCGTGCACGACGAGGAGCAGGCGGGCGCGGTGGTCGAGGGCGTCCTCCTGGCCGACGCCTCGCTGCCCGTGCTCGGGCTGCCCGGCTCACGGCTGCTGGAGCGCGCGGAGAAGGCCGGGCTCCCCGCCGTCACCGAGGCCTTCGCCGACCGCGCCTACACCGACCACGGCACGCTGGTGCCGCGCGGCACCGACGGCGCGGTGGTCACCGACCCGACGGCGGTCGTCGAACGGTCGGTCGGACTCGCCCGGGACGGACGGGTCGTCTCGCACTCGGGCCTGCCCATCCAGGTGCGGGCCCGGTCGCTGTGCCTGCACGGCGACACTCCGGGAGCGGTCGAGCTGGCCCGCCGGGTCCGCCGACGGCTGGAGGCCGCCGAGGTGCGGGTGGAGGCCTTCGCATGAAGGTCCCGCCCGCCGGCCGCGAGAGGGCCCTGCCCGCCGACCGCGCGATGGCCCTGCCCGCCGGCCGCTTGAGGGCCCTGCCCGTCGGCGACGACGCGCTGCTCGTCGAGGTCGCCTCCGGCGAGGAGGCCGAGGCCCTGCACGCGGAGCTGCTGCGCCGCCGCGCGCGGGGCTCGCTCAGCGTCCGCGAACTGGTGCCCGCCGCCCGTACGGTGCTCCTCGACGGCCTCGACGATCCGTCCCGGACCGCCGCCGAGCTCGCCGCCACGCCGTTGCCGCCCGTACCGCCACGCGCGCGTGAGGTGGTCGAACTGGCCGTGCGCTACGACGGACCCGACCTCGCGGACGTCGCCGCGCACTGGGGCGTGGCCGAACGTGAGGTGGCGCGCATCCACGCGGGCACCGAGTTCCGTGTCGCCTTCTGCGGCTTCGCGCCCGGCTTCGGGTACCTCACCGGCCTGCCGCCCCGCTACGACGTACCGCGCCGGGCGACCCCGCGCACGGCCGTGCCCGCGGGCGCGGTGGCCCTCGCGGGGCCCTACACGGGCGTGTACCCCCGCTCCTCCCCCGGTGGCTGGCAGCTGATCGGCACCACCGACAGCGTCCTGTGGGACCACGCGCGCGTACCGGCGGCGCTGCTCTCGCCGGGGGCACGGGTGCGGTTCGTGCCGGTGGGGGACGTATGACCGCCCGGCAGAGCGCGGCTGCCGGCGGTGACGTATGACCGATCGTGCGCTGTGCGTCGTACGGGCCGGGGCGCTGACCACCGTGCAGGACCGGGGGCGGCCCGGGTACGCCCATCTTGGTGTGCCCCGCTCCGGGGCACTGGACGGCCCCGCTGCGGCGCTCGTCAACCGTCTGGTCGGCAACCCGCCCGACGCCGCCGTCCTGGAGACCACCCTCACCGGCTGCGCCCTGCGGCCCCGCTCCGCGGTCACCGTCGCGGTCGGGGGCGCGCCCTGCGCGGTCACGGTGGACGGACGCCCGGCCGCCTGGGGCGCCCCGGTGCGCGTGCCCGCCGGGGCGCTGCTGGACGTCGGTCCGGCCGTGGCGGGCGTCCGGGGCTATGTCGCCGTCTCCGGCGGTGTCGCGGTCGAGCCGGTGCTGGGCAGCCGCTCCACCGACCTGCTGTCCGGGCTCGGCCCGGCACCGCTGGCCGACGGCGCCGTCCTGCCACTGGGACCCGCGGCCGGGTGCCACGCGCGCGTGGATGTGGCCCCGCAGCCCGCCCCGCCCGCGGAGCTGGTGCTGCGGGTGACCCCGGGCCCGCGCGACGACTGGTTCACCGACCGGGCGCTGCGCGACTTCACCACGCGCGCGTACCGCGTCTCCGCCGCGAGCAACCGCATCGGGCTGCGTACAGAGGGCCCGGCCCTGGAGCGGGCCCGTGCGGGTGAGGTGCCGAGCGAGGGCATGGTGCTCGGCGCGGTCCAGGTCCCGCCGGACGGCCGGCCCGTGGTGTTCCTCGCCGACCATCCCACCACCGGCGGCTACCCGGTCGTCGCCGTCGTACGCCGGGCCGACCTCCCGGCCGCCGCTCAGGCCGCGCCGGGGACACCGGTCAGGTTCGTTCCGGTGCGCCGCCGCTGAGCCGCGGAAGCCGTAACGGCGAGCGGCACGGGGCGCCCGCACCGGCACGAACCGGTGCGGGCGCCCCGTCGGCCGGCGTTCTACGCCGCCTCCGGCTCGGGCCCGTCCCCCACCGACAGCGCGGCGAGGGCCATGGCCACCGCGTGGGCGGCGCGCAGGTCGAGCCGGGCGCTGGTGCCGCGCACGCGGTGACGCGTCTCGTCGGCCGCGAGGCGCAGCAGCTGGGGCAGCAGGTCGGTGCAGCGCCGGGCCACCCAGGCGGTGCCCGCGGTGGCCAGCCACAGCAGGCCGGCCGCCCGGGTGGGCTCCGGGAACTCCGGCTCCGTCTCGGGCGGCTTCCCGCTCGCCAGGCCCGCCTCGGCGAGCAGTTCGTGGAAGCGCAGGGCGATCTGCCGGTGCCCGCGCTCGCCCGGGTGCAGCCGGTCCGCGCTCCACAGGGCGCGGTCGGTCAGCCATCCGCCCTCGCTGGCGTGCAGATGCACGGCCCCGTAGCGCTCGGACAGCGCGTGCACCACGGTGTTGACCGCCCGCTGGCGCCGGGCCAGCGGGCGGGCCAGCGAGCCGGGCAGTCCGAGCATGGCGCCGGGGTCGGGCAGACAGGCGGTGAGCACGACCGTGCCCTGCTCGGCGAAGGCCGCGTACGCCCGGTCGAGCCGGGCGGCGACGGCATGGATGTCGAAGGTGCAGCGCAGGGTGTCGTTGACGCCGATGAGGACGGACGCGACGTCCGGCTTCAGGGCGAGTGCGACGGGGAGCTGAGAGTCCACGATGTCGCGGGTCTGCGCCCCGCTGACCGCGAGGTTGGTGAACTCGACGGACTCCAGGTCGAGTCCGTCGGCGAGCAGCGCGGCCCAGCCGCGCCACCCGTCTGCCACTCGGTCGCCCACTCCTTCGGTGAGGGAGTCCCCGAGTGCCACGTAGCGGACGGATCTCATGCCGTGCCTCCGGGCAGGACCGTGTCCCGGGGCGCGAGGACGGTCGCCTCGTGCGCGGCGAGGAAGGCCTCCACGGCGGCGCCCCAGCCGAAGCACTCGGCACGCGCGCGTGCGGCCTCGCGGCGCCCGGCGTCGGGGCGGTCGAGCAGGTAGGCGACGGCCTCCGCGAAGGCGTCCCCGTGGTCGGCGGCGGCGGCTCCGGCGGAGCCGATCACCTCGGGCAGCGCGGAGGTGGCGCTGACGGCCACGGGCGTGCCGCAGGCCATCGCCTCCAGGGCGGCGAGCCCGAAGGTCTCGGCCGGTCCGGGCGCCAGGCACACGTCGGCGGAGGCCTGGAGCGCGCCGAGCAGCCCGCTGTCGGAGACATGGCCGAGGAAGGTCACCGGCAGGCCGCGCTCCCGCGCCCGCTGCTCCAGACGGGGCCGCAGCGGTCCGTCCCCGGCGACGACCAGCACCGCGGGCACCCCGCGGCGGCGCAGCGCCACCAGGGCGTCGAGCGCGGTGCCGGGCCGTTTCTCCACGGACAGCCGGGAGCACATCACCAGCAGGGTCTCGTCCACGCGCGCGTAGCGGGCCCGCAGTGCCGCCGAGCGCAGAGCGGGGTGGCGGGCGATCAGATCGACGCCCAGCGGGGCCCGTACGACGTTGCGGGCGCCGATGCGGACGAACTCCCGCTCGGCGAACTCGGTGGTGCACACGACCTTGGAGTAGACGTGCGCGGTGCGGACGTTGAGGGAGTCCGCGGCGCGCCGGGAGAAGCCCTCCGGCAGGCCCCAGGTGCGCAGCACGCCGTCGGCGGTCTCGTGGGAGACCATCACCGCGGGCACCCGGGCGCGGCGCGCCCAGCGGCCCGTCCAGCGCAGGGTCGTGCGGTCGGAGACCTCCAGGCGGTCCGGGGCGAGGTCCTCCAGGAGGGCGGCGACGCGCCGCTTGTCGGCGAGGACGCGGTAGCCGCCGGTGCCGGGCAGCATCGGGCCGGGCAGGGTGATCACGCGGCCCTGCTCGGTGTCCTGGTCGGTGTGCCGCTCACCGGGCACGACGAGCACCGGCTCGTGGCCGGCGGCCCGGAACCCCTTGCCCAGCTCGCGCAGTGCCGTGCGCAGGCCGCCTGAGGCGGGGGCGACGAAGTTCGCCACCCGCACGATCCGCAGCGACTGACCGGTCATGCCGCCAGCACCGCCTTCCGGGCCAGCAGCACGTTCTCGTAGTGCCCGATGAGCCGGTCGCCGACGGCGGCCCAGGTGCGGCCCTCGACGGCGGCCCGTCCGGCGGCTCCGTAGGCGGCGCGTGCGGCGGGGTCGGCGGCCAGGGTGACGAGGGCGTCGCGTACGGCGCCGACGTCGCGCGGCGGGACCAGCAGTCCGGTGCGGCCGTGGTCCACGAGGTCCAGGGGGCCGCCGACGGCGGGGGCGACGACGGGCACGCCGCTGGCCATGGCCTCCTGCACGGTCTGGCAGAAGGTCTCGAAGGGGCCGGTGTGCGCGAAGACGTCCAGCGAGGCGAAGATCCGGGCCAGGTCATCGCCGGTGCGGCGGCCGAGGAAGGCGGCGCCGGGCAGCGCCTCGGTCAGGTGGGCCCGGCTCGGTCCGTCGCCGACGACCACGACGCGCACGCCGGGCAGGGAGCAGGCCCCGGCGAGCAGTTCGACCTGCTTCTCGGGGGCGAGCCGGCCGACGTAGCCGACGATCAGCTCGCCGTTCGGGGCGAGCTCACGGCGCAGGTTCTCGTCGCGCAGCTCGGGCCGGAAGCGGGCCGTGTCGACACCGCGCGGCCACAGGTGCACGCGAGGCACGCCGTGGGCCTCCAGGTCGCTGCGGGCGGCGCTGGAGGGGGCGAGGGTGAGGTCGGCGGCGGCGTGCACGGAGCGGATGCGCCGCCAGGCGGCCGCCTCGCCGGCGCCCATGTAGGTGCGGGCGTATCCGGCCAGGTCGGTCTGGTAGACGGCCACGGCGGGCACGCCGTGCTTGGCGGCGGCGGACATGCCGCGCACGCCGAGGACGAAGGGGCTGGCCAGGTGGACGATGTCCGCGCGGTGGTCGGCGATGGCGCCCGCGACGCGTCGGCTGGGGAGGGCGACGCGTACCTGGGGGTAGCCCGGGAGCGGAAGGGACGGGATGCGGACGACGGGGCACGGCGCATGGGCGTCGGCCTCGGGTCCGGTACCGGCGGCGGTGGCCGGTGCGACGACGAGGGGTGCGTGACCGCGGTCGACGAGGTGCCGGGCGGTCTGGAGCGCGCAGTGGGCCACGCCGTTCACATCGGGGGGAAAGGATTCGGTCACGATGACGACACGCATATGGGTGTTGTCGCCGTACCGGACGTGGACGCGTCAACGTGGATCTTTCCGGTGCGGGAACGTCCCATGAGCGTTGAGCTGCGCACCCGCGCGGGCCAGGCGGCGTCCATGCGCGCCTGACCCGCGAGTCATCCCCTGTTCACCCGGCGGGCGGGGAACCGCCCGCTGTGTTGCTCGTACGGGGTTTTCCGGCCAAAGGCGTCACTTGCCTCGTACCGGTGCGGCCGGGCTCAGGCCGGGGGTGTCTCGGTGCCGATACGGCTGCGTACGGCGGTCTGGACCTCGGCCTCCTCGGCCGGGTCGGCGGCGAGCCGGCGGAGCCGGTCGACGACGCGGTTGTCACCGGTCTCGGCGTACCTCGCGGCGATCTCGCGGGTGCTCTCCTCGCAGTCCCACAGGCATTCGACGGCGAATCCCGCGGGGAAGGAGGGGTCGGTGGCGGCGAGGGCGCGGGCGGCCCGGCCCCGCAGATGGGAGGACGCCGTCTCACGGTAGATGTGGCGCAGGACGGGGGCGGCGCAGGCGATGCCGAGCCGGCCGGTTCCGTCGACCAGGGTCCACAGGGTCGGCCCGTCGGGCCCCTCGCCCCGTACGGCCTCACGCAGGGCGCCGAGGACCAGGTCCTTGTCCTGGGCCCCGCCCCGGCAGGCGAGCATCCGTCCGGCGGCGGCGCCGAGCGGGTCGGGCCGGTGGGCCCAGCGGCGGGCGCGCTCCACGGCGGCGAGGCTGCGCATGCGCTCGTAGGACTCGACGGCGGCCTCCACGACCGGCGTGGGGCCGGTGGTGACGGCCTGCTCGATCAGGTCGAGGGCGGCGGGGTCGTCGCTGTCGGCGAGATAGCGCAGGGCGGTGCAGCGGGCGCCCTCGGTGCCGGTCCGGGCGGCGTCGAGGATCTCGGGGCGGTCCTCGGGTCCGGCCACGGCGCTCAGGCAGCGGGCGGCGGGGACGTGCAGTGCGGTGCCGCGTTCGATGCCCTGCTGGGCCCAGTCGAACACCGCCTGGACGCTCCACCCCGGGCGGGGTCCGGACGGCCGCATCTGGCGCTGCCAGCGGTCGAAGCAGCCGGTCTCGTGGGCGGCACGCACGCGTGTGGCGATCCAGTCGCGGGAGTCGTCGGCCCACAGCCGCCAGGGCCGTGGCTCGAAGGCGTCGCGCACGGTGGCGGCCAGTTCGGCGTCGCCCTCGGGATCGCGCGGGAAGCGGGCGAGCACGGGATCGGCGAGCGAGCGCAGTCCGGCGTCGTCGTCGCGCAGGGCGAGCTCGTCCAGGGCCCAGGCCCAGTTGGTGCCGTGGGCGGCGTACCTGCGCAGCAGTTCGAGCGCGTCGCGCCTGCCGTAGGAGGCGAGATGGCCGAGGACCGCGAGGGCGAGGCCGGTGCGGCAGTCCTCGGTGTCGAGGATGTCCTCGGGGTCGAAGAGATGGGCCTCGATGGCGTCGAGTTCGCCGCCCAGGTCGAGGTACAGACGGGCGTAGTACAGGGAGCGGTTCTCCACCTGCCAGTCGTGGCGGGGGTCGCGCACCACACAGTGGTTGAGCGCCGCGAGTGCCTCGGCGCGCGGGGCGGTGAGCGCGTGCAGAGTGCCGTCGCCGCGGCCCCGCTGAAGCAGGCCGAGCAGCGTACCGCTGGGCGCTATGACCGGATCGAACATGGGAAACAGCCTCACATCAAGCGTCGACGCAACCGGGAAACGTGCTTTACCTGGCCGCGTGACAACACGTCGGGGCGCCCGCCGTCTCATGCCTGCTGTAGACCATCTTCCTCTGCCTCTCGTCGGTGGCCCATGCGGGCCGCATCACGGCCCGCGCGGTGCGGCAACACCTGCCCAGCCATCGCGTCCGTAAATCACGACGTCATGATGACTCGGCGCTCTTCGATGCCGCGACCGAAATATCCGGCGGCCCTGTACCGCCTCCCCCGTATTCCGTTGCGTAACCCGCCAGGGACCGTGTATTCCCTGGTCAGGGTGTTCGGATCAGTGCGTTCCGAACAGTGTGAGCAAGTCCGTCTTGCCGAACATGCGTGCGGTGTCGACGGCTGACGGCGTGCCTGCGGCCGGGTCGGCGCCGCTCTCCAGGAGGGTCCTGATCACGGCCTCCTCGCCCTTGAAGACCGCCCCCGCGAGCGGGGTCTGGCCTCGGTCGTTGACGCGGTCCGCCTCGGCCCCGCGGGCGAGGAGTTCACGCACCGCGTCGGCGTGGCCGTGGTAGGCGGCGAGCATCACGAGGGAGTCGCCGCGGTCATTGGTGAGGCTGGCCGGAACTCCCGCGTCCAGATACGCCACGAGCGCCTCGGTCCGCCCCTGCCGGGCCAGATCGAAGATCTTGGTCGCGAGCTCCACGACCTCGGGGTCGGGGGCTTCACTCATCGGCCGGTCCACCTCTCCTTACAGCCGTTCAGGTGAACCGCCAGGGTACTGGCTGCGGGCGCACATGACCGGAGCCGCCCGAGGCAAAGATCAGCGCGAGACCCGTTCGACGCAACTTCCCTGCTCAGGCGACGCCTCCACGACTCCGCCATCCGGGCGAAATATTGAGAATTTCCCCCATTTGCACCTTTTATCGTATGGATACATCCTGTGAGCCTGGAAGTACTCATGGTGACTGTCCCCGCGAACCAGGAGAACTCAAATGATCCTGTCCATGTCTGGCGTGGTCCTGCTCGGCATCATCGTCTTCCTCTTCTTCAAGAAGGACGGACTCAAGGCGTCGCATGCCCTCGTCGCGGCCCTCTTCGGCTTCTATCTGGCCAGTACGGCCATCGCGCCGAGCATCAAGGCCGGCGGCGAGAGCCTGGCGAGCCTGCTCGGCGGCATCAAGTTCTGACGCCGAAGACCCCGTCCGCACGTACCTTCAGGAGACAGAAGTGGCCCGGCGCCCCCTCCCCCGCATCCTGAGCACAGGCAGCGCACAGATCGCCCGGAGCCGGGAGCTGGCCCGGACGGCGGCCGACAGCGCCACCGACGTCCTCCATCCGCTGATCACGATCACCCGCGGTCTGCGCCGGCTGGCATCCGCCGGGCGGCGCAGATGGGCCGAGACCCCCAAGGAGAAGCGCGGACCGCTGCTCTTCCTGGTGGCGTCGGTGATCCTGGTCGTCGCGCTCGTGCCGTACGGCCCGCTGCTGGCCGTCATCACCCTGATGGCGGCCGCGGCCTGGCACGGCAGGGACCGCACCCCGGCCGCCCCTGAGGGCCCCGACGAGTCCCAGGCACAGCGCCTCCAGTCGCTGTACGAGGCCCTGGTCCCCTATTTCTCGGCCGCCGAGGACCCGGACCCGCTGTACACCCACGGCGGCGACTGGGAGAAGGGGCTGTCCGGCTTCGAGTTCGACGACTCGGGCCGCATCAGCCACCTCGTGGTCCGCTACCCGGCGTACTTCACGGACGGCGAACCGGCCGCCCGAACGCGGATCGAGCAGCTGCTCACCGCCAAGTCGGGGCGCGGCCGCGAGTACCACTTCGCCTGGGACGAGGAGGGCAACCAGCTCACGGTCACCGTGCTGGCCCCGCTGCCCACCGACATCGCCGCCCAGCGGTTCGTCACCTCGCCCGGCGAGACCGTCCTCGGTTTCACGGATCCCGGAGAGGTGCCGCGCACGCTCCCCCTCACCCACGGGGAGGAGCAGCGCGACGTCCCGCCCGTCGTGTGGCGCACCGGCATCCGCTCCACCGAGCCGCACCTGCTGGCGGTGGGCCAGCCCGGCAGCGGCACCTCCACCCTCGTCCGCTCGATCGCCCTCCAGGCGCTCCAGTACGGCGACGTGCTGGTCGTCGAGGGCGGCAGCACCGGCGAGTACGCCTGTCTCACCGGCCGGGAGGGCGTCCTCGCGGTCGAGTGCGGCGCGCCCGGGGCGCTGGCCGCCCTGGAGTGGGCCGCGCACGAGACCGAGCGCCGGCTCATCGAGCTGAACCGCGCCCGTCAGGCGGGACAGGCGCCGCCCGAGGACACCCGGCGCCCGCTGTGGATCCTGCTGGACCGCCCCGGTGCGCTCGGCCATGTCCCCGCCGAGGGGCAGCCGGACCCGCTGTCCCTGCTCCAGCTGCCGCTGCGGCACGGCCGCGCCGCCCAGGTGACCGTGGTGGTGGCCGAACAGTTCGACCATCTCGATCTGCTCGGTGACGCCGTACGACAGCACACACGCGCGCGTGTCGTCCTCGGACCGGCCACCGCCGAGCAGTTGCGGTCGGTGCTGGGCGCCCCGCCCCACACCACCCCCGTCCCGCATGTGCCGCCCGGCCGCGGCTACGCCCGGCTGGGCACCGGCCCGGTGCTCCGCCTCCAGGTGCCCGCCACACCCGACCCCTACGACGACGCCACCAGCGACGCCCAGCGCCAGGCCGTCCTCGACCTCCTGCCGCCGCGCTCGCCCCATGCGGACGCCCTGCCGGAGCCGGTGGACGCACCGCCGGAGCCGGTGGACGCACCGCCGGAGCCGGTGACGGTCCCGGTGACGCCGCTCGACAAGGGGCCTGTGGAGAGCGTGTCCGCGGAGAGCGTGCCCGTGGAGAACGTGCCCGTGGAGAACGTGCCCGTGGCGAAGATCTCCCTGGACAGCGTGCCCGTGGACAAGTTGCCCATGACGAAGGTGCCGATCGAGAACGTGCCGATCGAGAAAGTGCCGGTCGACAAGGTGCCGGTCGGCGAACTGGCCGTGAACAAGGTGCCGACGGAGGCGATGGCAGCGGAGAGCTGACCGGACGCGGCACCGCCGAGAGCCGGGACGGGTCCCCCCGTCCCGGCTCTCATGTCGTACGCGGCTTCACGCCACGAAGGTGCGGGGCGCCTCGGTCCCCGCCGTCCCCCCGCTCTCCACCAGCCGGGCAGCCGCGGCAAGCCGTACCGCCGCCTCCTCCGCGACCGCCCCGCCGACGGTGAACGGCAGCCGCACATAGCCCTCGAACGCCCCGTCGACCCCGAAGCGCGGTCCGGACGGTACGCGCACGCCGACCCGCTCTCCCGCCTCGGCGAGCCGGGACCCCGACAGACCACCGGCGCGCACCCAGAGGGTGAGACCGCCCTGCGGCACCTCGAACTCCCAGTCCGGCAGCTCCCGCCGGACGGCCGTGACGAGCGCGTCCCGGTTCTCCCGGGCCTGGGCGCGGCGCACCTCGACGGCGGACTCCCAGCCGCCGGTGCTGAACAGCCAGTTCACGGCGAGCTGCTCCAGGACGGGCGTGCCCAGGTCGGCGTAGGCGCGGGCGGCGACCAGGCTGCGGATGACGTCCGGGGCGGCGCGCACCCAGCCGATGCGCATGCCGGCCCAGAATGCCTTGCTGGCCGAGCCGACGGTGATGACCGTCGATCCGGCGGGGTCGAAGCCGCACACGGGGCGCGGCATGACCCCGGCGATCTCCTCGTCCAGCCACAGTTCGGTCATGGTCTCGTCGGCGACCAGCACGGTCCCGGCCGAGCGGGCGGCCTCCACCAGGCGACGGCGCTGGTCCTCGTCGGCCAGGGCGCCGGTGGGGTTGTGGAAGTCGGCGACGACGTAGGCGATGCGCGGCGCGGCCTCGCGCAGCACCTGGCGCCAGCGGTCCATGTCCCACCCGGTCAGTCCCTCGGCCATCGCGACGGGCACCAGCCTGGCCCCGGCCTCCCGCATCAGCTGGAGGATGTTGGCGTAGGAGGGCGACTCGACGGCGATGCGCTCGCCGCGGCCGGCGAACAGATGGCAGATGGCGTCGATGGCACCCATCGCGCCGGTGGTCACCATGATCTGCTCGGGCATGGTCGGGATGCCGCGCGTGCTGTACCGCTCGGCGATCATCGTGCGCAGCGCGGGCAGCCCGGCGGGATAGTCGCCGTGCGTGTGGGCGTACGGCGGCAGCTCCTCCAGGGCGCCCCGCACGGCGCGGGTGAGCCAGGGCTCGGGGGCGGGCAGGGCGGCGCAGCCGAGGTCGATCATCGAGCCGAGCGCCTCGGGCGGCAGGGGCTCCAGGCCGCGCGCGGGCAGCGGATTCCCGGCGGGCACGGCGGTCCAGCTGCCCGCGCCGCGCCGGGACTCCAGGAAGCCCTCGGCGCGCAGCGCCTCGTAGGCGGCCGCGACGGTGGTGCGGCTGACGGACAGCGACAGGGCAAGCTCCCGCTCGGCGGGCAGCCGGGCGGCCACCGGGACGCGGCCCTCCAGCACCAGCAGCCGGACGCCGTCGGCGAGGGCGCGATAGGCGGGCGGGCGGCGGGTGCCGGGGCCCGCGGGGCGCTCCTGCTGCGACTTGAGGAGCCGGGCGAGCTGGGCCGCCCCGACGGCCGAGGTCCACTGAGCCATGGTTTTCAGTCCACCTTCCCGGAATTGGCCATGGATGGCATGGTTTCCCGAGCCACAGAGTGTCATGCGTCAGGCCACTTCCACCACCAGGGAGACATCTTGCGCACCACAGGCGCCACACGGGGCGGGCTCGTCCGCCGCCTGATCCAGCTCTACACCGGTCTCGCCCTGTACGGCGCCAGCTCCGCTCTCCTGGTGGAGTCGGGCCTGGGGCTGGAGCCGTGGAACGTCCTGCACCAGGGCCTGGCCGAGCTGACCGGCCTGACGATCGGCGTGGTGTCGATCGTCGTGGGCGCGGCGGTGCTGCTGCTGTGGATCCCGCTGCGCCAGCGGCCGGGTCTCGGCACGGTCTCCAACGTCTTCGTGGTGGGCATCGCCATGGACGCCACCCTCGCCGCACTCCCCGAGGCCCACGGGCTGACCGTCCGGGTGCCGCTGATGCTGGCCGGCATCCTGCTCAACGGTGTCGCCACCGGGCTCTACATCGCCGCCCGCTTCGGCCCCGGCCCGCGCGACGGGCTGATGACCGGGCTGCACCGGCGCACCGGCCGGTCGATCCGGCTGATGCGGACGGCGATCGAGGTCGCGGTCGTGGTCAGCGGCTTCGCGCTCGGCGGCACCATCGGGGTCGGCACGCTCCTGTACGCGCTGTCCATCGGCCCGCTCGCCCAGCTCTTCCTGCGGGTGTTCGCCGTTCCCCCGGCATCCGACCGCAGCACGGTCGTTGCCACCGGTCAACCCCGAGGAGCCATACTGCGTCCGTGACCAGCACGCGCATACGCCACCCGTACCTCGACCACCCCGGCCCGATACCGTTCGCCCACCGCGGCGGGGCGGCCGACGGCCTGGAGAACACCACCCTCCAGTTCCGGCGTGCGGTCGAGCTGGGCTACCGGTACATCGAGACGGACGTCCACGCCACGCGCGACGGCAGGATCGTGGCCTTCCACGACTCCACGCTGGACCGGGTGACCGACGGGGCGGGCCGGATCGGGGACCTGACCCTGGGTGAGGTCCAGCGCGCGCGGGTGGCGGGGCAGGAGCCTGTACCGCTGTTCGAGGAGCTCCTGGCGGAGTTCCCGCGGGTGCGCTGGAACGTCGACCTCAAGGCGGAGTCGGCGCTGCACCCCTTCCTGGAACTGGTCGAGCGCACCGACGCCTGGGACCGGATCTGCGTCGGATCCTTCTCCGAGGCGCGCGTGGTGCGTGCCCAGCGGCTGGCCGGACCGCGCCTGGCCACGTCGTACGGCACGCGCGGGGTGCTGAATCTGCGGTTGCGCTCCTGGGGTGTGCCCGCCGCGCTGCGCGCCTCGGCGGTCGCGGCGCAGGTTCCGGAGTCGCAGTCGGGCATCCAGGTGGTCGACCACCGCTTCGTGCGCGCGGCCCACGCGCGGGGGCTCCAGGTGCACGTGTGGACGATCAACGAACCCGAGCGTATGCACAGGCTCCTGGACCTGGGCGTCGATGGCATCATGACCGATCACATCGAAACACTGCGCAAGGTCATGGAGGACCGGGGCGTCTGGGTCTGACGCCCCGGCCGGCGCCCGCGCGCGGCGTGAGAACTTGGAAGCGAGGGCGCGGGTGGGGACCGACACCGTGCGGACGGCCGTCGACGAGGCCGCGGACCGGCGGCGCGAGCAGCGCGGCTGGTACTTCTACGACTGGGCGTGCTCGGTCTACTCGACCAGCGTGCTCACCGTGTTCCTCGGCCCCTATCTGACCTCGGTGGCCGAGTCCGCGGCGGACGCCGACGGGTTCGTGCACCCGCTCGGCATCCCGGTGCGCGCCGGAGCGTTCTTCCCCTACGCCGTGTCCCTGTCGGTGATCGTCTCCGTGCTGGCGATGCCGCTGGTGGGCGCCGCCGCCGACCGCACGGGCCGCAAGAAGCCGCTGCTGGGCGTGGCCGCGTACATCGGGGCCGGGGCGACGGCCGGGATGTTCTTCCTGGGCGGCGACCGCTATCTGCTCGGCGGCGCCCTGCTGATCGTCGCGAACGCGGCGCAGTCCGTGGCGATGATGCTCTACAACTCCTATCTCCCGCAGATCGCCACTCCCGAGGAGCGCGACGCGGTCTCCTCCCGGGGCTGGGCGTTCGGCTACGCGGCCGGCGCCCTGGTCCTGGTCGCCGATCTCGTCCTCTATCTCGCCCACGACAGCTTCGGCCTGTCCGAGGGCATGGCGGTGCGGATCTGTCTGGCCTCGGCCGGACTGTGGTGGGGCGCCTTCGCACTGATCCCGCTGCGCCGGCTGCGCGACCGCCGCACTCCCGTGCGCGAGGCGACCGCCCCCGGCCTGAAGCAGCTCGCGGCCACGGTCCGGGACATGCGGCGCCACCCGCTGACACTGGGCTTCCTGCTGGCCTACCTGGTCTACAACGACGGCATCCAGACGGTGATCTCCCAGGCCTCCGTGTACGGCTCCGAGGAGCTGGATCTGGATCAGTCGACGCTCATCACGGCGGTGCTCCTCGTCCAGGTGCTGGCGGTGGCGGGCGCGCTGGCCCTGGGCCGACTGGCCCGCACGTACGGGGCCAAGCGGACGATCCTCGGCTCGCTGGTCGCCTGGACGGTGACCCTGGCCGCGGGCTACTTCCTGCCTGCCGGGCAGCCGGTGTGGTTCTTCGTGCTGGCCGCCGGGATCGGGCTGGTGCTGGGCGGCAGCCAGGCGCTGTCCCGCTCGCTGTTCTCCCATCTCGTCCCGCCCGGCAAGGAGGCCGAGTACTTCTCGGCGTACGAGCTGAGCGACCGCGGGATGAGCTGGCTGGGGCCGCTGCTGTTCGGGCTGACATTCCAGCTGACAGGCAGCTATCGGGACGCGATCATCTCGCTCGTCGCCTTCTTCGTGCTGGGATTCGTCCTGCTGGCCCGGGTTCCCGTACGCCGGGCGATCGGCGACGCGGGCAACCCCGTTCCTGAGAAGATTTAGCGCTCAGGGCGAAAGGGCGGTAGTGTACGCCTTTGGCCTGCCAGGCGTACCGTTACTGCGCGTCAAAGATTCAGGAACGCCGGGTGACATCTCCTAGCAGAGGTGACAAACCGGGCGCCGGTGGGTACTGCACTGGTTGACAAGGCTGCGGCTACGACGGCGACGCACGACCCGGAACGGGAAACTGAACGGGAATCTTTACCGCCGACCGGACGTTGACCGGATGACGACGACAGCGACACCTGTCCTGTGGGCGACAAGCCCGGGAGGCACGATTCATGAGTGAGCGAGCTCTTCGCGGCACGCGCCTCGTGGTGACCAGCTACGAGACGGACCGCGGCATCGACCTGGCCCCGCGCCAGGCCGTGGAGTACGCATGCGAGAAGGGGCACCGCTTCGAGATGCCCTTCTCGGTCGAGGCGGAGATCCCGCCGGAGTGGGAGTGCAAGGTCTGCGGGGCCCCCGCACTCCTCGTGGATGGCGACGGCCCTGAAGAGAAGAAGGCCAAGCCCGCGCGTACGCACTGGGACATGCTGATGGAGCGGCGCACCCGTGAGGAACTCGAAGAGGTCCTCGAGGAGCGCCTGGCGGTTCTCCGCTCCGGGGCGATGAACATCGCCGTTCACCCCCGGGACAGCCGCAAGTCCGCATAAATCCCAGTTGGACCCTGGCTGCGGCAGCGCACGCCGACTATGACCGCGGGCGCCGTACGTTTCGACGTACGGCGCCCGCGGTCTGCGTTTTATCCGGAGGGACATCGCCGTCTGTGCATGTCCGGAGGAACATCGCCGTCTGCGTATGTCCGGACGGACATATGCCCGGATCTCGAAGTCTCGGCGGACACCCGAAGGCTCCCGGTCGACCCGGGGGCCTTCGGGTGCTCAGTCCGCTCAGTCCGCTCATCCCCTCAGAGCGTCACCGCGTCAGCGGGCGGGCGCGGTTCCTGCGGGGCCGCGTCACCGCGTCAGCGGCGGGCGCGGTTCCTGCGGGGCGTCCCCGGGCGGCTCGTCGCGGATGACCTCGCCCTGGACGACCTTGCCGTCGGGGCGGTGGATACGGGCCTGCTGGAAGGCGTCCCCCAAGGAGCCCGCGCCGGCCGTGCGCAGCTTGCGCTCGAAGGTGCGCTCGGCGGAGCGGCCGACGGCCCTCTGCACCACAGGGATCAGCAGGATCAGGCCGAACACGTCGGAGACCAGGCCCGGCAGCATCAGCAGCAGGCCGCCCAGCATCATCCAGCCGTTGCCACCGCTGCCCGTGGGGGTGCCGCCGCGCTGCACCGCCTCGTTCAGGTTCTGGAACGCCCGGCGCCCGGCGCGCTTGACGACCGCCGCGCCGAGCACGAACGCGGCGAGCAGCAGCAGGAACACGGTGAACCCGCCGGCCGCGTCGGCGACCACGATCAGCAGCCAGATCTCCAGCACCAGCCATGCGGCGATGCCCAGCGGCAGGAACGTGCGCAGCCGGGAGCGGCGGGGCCTCTCCGGCCGGGTCGGGGTCGGGGCACCTGATGTCATGCGTCCAGTGTGCCCCCACGCGGCTCAGGCCGGGATAAGCCCGGCTACGGCCGGCGCCTGTGCACGACCTTGCCGACCCGCTCCCCCACGCCCCAGGTGGTCACCCGCCACAGCGCCTCGACCAGGATGTCCCGGCTCATCTTGGAGTCGCCCAGTTCGCGCTCCACGAAGGTGATGGGCACCTCGACGACGTGGTAGCCCGCCCTGATCGCGCGGCGGGCCAGGTCGACCTGGAAGCAGTAGCCCTGCGAGGCGACCTCGTCCAGGCCGAGCCCTTCGAGGGTCTCGCGGCGGAACGCGCGGTAGCCGCCGGTCACGTCCCGGATCGGGACGTCGAGCAGGACACGGGAGTAGAGGCTGCCGCCGCGGGAGATGAGCTCCCGGGTCCTGGGCCAGTTCACCACGCGCCCGCCGGGCACCCAGCGCGACCCGAGGACCAGGTCCGCGCCCTTGAGGGCGGTCAGCAGCCGGGACAGTTCCTCGGGCTGGTGGGAGCCGTCGGCGTCCATCTCGATCAGCACGCCGTAGTCCCGGTCGAGACCCCAGCGGAAGCCCGCGAGATAGGCGGCGCCGAGGCCCTCCTTGCCCTTGCGGTGCAGGACGTGGATCTGGTCGTCGTCGGCGGCCAGTTCGTCGGCCAGCTTGCCGGTGCCGTCGGGGCTGTTGTCGTCGGCCACGAGGACGTGCGCCGCGGGGACCGCCGCCCGCACCCGCCCCACGATGGACTTGATGTTCTCCGCCTCGTTGTAGGTCGGAATGATCACCAAGGCCGTCCCGAGCGGGCCGAAACGCCTGCCCTGGAGCTGTGCCGCTCCGGTCGCGTCGCCGTCGTTCACTTCTGCCCCTTCTTCTCCGTGCGCAGGCGTCCACCATAGTGGCCCCGTCCTGCGATGACGTGACTGGCGTTCGTATGCTCGCGGCGATGTCACAGGAGGGGCTGAGCCGGCCGCCCGCGCGGACGGCGGATGCGGGCCCGGCGCCCTTCGGGCCGGCCTGGGACCCGCTGGCTGCGGATCGACCGAGAGCCGTTGTCTACTGAGCGACCGGGCCCCACCCGGGTCACACCTTCCCGACCGGCCGGAACGATCCCCCGCCGCGGCACGTGCGCTGAGCCTGGTTCCCAGTGGCGGTGCCGTGCGGCGCACCGTCCCTGACCCAGCGGCGCGGAGGCGAGTGTGCGAACGTGCCCCGGTCGGGCGTCCTGTGGTGGACTTCGCCGAACCTACCGGCCCCGGGCCGTCACCTGTCAACACCCCTCTGACCTGCGCGTCCACGCGGAACGCGCGGGGCGGCGGGGAGGACGCGCAGGTGGGGCGGCGGGCCGGTGGACAGGGCCTGGAAGCTGCCCGCCGCGGTAGATCACTCGCCCGGCCGTACGTGGACCGTGCGTCCGCCCACGACCGTGCGCAGGCATACCGGCAGCTCACCACCGGGGGTCAGGTCGGGCAGGCCGGGGGTGCCGGAGCGGGGGTCGGTGGACCAGCGGGCGACCCGGTCGTCGGGGGCCTGGACCACGAGTTCGCCGGTGCGCCACACGGCGTAGTCCGCGGGGGCGCCCGGCACCAGGACGCCCGCGTCGTCCCGGCCGATCGCCCGCCAGCCGCCGCGTGTGTGGGCGGTGAAGGCGGCGCGCACTGAGACGCGGTGCTCGGGCGTGCGGTGGAAGGCGGCGGCGCGGACCGTGCCCCAGGGGTCGAGCGGGGTGACCGGGCTGTCGGAGCCGAGGGCGAGTGGGACACCGGCCCGCAGCAGGGCGGCGTACGGGTTCAGGGTGCGGGCCCGCTCGACGCCCAGCCGGCGGGCGTACATGCCGTCCTCGCCGCCCCACAGCGCGTCGAAGGCGGGCTGCACGGACGCCGTCAGGCCCAGCTCGGCGAAGGCGGCGATGTGCTCGGGCGTGAGCATCTCGGCGTGCTCGACGCGGTGCCGGGCGGCCCGGACGCGGTCGAGCCCGACCTTGTCGGCGGCGGCGCGCACGCCCTCCAGGACGGCGCCGACCGCCGCGTCGCCGATGGCGTGGAAGCCCGCCTGGAGCCCGGCCTCGGTGCAGGCGACCACATGGGCGGCGACGTCCGCCGCGTCCAGATAGGCGGTGCCGGTGTGGCCCGCGTCGGCGTACGACTGGTGCAGACAGGCCGTGTGGGAGCCGAGGGCGCCGTCCACGAACAGGTCGCCCGCGGCGCCGGCCGCGCCCAGCTCACGCGCCTTGGCGACGTCCTGCTCCGCCCAGTAGCCCACGACCCGCGGGCCCGGCTGTTCGGCGGCCAGGCGCAGCAACCCGGTGAAGTCGTCCTCGGAGGAGATCTCCGGGCCACCGCACTCGTGGACCGAGCCGATGCCGAGGGAGGCCGCCCGCGCGAGGGCCGCGCGCTGGGCCTCGACGCGCTGCGCCTCGGTGACCGAGGACAGCGCGGTGGCCCGTACGGCGTGGTGGGCGTCGGCGGTGAGGGGGCCGTCCGCCCGGTCGACGCCGGTGGTCATGTCGAGCAGCGCGGTGGTGACGACCGCCGAGTGGACGTCGATCCGGGAGAGGTACAGGGGGCGTCCCCCGGCGGCCTCGTCCAGTTCCGCGCGCGTCGGCGGACGGCCACCGGGCCAGCGGGCGGCGTCCCAGCCGTGGCCCAGCAGGACCCGGTCGCCGGGCCGCGCGGCGGCGAACTCCCGGACCAGCCCGAGGGCGGCCTCCAGGGAGGCGACCCCGGACAGGTCGAGTCCGGTCAGGGCGAGGCCGGTGGCCGTGGCGTGCACATGCGCGTCGGTGAACGCGGGGGTGACCAGTGCCCCGTCCAGGTCGACGACCTCGTCGACACCGTCGGCGAAGGCGTCGGCCGCGCCCTCCGAGCCGACCCAGGCGACCTGGCCGCGCTCGACGACCATGGCCGTGGCGAAGGGGTCGGCGGGGCTGTGGACCTCTCCTCGGCGGAGCAGGACGGTCTTCGGCGGGGCGGTGCGCTCACTCATGGGGAACAGTCTCGCGCCTCACGGGACCCGCGCCGCACGCAGGGCGCCGGACACGTCTTCGCAGAACCGGCCAGGGTCGCCCCGTCCGAGCCGCACGACGCCGCACGCCCGGGGCCCGGTCGTCAGATGCGGGGCGGGCGCGCCTCGTACGGCGTGGACAGCACGACCGTCGTCCGCGTCGAGACCCCGGCCAGTGACCGGATACGGGCCAGCAGGCCCTCCAGCTCGTGGGGGGTGGCCACGCGGACCTTGATGATGTAGTTCTCGTCGCCCGCGACGCTGTGGCACGCCTCGATCTCGGGCACGTCCACGAGCCGGTCGGCGATGTCGTCGGGAGCGCTGGGGTCGAAGGGTTTGACCGAGATGAACGCGGTCATGGGCAGGCCGACGGCCTCGGGGTCCACCACGGCCGCGTAGCCGCGGATGACGCCACGCTGCTCCAGCCGGCGCACCCGCTGGTGCACGGCCGACGTGGACAGGCCCGTGGCCTTGCCGAGGTCTGTGTAGCTCATCCGCCCGTCCTTGACGAGCAGCTCCACGATCTGACGGTCCAGCTCCTCCATGTCGCAAGAACCTACAGTGCGCTTGATCTCTTCGGATACCTCGACAGCCGTGGTCATGGCAGGTTCGTGATCTCACAGAGGGCCGGCCGAGCCCCGCTGGAGCGGATCGGGGGCGCCGACACGCCGTTTTCGGGCACACACGGACGGCGTGTGACGAACGCCACAGGCCGGGGGTGACGTCCGTGATGGTCTCGTGATTACCTCGGATGCCGGACGGGAAGTGCTTGCTGTGGTCGAGGCCGCAGCGCCTTCACGGCCCAGCCCGAGGGGGAGAATCCCATGCAGAGTCTTAAGCGTCCTGGTCGAACCGCGCCCAAGCGGCAGCAGCCGGTCGTCGAGCCCGCTCCGGAGGGCGTCGAATCCGACGACTTCGGCGATGACTTCGACGACGCGTACGACACCTTCGAGATGTTCCGGGTGATCTGCCCGGACTGCGCGCAGCCCATCGCGCTTCTGGCGGACGAGGAGTCCCTGCCGGAGCACGCGCTGTGCGCCTCGCCGTGGAACCCGTTCGGGCTCACGGTGTGCCCGGGTACCGGCCGAGGAGCCACCGAGGCCCGCCCGGCCGACGAGACCTTCGAGCCGCAGGAGCAGGACACCGCCCTGCTGCTGACGCTCCCTCAGGGTCTCGACTGGCGGATGCAGCCCTTCTCGCACGTCGGCGGCCCGGGCTCGCGCCCGATGCGGGTGCCCTCGATGCGACGCCAGGCCGCCTGAGACGCGCCCGTCGCGTTCAGCTCAAGCAACTGCCCTGCACCATGGCACGCAGGCTGCCGTGGTGCAGGTTCAGTGTGTCCGGATCGTCCGGTACGGCCCTCCGGCCGAAGTGCACCCGGCGGTAAGTGTTCCGCAGCATGACGATCGCGTGCCGCAGCGCGGCGTACAGCGTGCATGAGTCCATGTCGCGCGGGGTGTGGCCGGTCAGCGGCGCGCAGCGGGCCTCGACGCGGTCACGGCGCGGGAAGCCGGGCAGGCCGGGCTGTCCGGTGGCGACCGTGAGGGCCTGGAGGAAGCGGTGCAGCCGGACCGTCCGGCCGAGGTCCACCTCGCGCGGGGCGGGCACGGCCATCTCCCGGGCGTCCGCAGCGGGTCGACGCAGAGCCGCGTCCGGTCGTCACCGAGGGCGTCGCCGGCCCGCACGGCGTGCAGGGGGTGTCCGCACCTCCCTGACGGCGGACCCAGGTGACGGTACGTCAGGCAGTGTGAGGTGACCAGACCTCGTACGGGCTCGGACCGGGGGCGCACGCCCGGGGTGGGGAGCCGCACGCGAGGGCGATCATGGGGCCGCTCGGCGGAGGAACCGCGCACGAGAGCGGCCACGGGTCGCGATCGGGTCAGCCGTGAACTGACGGCCGAACGCACCGACCGTGACCCTTGCCCCTCCCCCGGCGTTGGGTCTGTATGACCCCCACCCACACCACCACCGGGCGTCAGCTCCGGCCCTTCGTGCCGACCCTCGCAGTATCGGTTCCGCCGCCGATGGCCGCGCCGCAGCCGCCCCCGGACCCGCCCATCTACCGCGACCTGATGCGCGCCTGGGCCAGCCGCGGACGCACCCTGCCCGGGCGCCACGACCCGGAGTGGGTGCGGCTCGCGGCGCCCGTGGTGCGGCCCGGTCAGTTCAGCGGGTCTCCGGACCCGCGAGGTGACGGGCGATGACCACCCGCTGGATCTGGTTGGTGCCCTCGACGATCTGGAGCACCTTGGCCTCGCGCATGAACCGCTCGGCCGGGAAGTCGGCGGTGAAGCCGTAACCGCCGAGGATCTGGACGGCGTCGGTGGCGACCTTCATGGCGGTGTCGGTGCAGTGCAGCTTGGCCATGGCCGCCTGCTTGGCGAAGGGCAGACCGGCGTCGCGCAGCCGTGCCGCCGCCAGGTACAGCGCGCGGCCGGCCTCGATCTGGGTGGCCATGTCGGCGAGCATGAAGCGCAGGCCCTGGAAGTCGGCGATCGGCCGGCCGAACTGTCGGCGCTCCTTCGCGTACGCCACGGCCTCGTCAAGGGCGGCCTGGGCGACACCGATGGCGCAGGCGGCGATGCCGAGGCGCCCGGAGTCGAGCGCGGACAGGGCGATGGAGAAGCCCTGGCCCTCCTCGCCGATGCGGCGACTGTCGGGCACGCGGACGCCGTCGAGGTGGACCTGGGCGGTGGGCGAGCCCTTCATGCCCATCTTCTTCTCCGGCGGGGCGGCGCTCAGCCCCTCGGCGTCGCCCGGCACCATGAACGCGGTGACACCGCGCGGTCCCTCCTCGCCGGTGCGGGCCATCACGGTGTAGAAGTCGGCGATGCCGCCATGGGTGATCCAGGCCTTGCTGCCGCTGATCACCCAGTCGTCGCCCTCGCGCACGGCCTTGGTGCGCAGGGAGGCCGCGTCGGAGCCGGAGGCGGGCTCGGAGAGGCAGTAGGCGCCGAGCAGGCCGCCCCCGAGCATCGCGGGCAGGTGCTCGGCCTGCTGCTCCTTGGTGCCGTAGGCGGCGAGACCGTAGGAGGCGAGGGTGTGCACGCTGACCCCGAGGCCGACGGTGAGCCGGGCCATGGCGAGCTCTTCGAGAACCTGCAGGTAGACCTCGTAGGGCTGCTCGCCGCCGCCGTACTCGGCGTCGTAGGGCAGGCCCAGCAGGCCTGAGCGGGAGAGCAGGGTGAAGGTCTCGCGCGGGAAGATCCCGGCGTCCTCCTCCTCGGCCGCCGCCGGAGCGATCTCGCGCTGCGCGATGTCACGGACGAGCGAGATCAGGTCCCGGGCCTCGTCGGTGGGCAGTTGACGATCCACCGGCTGCGGGGCGCGGTCGGGCATGGCGACGCTCTCCTCCCTGTCGGGCACGGGCGGCCCTGCCCATCGTGTGGGCGGCACCGCCTGGTCTGGCTGGGTGCCGGACGATGCTCGCAGTTCCGGGTCTCGGAAGGCTGCTGACCAGCGGCTCGGCGGTGTGAGTATGCCCGATCGGCGGCCTCGCGTCACTGGTTAACGAGCGCTTACTTCCGGTAATCGCACAACCGGCGAGATTGGTACGCACCATTGACGCAATGGTCTAGTCCTCCTGCGGTGTCGGATCCTCGGTATTTATCGCGTCCATGCCAAGCGGGCGGCCCTGCCCGTGGGCGGGCGCGTCGGCGCATGTCCCCCCTCTCCCCCACGAGGAGACACCGATGCGAACTCCCCTGCGTACCCTCGTCGCCGCGCTCTGTAGCGCCGTGCTCGGCGCCGGACTGCTCGCCGGCGCGGGCACCGCCACCGCGACGACCACCGCCCCCGCCGCCGAGGCGGCCGCCGGCTCGAAGGTCGTCGGCTACTTCGCCGAATGGGGCACCTACGAGCGCAAGGATCGACGCCGCCGACTACGCGGGCGCCGCGCAGTACGTCAACTGGTACAACCCGATGACGTACGACTATTTCGGCGCCTGGGACGCCGCGGGCCCCACCGCCCCGCACTCGGCGCTGAACTCCTACAGCGGCATCCCGAAGGCCGACCTGTACACCTCGGCGACCATCGCCAAGCTCAAGGGCCTCGGCATCCCGGCCTCCAAGCTGCTGCTCGGCATCGGCTTCTACGGCCGCGGCTGGACCGGCGTGACCCGGTCCGCGCCCGGCGGCACCGCGACCGGCCCGGCGGCGGGCACGTAGGAGCAGGGCATCGAGGACTACAAGGTCCTGCGGACCAAGTGCCCGGCGACCGGCACGGTCGGCGGCACCGCGTACGCCAAGTGCGGCAGCGACTGGTGGAGTTACGACACCCCGGCGACGGTCGCGGGGAAGATGACGTACAAGAACAACCAGGGCCTCGGCGGCACCTTCTTCTGGGAGCTGAGCGGGGACACCGCGAACGGTGAGCTGATCAGGGCGATCAACTGACCCGGTACCGAAGCGGGGTGGGGCGGGAGCGGGTCTCCCGCCCCGCTCACACGGGCCGGCGGGCGGGCTCGGGGGCCGGATGGGCGGGATCCATCTCCTCGATGGCGCGCAGGGTGCCGCCGAGCATCTTCACCAGCAGCTCGCGCATGTCGTCGCGGGACAGTCCGGGCCGGTCGATCCAGTCCAGCGTGGCGCCCTCGACACCGCACACCCAGCCCAGCAGCCCCATCCGGGCCAGCGGCCCGATCTCCGGTCTGCCGTACGCCCCCTCGGCGATGGTCGACACGATCGCCTCGCGCACCCCGTCGCGGATGGCGTGCACCTCGGCGTCGAAGCCGACACCCCCGCTGACGATGGTGCGATAGGCGGCGTGGTGGTGCTCGGCGTAGCGCAGATAGCCCTCGATGGTCCGCTGCACCCGGTCCACCGCGGGCAGTTCGAGCCCGCTCGACGCGAAGCCGACCAGATCGGCGACCGAGTCCTCGACGATGGCCAGGTAGTAGCCCCGCTTGGACTGGAAGTAGTAGTAGATCAGGCCCTTGGCGACATGGGCCTGACGGGCGATGTCGTCCATGGAGAGCGCGTCGTAGGACGTGTCGGCGAACAGCTTCCGCCCGATGGCGATGAGTTCGGCGCGACGCGCCAGCGAGCGGTCGGTGCCGCGGACCCTCGGGCGGTCGGCGTCACGCTGGTGACTGATGTCCAATTTCGAACCTGATATCCAACGGGCGGCGGGACCCCCGCAGTATGTCAGCTCATGGGTGGTTCAGGTCACAGAGGTCCGAGTGCCGGGCACGACGGACGCGGTTGGGCCGAAGCCGGGCCACGAAGGCCCCGGGCCGGATGCCGGAACGCCGCAACCCGGGGCGGGGGCGGCCCTGCTCGGGGGAGGGCCCGCCGGGCTGGGGCGGACGAGCCGGGGCGGAGCAGACCGGGCCGGGCCGGGACGGAGCAGGACGGGCACGTCGGAGCGGACCGAGCCCGGACGGAGCGGACAAGCGGCGTATCAGAGCAGACCGAGTTGGGTCACGAGCATCGCGACGACCACGACGAGGGTCCAGCCCATGAGGTGCTCGGCGATCTTCGGGCCGTCGTCGTCCGTGGGCCCGCCCGTGGTCACCCGGGCGGCGGTGGCTGCGTTCGTGGTCATGTTGTCCACCTTGCCACCCGAGGCGGCTTTTGCGGCCGAGAGCTTGCTCACAGGCGGGCGGGCCGCCCCACTCACCGGAGGCGGCCCGCCCGGCCGCGCTCAGCGCACGCCCACCGCCGCCAGCACACGGCGCTGCCGCGGGGTCGGGTGGGCCGGGAAGTAGAGGTAGCAGACCCCGCCGGTACCGGAGACGACCTTGCCGGAGGTGTTGTACCGCTTGGTCCTCAGCCAGATGTTCTCCCACTCGCGCCGCCGGTAGATCCGGCGCACCGCCTCGTTGCTCGGCGAGGCCGGGTCGTTGGCGATGACGTCGCCGTCGGCGGTGAAGCCGATCACCGTCATCAGATGCCCGGAGGTGCCGTACCCGGCGCCGGTCAGTTCGTCCGCGCGGAAGGACTGGGACGTTATGGCCGGGATGCCGGCCTCGATCAGCGTCTCCAGGTCGGTCAGCGAGTGTAGCCGGGTGACCACGCCCTGCAGGCCCCGGAAGGTGGCGGCGTAGGCGGCGTTGAACGGCCAGTTGCCGCAGCCCGCGTACTGGTAGTCGAAGGTGTACCGGGCCGCGTGGCACACCTGCGGGTCGGCGAAGGCCGGGTCGACCCAGGACGTCTGCTCCTCGCTGAGCCGGGCGCCCCAGTACTCGACGATCATCTGCGAGGAGGTGGGGCTGCACCAGGCCTCGCCGCCGTTGTCGTACTCGGGGTACTGGCCCTTGTGGATCTCCTGCGAGTAGCGCGGGACGCCGAGTTCCCTGGTCAGGCCTGGTGTGGAGGCGGGCACGGTGAAGCGGTCGGGGACGTCGGAGCCCATCGCGCCGAGTCGCCACACGGTCGGGGTGGCCTTGGTGCCCGGACGCCGGTACAGCGTCAGCCGCAGGCGGTACGCGGTCAGCCGCAGACCGGTGGAGGCGTCGTCGATCGCGAAGGTGTCGGTCCAGATGCTGCTGCGGCCGTCGCTCTGGTCGTCGACCGAGGTCCGCCGGATGTCCTGGTCGCCCGCGGCCCAGCGGCCCAGCACGTACCAGGGGGTCTCCGCGCCGTCCGAGTACGTTCCGCGCAGTTCGACCTGGATCCAGGTGCCGGCCGGGGTGTCGGCGTTCCAGGACGCGATGACCTCGGTCGCGGGGACGGACAGCGCGTGCGGCGCCGAGGTCCAGGTCGCGTACTCCCACGTGGCGGTGGTGCCGGTGTGCGGGTCGGTGTAGTCGACGGTGCCGGCCGGGGTGGCGAGCACGAGGCCGGGCCGGGCGCCCGCGACCGCCTGAGTGCCGCGGGCGGTGCCCGAGCGCCATTCGGTGTACGTCGTCCAGGCGCGGTTGTCGACGAGGCGCGCCGTGGCCTGGCCGGCGCCCGCCTCGTCGGTGCCGGTGCCGGTGCCGGTCTCGGCCGCGGTGTCCGCCGCCGCCGGGCCCGCGCCGGTGACGACCGCGGCGGCGACCGCAGCGGCCAGAACGCTTCTGCGGGACGGCTGTTCGGCAATGCTCATGGGTGTGTGACCCCCAGGTGTCCGAGTCGGGGCGGCCCCGATGCATGGCTGCGTCCGCCAACTATGGCCGCAGGCCCCCTCGTCCACCAGCATCTCGGGGCATGCCGCGGCCACCAATATTGGTTTCGACCACTGGCATGACCTGGACCGCGGCGCGCCGACGCCGGCAGGGATGATGGGCGGGTGCACCCGTCCTCGCTGCCCGAACTCGCCCGCCGTCTGAGCGCCCTGCCGCCGTCCTGCGGCCCCGTCCGGCTGATCGCCGTCGACGGGCACGCCGGTTCCGGCAAGTCGACCTTCGCCGACCGGCTGGCCGGGGCGCTGGGCGGGGCACCGGTGCTGCGCCTGGACGACATCGCCACGCACCAGGAACTGTTCGGCTGGACGGACCGCTTCCTGCGGGAGGTCGTCGAGCCGCTGGAGCGAGCCGAACCGGCCGCGTACCGGCCGTACGACTGGCGCGCGCGGCGGTTCGGTCCGCCGCGGGCCCTGCCGTCGGCCGAGGTGGTGCTGATCGAGGGGGTCGGCGCGGGTCGCCGGGCGCTGCGGCCGTATCTCGCGCGGCTGCTGTGGATGGAGATGCCGCCGGAAGAGGCGTGGGCCCGCGGACGGGCGCGCGACGGTGAGGAGCAGCGCGCGTTCTGGGACGGCTGGGTCCCGGCGGAGCGGCGGCACTTCGCCGACGACCCTTCGAAACCTCATGCCGATCTGGTGGTGCGGCAGGTGCCGGAGGGGTACGAGGTGCTGCCCGGACCTGCCGCCGGCACCGCCGCGTGACACTCCGTGATGGACTGAGACAATATGGTGAACCTGTGAAGATCGCGGCACCGGAAGTTTGACCGACGGCCCAACTCCGCTTGACCGACGGGCCGTACAGGACTTACGTTCTCAATGTGCGCACCGAAAAGGTGCCCCATCTACGCGAAGCCCCCGGTTGTTCCCCCGTGACCGGGGGCTTCGTTCTGCTCTCCCACCCCTCGCCGAGCGCTGTGAGGCGCCGTACGCTCACCCTCGGTCACCGAAACGGGTGCGCCCCCCGACCGCGCCCCGCGCGCCGAACGGGCGGTGCCGCACCCTTCGGCGGGCGACACCCGCGCAGGTACGATGCCCTCGGAGCGACCTTCGTACGACGGTCGCGTCGGGCAACTCCGGTCCGCGGCAAGGCGGTTCGAGCAAGACGGCCGGCGGGCGACAGCCCGTCGGTGAACCAGCGGGGGCACGGCTTGTGGGGGACGTGATGGACTTCGGCATGCAGGGCCCCGAGGCCCCGGCCGACCTCGCCTGGTTGCGAGGTGTCGACGCCTACACCATGGGCGCCTATCCGCAGGCGGAGGAGGAATTCCGCTCCGCGGTACGGCTCGACCCCGGGATGGCGGACGGCTGGCTCGGACTGCACGCACTGCGGATCGACACGACGACCGCGCTGCTGCGGATGTTCCGGCACCGCGACCGCTTCGGCGAACAGCGCGCCCGGCACGCGCGCACCCTCAACTCCTGGTACTGGCTGGGCTGGTGGGTGCAGCCGGTGCTGGAGAGCCCACGCGATCTGCTGCTCGCGCACGCCTCGCACTGGCTGGACGGCCGCCATGTGCCGGAGCTGGACCGGGCGCTGGCCGGGCTGCCGCCGGTGGACGCCGACCCGCAGGTGCGGTTCCTGCACGCCTGCCGCTCCTACCTGGTCAAGGACTGGGAGCAGCTCGTCCGGCACACCGACCCGCTGATCGACGACCCGCTGCTGGGTATCGAGGCCGGGCTGTTCGGGGGCATGGCCCGGGTGCGGCTGGAGACGTACGGGCAGGCCGAGCCGCTGCTGTCGGCCGCGCTGATGCGCTGCCGCAGCGAGCAGCCGCAGCGCAAGGAGCTGCGCTACTGGCTGGCCCGCGCGCACGAGGGCACCGGCCGCTCGGCGGCCGCGCTGCCGCTGTACCGGGCCGTGCACCGCGTCGATCCCGCGTTCATGGACACCTCCGCCCGTCTCGCCGCGATCTCCGAGGGCGACGGGTACGACGAGACGGCCGACCTGGCGGCCATCACCCTGGCCGGGGCCGGGCAGGACAGCGTGGACGGGCTGGACGTGCTCGACCCGCTCTTCGGCATGGACAGCCGTGATCTGCGGCTGCCCGAGCCCGATCTGCTGCCCCCGGCCGCGCCGATGCCCGCGGTGCCCGACCCGGCGGTGCGGGAGAAGACCGTGGTGCCCTCCGGACCGCTGGCCGCGGGGCCGACGGACTCCGCGTTACTCGACGAGGCGCTCGCGGAGCTTGAGCGCATGGTGGGCCTGGACCCGGTCAAGCGCCAGGTCAAGGCCCTGTCCGCACAGCTGAACATGGCGCGGCTGCGGGCCGGTCAGGGGCTCCCGGTCCAGCCGCCCAAGCGGCACTTCGTCTTCTCCGGCCCCTCCGGCACCGGCAAGACCACGGTGGCCCGCATCCTCGGCCGGGTCTTCTACGCCCTCGGCCTGCTGGGCGGGGACCACCTCGTGGAGGCCCAGCGGGCGGACCTCGTCGGCGAGTACCTCGGGCAGACCGCCGTGAAAGCCAACGAACTCATCGACTCCGCGCTCGGGGGCGTCCTCTTCGTCGACGAGGCCTACTCGCTCTCCAACACCGGGTACGGCAAGGGCGACGCGTACGGCGACGAGGCCCTGCAGGTGCTGCTGAAGCGCGCCGAGGACAACCGCGACCATCTCGTGGTGATCCTGGCCGGCTACCCGGAGGGCATGGACCGGCTGCTCGCCGCGAACCCAGGACTGTCCTCCCGCTTCACGACCCGGGTCGACTTCCCGTCCTACCGGCCGCTCGAACTCACCGCGATCGGCGAGGTGCTGGCCACGGAGAACGGCGATGCCTGGGACGACGAGGCGCTCGACGAACTGCGGTCCATCGCCGGGCACGTCGTCGACCAGGGGTGGATCGACGAGCTGGGCAACGGCCGGTTCCTGCGGACGCTGTACGAGAAGAGCTGCGCGTACCGGGATCTGCGGTTGTCCGCCTATCCCGGCACGCTGTCCAGGGACGACCTGGCGACGCTGCGGCTGCCGGATCTGATGCAGGCGTACGGCGAGGTGCTGTCGGGGCGCGGACCCCAGGATCCGTCGGCCCTGTAAGGCCGTTGCCGCCGTGGCCTGCGAGGTGCGGGCGGCGCGGGCCCGGATCGGGCCGGTGCCGTCCCGCCGCGTGAGGTGCGGACGGGTGTCATCGGCCCGGTCCGCACCCCCTGAGCGGAGCGGCTACGTGGCCAGCACTCCCTCCGGCTCCCCCGTCAGCCTCGGTTCCGTCACGCGTACGTCCGGTGCCGGTGCTGGGGTCGGTGCCGGGGCCTGGGCCCGGTGGGCCGGGTCCCGTACCTCGCCGACGATCAGCTCCAGGACGTCCTCCAGTGCGACCAGGCCCAGCACTCGACCCGAGGCGTCGGCCACCTGGGCGAGATGGGTCCCCGCGCGGCGCATGACCGTGAGGGCGTCGTCCAGAGGCAGGTCGGAGCGGAGGGTCGTCATATGGCGCCAGACGTGCTGCGGGACGGCCCGGTCGGAGTCCTCCAGGTCGAGGACGTCCTTGACGTGGACGTAACCCATGTAGACCCCGTTGTCGGCGGCCAGGGGGAAACGGGAGTAGCCCGTCCGGGCCGTGAGCTCCACGATGCGGCCCGGGGTGACCGACGGGCCCACCGTCACCAGGGACTCGCGGCACAGCAGCACGTCCGTCACCGGGCGGGAGGCCAGTTCCAGGGCGTCCTCCAGGCGCTCCTGCTCCTCCGGGTCGAGCAGACCGGCCTGGCCGGAGTCCTCGACGAGCCGGCCGAGCTGCACGCTGGTGAAGACCGCCTCGACCTCGTCCTTGGGTTCGACCCGGAAGAGGCGCAGGACGGCCTGGGCGCAGGAGCCGAGGGCATGGGTGACCGGCCCGCAGACCCGGGCGAAGGCGACCAGGCCGGGGGCGAGCCAGAGCGCGGCCTTCTCGGGGGCCGCCATGGCGAGGTTCTTCGGGACCATCTCGCCGATGACGAGGTGGAAGAAGACCACGGCCGCGAGCGCGATGACATAGCCGAGCGGATGGATCATGCCGTGCGGCAGATGAATCCACTCGAAGACCGGCTCCAGCAGATGCGCCACGGTCGGTTCGGCGACCGCGCCGAGGGTCAGGGAGCAGATGGTGATGCCGAACTGGGCGGCGGCCATCATCCGCGGCAGCCGCTCCAGTCCGTGCAGGACCTGTCGGGCCCGCGCGGTGCCGAGCGGCTCGATCTGGCTGCGGCGCACCGACACCAGCGCGAACTCGGCGCCGACGAAGAAGCCGTTGGCGAGAACCAGCAGCGCGGCGAACAGCAGTTGCAGGACGGTCATCGGGCCGCCTCCCGTACGGCGGCGGTGCGCACGAGGCGCACCCGTTCGGCACGGTAGTGACCGACGCGGCGCACGGAGAGCCGCCAGCCGGGCAGTTCGGCCCGGTCACCGGCGGCCGGGATGCGGCCGAGCAGATCGGCGACCAGTCCGGCGACGGTCTCGTAGGGGCCCTCGGGCACTTCCATGCCTATCCGCGCCAGGGTGTCGACGCGGCAACTGCCGTCCACGTCCCAGGCGGGCCGGCCGTCCTCCGCCGGGGCGGGGGCCAGTTCGGGGGTGTCCTGGCCGTCGTGCTCGTCGCGGACCTCGCCGACGATCTCCTCGACGATGTCCTCCAGGGTGACCACACCGGCCGTACCGCCGTACTCGTCGACGACTACGGCGATGGGCTGCTCGCTGCGCAGCCGGGCGAGCAGGGGCTGCACCGGCAGGGTCTCGGGGACGAGCAGCGCGGGCCGGGCGATCCGGGCGACCGGGGTGCGCAGCCGTTCCTGCACGGGCACCGCGAGGGCGTCCTTGAGATGGGCCATGCCGACGATCTCGTCGATCTTCTCCCGGTAGACGGGGAAGCGGGACAAGCCGGTGGCGCGGGTGAGGTTGACGACGTCCTCGGCGGTGGCGGAGGACTGCAGGGCGCTGACCCTCACCCGCGGGGTCATCACATGCTGGGCGGTCAGCTCGGCCAGCGACAGGGTGCGCACGAACAGGTCGGCGGTGTCCTGCTCCAGGGCGCCGGCCTGGGCGGAGTGCTGGGCGAGCGAGACCAGTTCACCGGGGGTGCGGGCGGAGGCCAGCTCCTCGGTGGGCTCGACGCCGAGGGCGCGGACCAGCCGGTTGGCGACCGCGTTGAGCGCGGCGATCACCGGCCGGAACAGCCGGGCGAAGGCGTGCTGCGGGCCGGCGACGAACCGCGCGACCTGCATCGGGCGGGACACGGCCCAGTTCTTGGGCACGAGTTCGCCGACGACCATCTGGACGGCGGAGGCGAACAGCATGCCGATGATCACGGCCACGCCGGAGACGGCACCCTCGGGGACGCCGAGCGCGGTGACCGGGCCGTCGAGCAGCTCGGCCAGGGCGGGTTCGGCGAGCATGCCGACGACGAGGGAGGTGATGGTGATGCCGAGCTGGGTGCCGGAGAGCTGGAAGGAGAGCTCCTTCAGCGACTCCACGACCGTACGGGCGCGGCGGTCGCCCTCGGCGGCGGCCTTCTCGGCCTCGGGGCGCTCGACGGTCACCAGGCCGAACTCGGCGGCCACGAAGAAGCCGTTGGCCAGGATGAGCAGGAACGCGGCTGCCAGGAGCAGCAGGGGGGTGGTCATGATGCCACCGCCTGCGCATGGGCACGTACGCCGTTCGAGGGGTGCGTGCTATGTCGACAGGGGGCGGCGCAGGTACTGCAGGACGATCCGTCCATCGCCGGAGGGGGTCACTCCTCGGGTAGCAGGAACCCCTGTGCACCGGGCGGTGCGACAGGGGCGGAGGCGCAGCGAGAACGCCTCCGCCACCAGATTAATCAGGACATGGGCCGGTGCGGCAAGGGTGAACGCCCCTGAGTCGCCCCGGGATCACCCCCGATGTCAGCTCCGGGACCCCTCGGGGTCGTGCCCGGAGCGGGCCTCGACGAGTGCTCGCAGGGTCCGCGCGTCGGCGATGGCCTGCTCCTTCGCGATGCCCGGCTGGATACCGATGGCGGGCAGGCTGGTGCCGTCGCTGAGGTTGAGGAACACCCAGGGGTCGCCGACGCGCAGGTTCACCTGGACGATCTCCCGCCAGTCCAGGCGGCGGGTGCTGGCGAAGTTGACGACGGTGACCCCGCTCTCGTCGGCGACGACCCTGGGCCGGGCCAGCATCAGCACGGCACCGGACAGCAGGGCGGCGGTGAAGACGAAGCTGACGCGCTCACCGGGGCCGAGGCGCTCCAGCAGCAGGGCGACCGCCGAGACGACCACGAAGATCGCGGTGGCGGCCGTCAGCAGCACCGCGCGGGTGCGGCTGGGCCGGAAGGTGACGGGGAGGGCGGGAAGTTCCGACATGCCGAACCTGCCCCGTCAGAGCCGGCAGGCGTGGATGGCGGTGGTCAGGATGGCCCGGGCGCCGATGGCGTACAGCTCGTCCATGATCCGCTGCGCCTCCTTGGTCGGCACCATGGCGCGGACGGCGACCCAGCCCTCGTTGTGCAGCGGGGACACGGTCGGGCCCTCCAGGCCGGGGGTGATGGCGACGGCCGCTTCCAGGTGCTCGGCGCGGATGTCGTAGTCCATCATCACGTACGTCCGGGCGACCAGGACGCCCTGGAGGCGGCGCAGGAACTGCTGCACCTTGGGGTCCTCGGTGTCGGCGCCGGTGCGTCGCACGACCACCGCCTCGGACTTCATGATCGGCTCGCCGATGACCTCCAGGCCCGCGTTGCGCAGCGAGGTGCCGGTCTCGACGACGTCCGCGATGACCTCGGCCACACCCAGTTCGATGGCGGTCTCGACGGCGCCGTCGAGGTGGACGACCGCGGCGTCGATGCCGCTGTCGGCGAGGTGCTTGGCGACGATGCCCTCGTAGGAGGTGGCGACCGTCATGCCGCCGAGGTCCTCGACGCCCTTGGCGGTGCCGGGCTTGGTGGCGTAGTGGAAGGTGGAGCGGGCGAAGCCCAGCGGCAGGATCTCCTCGGCGTTGGCGCCGGAGTCGATCAGCAGGTCGCGCCCGGTGATGCCGATGTCGAGGCGGCCGGAGGAGACGTAGATCGCGATGTCGCGGGGGCGGAGGTAGAAGAACTCGACCTCGTTCTCCGGGTCGACGATCCGCAGCTCCTTGGACTCCCGCCGCTGCTGGTAGCCGGCCTCATGCAGCATGTCCGCCGCAGGGCCGGAGAGGGAACCCTTGTTGGGGACGGCGATGCGCAGCATGAGGTCGGCTTCCTTTGCGTGATGTCTTGCGGCGGGCAGGTGCGGGGTGCTTACAGGTGGGCGTAGACGTCGTCGAGGGAGATGCCGCGGGCGACCATCATCACCTGGACGTGGTACAGCAGCTGGGAGATCTCCTCGGCGGCCGCTTCCTTGCCCTCGTACTCGGCGGCCATCCAGACCTCGGCGGCCTCTTCGACGACCTTCTTGCCGATGGCATGGACGCCCTTGCCCACCAGTTCCGCGGTGCGGGAGGTGGCGGGATCGCCGTTGGCGGCCTTGTGCTGGAGCTCGGTGAAGAGCTCCTCGAACGTCTTCTTGGACATGGTGGTCCTCACCCTACGCGGTCCCCGGCATCGGTCAGCGCCACGGTTCAGATACTGAACGCAGGGTGGCCGCGGTGGCGACGGCGGCGGTGACCGCCTCGTGCCCCTTGTCCTCGTTGGAGCCCGGCAGACCGGCCCGGTCCAGGGCCTGCTCCTCGGTGTCGCAGGTGAGCACTCCGAAGCCGACGGGGACGCCGGTCTCGACGGACACCTGGGTCAGGCCCTGGGTGACGCCCTGGCACACGAACTCGAAGTGGGGGGTGCCGCCGCGGATGACGACGCCGAGGGCGACGACGGCGTCGTAGCCGCGGCCGGCGAGCACCTTGGCGACGACGGGGAGCTCCCAGGTGCCGGGGACCCGGAGCAGGGTCGGCTCGTCGATGCCGAGGTCGTGCAGGGCGCGCAGGGCGCCGTCGACCAGTCCGTCCATCACTTTCTCGTGCCACTGCGCCGCGATGACGGCGACCCGAAGGTCGCCCACGTTGCGTACGGACAGGTTGGGTGCGCCCTTGCCGCTCACGGTCTTGTGTCTCCTCGCTGGTCTGTAACTGGAATTCGCAGGTGTCCGGTCAATTACTGGTTGCTGCAGGTGGACGTCGACGCTGCCGCGGAGCCTGCCGCGGCGGGCGTGTCCAGCCAGGGCAGATCGTGTCCCATCCGGTCCCGCTTGGTGCGCAGGTAGCGGAGGTTGTGCTCGCCCGCGTTCACGGGCATCGGCTCGCGCTCGCTGACCTCGATGCCGTGCCGGACGAGCGCGTTCGTCTTGTCGGGGTTGTTGGTCATCAGCCGGACGCTGACGACCCCGAGGTCCTTCAGCATCTGCGCGCCGGCGCCGTAGTCGCGGGCGTCGGCGGGCAGGCCGAGTTCCAGGTTGGCGTCCAGGGTGTCGCGGCCGCGCTCCTGGAGTTCGTAGGCGCGCAGCTTGGACAGCAGGCCGATGCCGCGTCCCTCGTGGCCGCGGAGATAGACCACCACGCCCCGGCCCTCGGCCTGGATGCGCTGCAGGGAGGCGTCGAGCTGGGGGCCGCAGTCGCAGCGCTGGGAGCTGAAGATGTCGCCGGTGAGGCACTCGGAGTGCACCCGGACCAGGACGTCCTTGCCGTCGCCGAGGTCGCCGTGGACGAGGGCGACGTGTTCGACGCCGTCCACGCTGGAGCGGTAGCCGTACGCCGTGAAGGTGCCGTGGGCGGTGGGCAGCCGGGTCTCGGCCTCGCGGCGCACGGTGGGCTCGGTGGAGCGGCGGTAGGCGATCAGGTCCTCGATGGAGATGATCGTCAGGCCGTGCTTGCGGGCGAAGGGGATCAGCTCGGGCAGGCGCAGCATGGTGCCGTCCTCGCCCGCGATCTCCACGATGGCGCCGGCCGGGCGCAGGCCCGCGAGGCGGGCGAGGTCGACGGCGGCCTCGGTGTGGCCGTTGCGGGTCAGGACGCCGCCGGGCCTGGCGCGCAGCGGGAAGATGTGGCCGGGGCGGACGAAGTCGTCGGCCTGGGCGGTGCCGCTCGCCAGGAGCTGGAGGGTGGTGGCGCGGTCGGCGGCCGAGATGCCGGTGGTCACCCCGTACACGGCGGAGGCGTCGACCGAGACGGTGAACGCGGTCTTCATCGACTCGGTGTTGTCGGCGACCATCTGCGGGAGTTCGAGCCGCTCCAGCTCGTCGCCCTCCATGGGGGCGCAGATCAGACCTCGGCACTCGCTCATCATGAAGGCGACGATCTCGGGGGTGGCGTGCTCGGCCGCGACGACGAGGTCGCCCTCGTTCTCACGGTCCTCGTCGTCGACGACGACCACGGGGCGGCCGGCCGCGATGTCCGCGATGGCGCGCTCGATCGGGTCGAGGACGAAGTCGTCGAGGTCGTCGGTGCTGTAGAGGACGGGTGTGGTGTTCATGCGGGCGCTCCTTCCAGGGCGGGCCGCGCGCCGGTGCGGGAGCGCAGCCACCAATCGCGCAGGCCCCACAGGACGAGCGCGCCGTAGATGACGTAGACGAAACCGGAGAAGGCGTAGCCGTTGGCGAAGTTGAGCGGCACGCCGACGAGGTCGACGAGCAGCCAGGCGAGCCAGAACTCGACCATGCCGCGGGCCTGTGCGTACATGGCGACGATCGTGCCGACGAAGATGTAGGCGTCCGGCCAGGGGTCCCAGGACAGGGTCGGGTACGCCTTGAACAGCAGCGCGACGGCGACGGTGCCGGCGGCGGCCGCGGCGGCCATGACGGCGCGCTCGGTCCAGGTGGCGAAGCGTACGGAGATGTGACCGTCCGTGGTCCGTCCCCGGTGGCTCCACTGCCACCAGCCGTAGAGCGCGATGAGCATGACCACGACCTGCTTGCCGGCGCTGCCGGTGAGGTGGCCGTAGAAGGCGCCGAAGAGGACGAGGCCGGCCAGGAACTGCACGGGCCAGCTCCACACCGAGCGGCGCCAGCCGAGGGTGAGGGCGATCAGTCCGAGGACGTTGCCGGCCATGTCCGACCAGATGATGTGCTGGTCGAACAGGACGAACGCCTCGGAGTTGAGCCAGCTCACGCCCCCTCCCCCCGGCCCGTCGTGAGCAGGCGCTCGACGTACTTGGCGATGATGTCGACCTCGAGGTTGACCGGGTCGCCGGCCTGCTTGAGGCCGAGCGTGGTCAGGGCGAGCGTGGTGGGGATGAGGCTGACGGTGAAGTAGTCGGCCCCCACCTCCACGACGGTGAGGCTGATGCCGTCGACGGTGATGGAGCCCTTCTCGACGACATAGCGCGCGAGGTCGGCGGGCAGGGAGATCTTCACGATCTCCCAGTGCTCCGAGGGGGTGCGCCCCAGCACCGCGCCGGTGCCGTCGACATGGCCCTGCACGATGTGTCCGCCGAGGCGGTGGCCCACGGCGGTGGGCCGTTCGAGGTTGACGCGCGAGCCGACGGCGAGGGCGCCCAGGCTGGAGCGCTTGAGGGTCTCGGCCATGACGTCGGCGGTGAACTCGTCGCCCTCGTGGTCCACGACGGTGAGGCACACGCCGTTCACCGCGATGGAGTCACCGTGCTTTGCGCCTTCGGTGACGACGGGTCCGCGCAGCCGGAAGCGACAGGCGTCGTCGAGAGTCTCGACGCCGGTGACTTCACCCAGCTCTTCGACGATTCCGGTGAACACTTCCCGGGTCCTCCTGCCTCTTCGGGCACGGACTCCGGGGCCTGTCGATGACGACAGAGAGAGCGAACGAATACACCGGGGGCGACGCCGGACAGAGCTCGCCCAAAAGCGAACCGGTACGGCGACGCGCACAGATGTGCTCGCCCGCCGCGCACTGCCTCCCATCCGGACTTTAACCGTCGGTCCAGGAATTTCACCTGGTCAACCGGCCGCTGGAGGCGACCGGGTCGCGGACTGTAACCGCCGGTTCGGACTTTCACCGACCCCGGAGTGCGCTGCTACTGGTACAGCCCCAGTCTGCCACGGAGAGCACTCGTCCATGCGGGTGATGTTTGTGGGGTGGCTCACAGAACGCTCGACGAGGACTCGACATCCACCGGAGCACCGGATTGGTCCATACCTATGGACGCATTGGTCTAGTCCTCTCTAGGGTCTGCGCAACTTCCGTGGAGAGGAACCGAATTGCTGTCCCCCTCACGCAACAAAGCGAGACCCGCCCTGTTCGCGGCCGCCGCCGCTGCCGCGGGTCTGGTGCTGGCCGGCCTCCCGGCCACCGTCTCCCACGCCGCCGACCAGGACTCCTGTCGCCCGGACGGCCTCTACAGGACGCCTGGCGTCGATGTCCCCTACTGCTCCGTCTACGACGCCGACGGGCGCGAGAAGATGGGCGCCGACCACCAGCGCCGCGTCATCGGCTACTTCACCGGCTGGCGCACCGGCAAGGACGGCACCCCCGCCTACCTCGCCTCCGACATCCCCTGGGACAAGGTCACCCACCTCAACTACGCCTTCGCGCACATCGACGGCTCCCACAGGATCTCCGTCGGCTCGGACAGCGCGAACAACTCCGCGACCGGAATGACCTGGCCGGGCGTGGCGGGCGCCGAGATGGACCCGGCATTCGGCTACAAGGGCCACTTCAATCTGCTGAACAAGTTCAAGAAACAGCACCCGAACGTCAAGACCCTTGTCTCTGTCGGCGGCTGGGCCGAGACCGGCGGCTATTTCGCCGATGACGGCAGCCGGGTGAACTCCGGCGGCTTCTACTCGATGGCCACCAACGCCGACGGTTCGGTGAACCAGGCGGGCATCAACACCTTCGCCGACTCATCCGTCGAGTTCATCAGGAAGTACGGCTTCAACGGCGTCGACATCGACTACGAGTACCCGACGACGATGAAGGACGCGGGCAACCCGCTCGACTGGTCCCTCTCCAACGCACGCAGGGCCGGGCTGGTCAAGGGCTACGCGGCCCTGATGAAGACCCTGCGCGAGAAGCTCGACCGCGCGGGCGCCGCCGACGGAAGGCACTATCTCCTTTCGGTGGCCGCGCCCTCCTCCGGATATCTGCTGCGCGGCATGGAGACCTTCCAGGTCCAGAAATACCTGGACTACGTCAACATCATGTCCTACGACCTGCACGGCGCCTGGAACGAGTACGTCGGCCCGAACGCCTCCCTGTTCGACGACGGAAAGGATGCCGAACTCGCCGCGGCCGGCGTGTATTCCACCTCCCAATACGGCGGTATCGGCTATCTGAACACGGACTGGGCCGTCCACTACTTCCGCGGCTCCATGCCGGCCGGCCGTATCAACATCGGCCTGCCGTACTACACCCGCGGATTCAAGAACGTCACCGGCGGCACGGACGGCCTGTGGGGCAAGGCCGCGACGACCACCTGCCCGGCCGGGTCCGGCCTGACGAAGTGCGGTGACGGCGCCGGCGGCATCGACAACCTCTGGCACGACCTCGACACCAACGGCAAGGAGTCGCCGGCTGGTTCGAATCCTATGTGGCACGCCAAGAACCTTGAGAAGGGTGTCGTCGGCGACTATGTCACCAAGTACGGCTTCCCGGCCGACACCAGGCTGACGGGCACCTACGCCCGCAAGTACGACTCCACCCTGGTCGCGCCCTGGCTGTGGAACGCCGAGAAGAAGGTCTTCCTGTCCACCGAGGACGAGCAGTCGGTGAACGCCAAGGCGGACTACGTCGTCGCCAACGGCATCGGCGGAACGATGATCTGGGAGCTCGCCGGCGACTACGGATGGAACGCGGCCAAGGGCCAGTACGAGCCGGGCTCGATCCTGACCACGGCGATGTACGAGAAGTTCAAGTCCGCGGCTCCGTACGGAGCCAAGCGTTCCACGACCGGTCTTCCGGCCCAGGCCGTCGACATCGACGTGGAATTCGGTCAGTTCCCCCTCGGTGACTCCAACTACCCCATCAGCCCCAAGCTGAAGATCACCAACAACACCTCGGTGGCGCTGCCGGGCGGCACGGAGTTCCAGTTCGACTACGGCACCTCCGCACCCGCCAACGCCAAGGACCAGTCCGGCTGGGGCACTTCGGTGATCCGCAGCGACCACACGGGCAGCAACGTCGGCGGTCTGAAGGGCGTCTACAACCGTGTGTCGCTGAAGCTGCCGAGCTGGCAGACGCTGGCGCCGGGCGCCTCGGTGGAGCTGGACTTCGTGTACTACCTGCCCGTCTCCACGCCGTCGAACTGGACGGTGACCTTCGGCGGGAAGACGTACGCACTGGCCGGCGACCTGGCACGCGGCACGACCGTGGTCGACCCGGGCACGTCGACGCCCACCCCGACCCCGACCCCCACGCCGACGCCGACGCCGACGGGCAGCCCCACCCCGACGCCGACCCCGACGCCCACACCGACGGGCGGCACCTGCACGGCCCCGGCCTGGAGCGCGACCGGCACCTACACCGGCGGCACTACGGTCGCCCACAAGGGGCACTCGTGGAAGGCGAAGTGGTGGACGCAGGGCGAGGAGCCCGGCGGCACCGGTGAATGGGGTGTGTGGCAGGACCTCGGCGCCTGCTGAACCCCGCTGAACGGGCCCGGCGGCGGGTGACGACGGCCCTTGCCCCGCCGCCGGGTCTCCTCAAGCCCCCGCGCCACGAAGTCCGCCCCGCCGACCGGGGCAGCCCCTGGGCCTCGCCGTCGACCCGACGGGGGGCCCTCGTGGCAGGGTGAAGTCATGACCGTCATCGCGCTCGCCGAGGAGTTCCAGACGCATCGCCCCCGGCTGTTCGGCCTCGCCTACCGTCTGCTCGGCTCCGCCGACGAGGCGGAGGACGCGGTCCAGGACGCCTGGCTGCGCTTCAGCGGCGCCGACCGCACGGAGATCGAGCGTCCCGGGGCCTGGCTCGCCAAGGTCGTCACCAACCTCTGCCTCACCCGGCTGACCTCGGCGCGGGCCCGGCGCGAGACCTACACCGGCACCTGGCTGCCGGAGCCTGTGGTCACCTCCGACGGCACGCTCGGCCCGCTGGAGTCCGCCGAGCAGCGCGAGGCCGTGTCGCTGGCGATGCTCGTCCTGCTGGAGCGGCTGACGCCGACCGAGCGAGCGGTGTACGTGCTGCGCGAGGCGTTCGGCTACGGCCACCGGGAGATCGCGGGCGTGCTCGACCTCGGCGAGGCGAACTGCCGGCAGCTCTATCACCGGGCGGTCCGACGCATCGCCGAGGAGGAGCACCGGTTCGAGCCGGCGCCCGACCTCCAGGACGAGCTGGTCACCTCCTTCATGAACGCCGCCCGCGAGGGCGACCTGGCCGGCCTGGAGAAGATCCTCGCCGCCGACGTCACCTTCTTCAGCGACGGCGGCGGCAAGGTCACCGCGGCCCTGCGGCCGATCGAGGGCCGGGACAAGGTCGTCCGCTTCCTGCTGGGCATCTCCGAGCGGTACCTGACCGGGATCACCTTCAGGACGGCCGAGATCAACGGCGCGGCCGCAGTCGTGGCCTGGGCGGGCGAGGAGGTCGTCGGCGTGGCCGCGGTCGAGCTGCGCGACGGGCTGATCGGCGAGGTGCGCAACGTGCTGAACCCACAGAAGCTGGACTTCGTACGGCGCCAGCTGACGCGTTCCTAGAAAAGCCGCCCCGGGTTGTCACATTTCCCGGGGGCTGCGCGGTCCCAGCTGGTGAAGGGCGCTCCGACCGGGGCGCCGGAGCTACGAAGGGGCTGAACGGCATGACCACGATCCTGGTGACCGGCGGTACCGGAACCCTAGGCCGGCTCGTCACCGAGCGGCTGCGGGCGGACGGCCACGAGGTGCGGGTACTCAGTCGGCACACCCAGCCGTACGCCGTCGACCTGCGCGAGGGCGGCAGTGGACTGGACGCGGCGGTGACGGGCGTGGACACGATCGTGCACTGCGCGAGCACTCCGCGCGGCGGTGACGAGGAGGCGGCGGCCCACCTGATCGCGGCGGCCCGCCGGGCCGGGGTCGGCCACCTCGTCTACATCTCCATCGTCGGGGTGGACCAGGTGCCCTTCCCCTACTACCGGACCAAGCTCGCCGTGGAACAGCTCATCGAGCGGTCTGGGCTCGGCTGGACCACACTGCGCGCGACCCAGTTCCACGATCTGCTGGTCCAACTGTTCGAGATGCTGGCCAAGTCGCCGGTGATGCCGCTGCCCGCGCGGATCAGCGCCCAGCCGGTGGAGGTCGCCGAGGTAGCGGACCGGCTGGCCGAGCTGGCCCTCGGGGCTCCCGCGGGCCGGGTCGAGGACATGGGCGGGCCCGAGGTGCGCACCATGGAGTCGCTGGCCCGCGCCTACCTGGCCGCGAAGGGCCGCCGCCGGGCCCCGCTGAACGTGCCGCTGTGGGGCGCCGCCTACCGCGGCTTCCGCGCGGGCGGCCATCTCACCCCGGAACACGCCTTGGGCAAGGGCACGTTCGAGCAGTACCTGGAGCGCCGCTTCGGCGGTCGGGGGGCCTGAGCAGGCCGGCTTGCCGCGGGGCATACGGGTCCGCACGGGCCGGGGGGCCGCGGGGCGTGCGGGCTCCGAACGGGCCGGGGGGCCGCGGAGCGTGCGGGCTCCGAACGGGCCGGGGGGCCGCGGAGCGTGCGGGCTCCGAACGGGCCGGGGGGCCGCGGGCCCTGATGCTCCCGAACCGGCCAGCGGGCCGCAGGGCTGGCGGGGCGACGGGCCCCGAACGGGCCAGCGGGCCGTACAAGGTCCGCACGGGCCAGCGGGCCAGCAGGCCGCAGGGCGACCCAGGTGCAAAACGGGCCAGCGGGCCGCAGGGCTGACGGGCTGACGGGCTGACCGGGGCGTACAGGCTCCGAACGGGGTCGACGGGCGTACCAGGTCCGCACGGGCCAGCGGGCCAGCGGGCCGCGAGGCGTACGGGCTCCGCACAGGTCAGCGAGCCGCGGGGCGTACCGGGTCCGCACGGACCGACGGGCCGCGAGGCGTAGGGGCTCCGCACAGGTCGGCGGGCCGCAGGGCCTACCGGGGTCCGCACCGGTCGGCGCTCCCCGCTGTCCCGTGGCGTATGACCCGGTCGGTGGGCGTCAGCGCTGCGCGCGGCGCCTGGACCGCTTGTGGGCCCCGCCGCTCCGTGGGAACGAACCGCCCGGTCCGCCTGGCCCGGCCACCGGCTCCACTCCGTCGGCCCAGTGCGCCTCACCCGCCACCAGATCCACCCCATCGGCCCAGTCCGCCTCACCCGCCACCAGGTCCACACCATCGGCCCAGTCCGCCCGGCGGGCCTCATCGCTCCGTGGGCCTGAACCGCCCGGCGCGACTCACCGCTCCGGTGGAGCGAACAGCGTGTCCTGTGCCCGGTCGCGGGCGGTGAGCAGGGCCCCGCGCAGGACGGCGGCGCCGCCGAGCACACCGGGCCGGACCTCGATGTCCAACGGCGACATCCGCCGGACCCGCTCCTCGACCCGCCGTGCGAGCTCCTCTCCCCCGGCCTGACCGACCTCGCCGCCGAGCACGACACATCCCGGGTCGAGTACCGCGATGGCGGAGGCGACCCCGAGGGCGATCCGCGCGGCGAGGACGTCGAGGAAGGCGTCGGCGCCGTCGGCCACGGCCGCCCGCACCTGCGCCGCGGCCCGCGGCTCCGCCCCCACGGCCTCCCCCCGCACCCCGTGCTCGTCCGCCAGCTGCTCGATCGCCTCGGCCCCGGCCAGGGAGTGGAAGCCGCCGCGGCAGTCCGTGCGCGAGGGCAGGGCGTCGGTGCCGGGGACGGGCAGGAAGCCGATCTCGCCGGTGCCGCCGGAGGCACCGCGGAACAGGGCACCGTCGAGGACGACGGCGGCGCCGGTGCCGTGGCCGAGCCAGAGCAGGACGAAGGTGGCCCGGTCGCGGGCTGCCCCCTCACACTGCTCGGCCAGGGCCGCGAGGTTGGTCTCGTTCTCGACGCTGACCCGGGCCTCGGGCAGCCGCTCCTGGAGGGTGGCCACCAGTCGGCGGTGCCATTCGGGCAGCGAGGTGGTGTCGCGCAGTTCGCCGCCCGCCGGGTCGATCAGGCCGGGCGCGCCGATCCCGACCGTGTGCAGCCGGTCAGCCCCGGCCTTCATCAGCGTCCGCTCGACCAGGGCCACGGACTGCTCCACCGCGGACCCGGTGCCGGTGTCCTCGCCGATCGGCACGGCCGCCTCCGCGAGCACCCGGCCCAGCAGGTCGGAGACGACCACGGCGACGCCCTCGGTGCGCACGTCGAGCGCGGCGAGATGGGCGCGGTCGGCGACGATGCCGTACAGCTTGGCGTTGGGGCCGCGCCGCTGCTCCCCGGCCTCGCCGACGACGGTGACGAGCCCGGCGGCGGTGAGCCGTTCGACGAGGTCGGCGACCGTCGGCCGGGACAGTCCGGTGAGCCGCTTGAGCTGCGGGGCCGTCAGCGGCCCCTCCTCCTGCAACAGGCTCAGGGCGAGCCGGTCGTTGAGGGCTCGGGCAGTGCTCGGGGATGCGGCCATGCCGGGATCCTCCCAGACGCGCGGGGCCGCACGGATGACGGCCGGCTGACAAGCCTTCCTGCACGGGCTGCCCGGGCCGGGGGCACGGCCACCCGTCATATTCCCTATCTATCAGGCAGGGTCCCTGATAGTTTACGGCGGCGGAGCGGGCCGAAGTGGTCGGCTCACGGGGAGGGACGGATGATGAACGACGTGGTGTCCGGGGTCGTCGACCGGCGCGCGGTGATGCGCGCCCGCTACGCGGTGGCCGCCGTGTTCGCCGTGCACGGCGCGGTGACCGGCTCGTTCGCCACGCGCGTGCCCTGGGTCCAGGACCACGCCTCGGTCAGCCCGGGCCAGCTGGGCCTGGCCCTCGCCTTTCCCGCACTCGGCGCCTCGCTGGCGATGCCGCTCGCCGGCCGGATCATCCACCGCTTCGGCGCCCGCACCGCCCTGCGCGGACTGCTCGCGCTGTGGACGCTGGCGCTGGTCCTGCCCTCTCAGGCGCCGAACCTGGCCACGCTGTGTCTCGCGCTGTTCGTGTTCGGCGCCGCGGCCGGCATGTCCGACGTGGCGATGAACGCGCAGGGCGTGGAGGTCGAGAACCGCCTGAACCGGTCGATCATGTCGGGCCTGCACGGCATGTGGAGCGCGGGCGCCCTGCTCGGCTCGGCGGGCGGCACGCTGGCCGCCCACCTCGACGTGGACGCCCGTCTGCACCACGCGGCGGCGGCGGGTGTGCTGACCGTGGTCGGGTTCGCGGCCTGCGCCTGGGTACTGGATCTCCAGCCCACCGAGGACGAGGAGCCGCCGCCGCGGTTCGCGCTGCCGCCGCGCTCGGCCTTGCTGATCGGGGCCGTCGGCTTCTGCGCGATGTTCGCGGAGGGTGCGTGCCTCGACTGGTCGGCGGTGTATCTGGAGGACCGGCTGGAGGCCTCGGCGGGTCTCGCCGCCGCCTGCACCACAGGCTTCACGCTCACGATGGCCCTGGCCCGGTTCGCCGGGGACAAGGTGATCGACCGGTTCGGCGCCGTCCGTACGGTCCGCGCGGGCGGTTTCGTCGCCGGGTTCGGCGGTCTGCTGATCGTCCTGGCCGGTCACCCGGCGGTGGCCATCACGGGCTTCGCGCTGATGGGGCTCGGCATCGCGGTCGTCGTCCCGCTGTGCTTCGCGGCGGCCGGGCGCAGCGGGCCCAACCCCAGCCAGGCCATCGCCGGTGTCGCGACGATCACGTACACCTCGGGGCTGGTCGCGCCGGGCGCGACGGGCGGCCTGGCCCAGGCGACCAGCCTGACGGTGTCGTTCGCCTTGGTGACCGTGCTGGCGGGCGCGCTGGCCGCGCTCGCGGGCGTGCTGCGCGCCGGGGACCGCAACCGGCCGAAGGTCAGCCGGCCGGCCGAAGCAGTTCGCGACATGCGGCCCTGAACCCCTCGCTCCACGGCGCCGGGCGCAGGGTCGCGGCGTCGAGCCGGACCAGGACGCGGGTGCCGTGCGCGTAGGTCGTGGTGCCGTCGGCCGAGCAGAAGCGGAAGCCGTAGGTGAGGCCCGTGGTGCCGAGGCGGTCCAGCCACAGATGCACGGCATAGACGCCGGGGCGGGTGACCGGGGCGTCGTAACCGATGGTCAGCTCCTTGACCGCGTTGCAGGCGTCCCCGGCCGCCGCCCAGTCCCCCTCGAACGTGATGCCGTGCCCGTGCCACAACTCGGCCCAGGCGCGCTCGACGAGCAGCGGGTAGCGGGCGTTGTGCAGCAGCCCGAGGGCGTCGAGGTCGTCGAAGTGGACGGTGACGGGCATGAGCCGGCCGTACGACAGGACGGGTGCGGTCGGGGCTTCGGCGGTCACGAGGGGGTCTCCTGTGCTGGACGGTTCAACCACCTCACCCTAAGCGCCCGCTCAGCACGCCCGTTCCTCGGGGGCCCGGCCCCGGGGAGGGGCTCAGCGCGCCAGTTCGTAGGCGTAGGAGGCCGTGAAGGTGCCCGGGGTGCCCTGGCAGCCGTCGGCCTCCCCCGGCGGCTTGACCCACAGATAGGCGTCGATCCGCGACTCGCCCGGGGCCAGGGTCGGGGTGCGGCCGAGGGCGCGGCCCGCCGGGTCGCACCACTCACCGTCCGCCGGGGCGCCGTTGCCGTTGCGGCTGGTGTCGATCACGGCACCCAGGTCCGCCGGGCCGCCCAGCGCGTCGAGGACCTGACGGTCGTAGGCGATCTCGTCGGCGGTGCCCTGGAAGTTGGACACATTGCTGAAGACGCCGTCCGAGGACGCCGACGAGGCCGCGCCCGCCCGGCGCAGCAGGGCCGCCTGCTGCGCCGCCTCGTGCCAGTCGGAGTGGCCCGCGTCGAAGTACACGCGTGCGCGGGGGTTGGCCGCCTTCAGCACACGGCCCGCGCGCGCGAGCGAGGCGAAACGCTCGGCGCGCTCGGCCTCGCTGAGGCATTCGGACTGGGCGACGGAGTCGGGCTCCAGGATCACCACGACCTCGCCCGAGCCCAGGCCGGCCGCGAAGGAGTCGATCCAGGCGTCGTAGGCGGCCAGGTCGGGCGCCCCTCCCTCGGAGTAGCCGCCGCAGTCGCGGTCCGGGATCACGTACGGCACGACGACCGGCACACGGCCCTGCGCGGCACCGCCGGAGGTGACGGCGGCGACCCGGTCGGTGATGTTGCCGGGCGTGTAGTCGGCGAACCATACCGCCGACGGGTGGCCTGCGATGCGCGACTCGATCACCTGGCGGCGCGGGTCGTCGGGGTTGTCGCGCACCCATTCGAGCACCTGGGAGTCCGGGTGCCGGTACAGGCGGGCGTCCGCGGGGGCGGCGCTCGCCGTCCGGCGCTCGGTCCGCACGGACGCGGGCGCCTTCGTCGTCGCCCGCGTCCGGGCGCGCTCCTTCGACCCGCTCGGCGAGGGGGATGGACTCGGCGACGCGGACGGGGACGGCGAGGGGAGGGCGGATATCCGCTCGGGGCGGGGTGTGCCGGTCACCTCCGGCGGCCGGGCCTGGTCGGGGCCACTCCGGTCGTCGAGGGCGGACACCAGACCGGTGACGGTGCCGACCGCCACCACCAGCGACGCGGCCCCCACCATCGCGTGGCGCCGAACGGCCCGTCCGCGCTCGGCCGGCCGGCGGGCGCGTGAGCCTGCCACAGTGTTCTCCCCCTCCCGCGCGGCGGGAGGCGTTCCCCCGTTCTGGGGAAGCGTCGGGCCCGCCGGCACTCCGGTCAGCCTATGGCTGGGACCCTGCCCCCATGGCGCAGTTAGAACAGTTCACCACACCCGTCGACACGGTCGTCTCCCGGATGCGCGCGCTGGACGCGGCCCTTCCCGAACGGGACGGGATCGCCGTGTTCAACCGTGTCTACCTGGCCGTCACCGAGGAGGTCGACCGGCAGATCGACGCGGGCCGGTTCACCGACCCGGCGGCCGCGATCACGCTGGACGTGCGGTTCGCACGGCGATATCTGGCCGCGGTGGACGCGGCCGCCGACGACCGCCGTCCGCCCGCCTGCTGGCGGCCGCTGTTCCAGTTCCGCCGCCATCCCGGCGTACGTCCAGTGCAGTTCGCGCTCGCGGGCATCAACGCGCACATCGGGCACGATCTCGCGCTGGCCGTGGTGGACGCCTGTCGTAGCCTGGAGTGCGAACCCGCCGAGCTGGAGGACGAGTTCGACCGGGTGGGCGATCTCCTCGTGACACTGGAGGAGCGGGTCCGCGAAGATCTGATGCCCGGTCCCGACCTGCTCCAGATCGCCGACCCGCTCACCCATCTGATCGGCTCCTGGAGCCTGGAGCGCGCCCGCGACGCCACCTGGGCCGCGGCGCGTGCGCTGTGGGCGCTGCGCCGGCTCCCCGATGTCGCCGAGGAGTTCACCGAGCGGCTGGACGCGGCCGTGGGCTTCGCGGGCCGGATGCTGCTCACCCCGCTGCCGGGGGTCTTCGAGAAGGCGCGGGCGGCCGGCGTCTGAGTCCGGCCGCCCGCACCTCGGTCCACGGGGCCCGGTCAGTCCTCGGGCAGTTCGACCGGGGCGATCTCGTCGTAGACGTCGCCGGGGCCGGGGTTGGTGGAGTCGGTCTCGCCGCCGAGGTGGTGCATGACGCCCCAGACCGCGTTCAGCGCGGTCTGGATGGCGCCCTCGGCCCAGCCGGCCGTCCAGGAGATGTCGTCGCCGGCCAGGAAGATGCCGCGCTTGTCCTCGGGCAGCGGGTCCTGCATGAAGTGCGTGAACAGGCGGCGCTGGTAGCGGTAGTGGCCGGGCAGGTTGGCCTTGAACGCGCCCATGAAGTAGGGCTCGTTCTCCCAGGAGACGGTCACCGGGTTGCCGATGATGTGCTTGCGGATGTCGACCTTCGGGTAGATCTCGCCGAGCGACTTCAGCATGACCTCCATCCGCTCGTTCGCGGACAGCGGCAGCCACTTCAGGCTGTCGTCGCACCAGGTGTAGGACAGGCAGATGACGGCGGGCTTGTCCGGGCCGTCGTCCAGCAGGTAGGTCCCGCGGGTCATGCGGTCGGTGAGCGTCATCGACATGACGTCCCGGCCGGTCGGATTTCCCCTGTCGTCGACGGCCTTGTCCAGCCAGAAGGGCCGGTCCACGGGCACAAAGAGCTTGCTGGACTCCATGTAGTGGGTGCGCTCGATGGCCGTCCAGTGGTCGATCGGGAACAGCGCGTCGTCGCAGGCGATCTTGGACAGCAGCATCCAGGACTGGGCGGTGAAGACCGCCGACTTGAAGGTGCGGATGTCACCGCCCGCGTCCGTCACCGTGATCTGGTTGCCCGCGGTGCGGTGCAGCCGGGTCACGGCCGGGCGGGGCTCGCCGTTCTCGTGCAGCTTGGCGAGGGAGGTGCCGTACCCCCAGTGGACGATCTTCTCCGGCTCGCGCTCCCACAGGCGCTCCGGCAGCTGCTGGGAGCCGCCGACGATGCCGCGGTGGTGGTCGTCGGCCTCGGTGTAGACGACGCGGAGGATCTCCAGGATGGAGTTGGGGAAGTCGGTGTCCCAGCCGCCGGTGCCGAAGCCGACCTGGCCGAAGATCTCGCGGTGCCGGAAGGACTTGAACGCCTCGGAGCCGCACAGGAAGCCGTAGAAGGTCTGGTTGTCCAGCTTCTCGACGAGTCGCGCCCAGATCTCGCGGATGCGCGGCACGTCCCGCTCGCGCATCGCGCGGTTCATGTCGGAGAAGTCGGCGCCCTCTTCGAGGCAGCGGTTCCAGGCGTCGGCGACGTCACGGTAGACCTGCGGCAGGTCGTCGACCGTCTCGGCGTAGTGCGACTCGCCCTTGAGGTCGACCACGGTCGAGGGGGTCGCCTCGGCCAGCGGGTTCGGGAAGGGGCGGGTCTCGAGGCCCACCAGGTCGATGTAGTGCTGCAGGGCGGTGGAGGACGGCGGGAAGCGCATCGCGCCCAGCTCGCAGTTGAGCGACTCGTCGCAGCCCTCGAAGCCGACGGTGCGCAGCCGGCCGCCTATCCGGTCGGCCTCGTAGACGACGGGCTTGAGACCCATCTTCATCAGCTCGTAGGCGGCGACGATGCCGGACAGACCGCCACCGATGATCGCGACCTCGGTGCCGTGCTCGGTCGCGGGTATCTGGCCCAGGCCCGCCGGGTGCGCGAGGAAGTCGTCGTAGGCGTAAGGGAAGTCCGGGCCGAACATCGTGATCGGCGGCTGCTGCTGCTCGTCGGCGTGCTCGACGGCGTTGGGCACGGTGGACGTCATGGGGTACGGACTCCTTGCGCGAAACGAAACTGGGGGGAGGCTCGGGGAGCGGCTCAGACGAGGGAGCCGTAGAGGCCGGGACGCCGGTCCTTCAGGTACGGGTTGTTCTCGCGGGAGGCGGCGAGGAACACCGGGTCGGCATCGGCGAGGACGAGCTGCTCTTCACGGCCGGCGCGGGTGCGGGCGACACCGTCGGGGCCGGCCAGCGTGGACAGGCCGACGAACTCGAACTCGCCCTCGGGCCCCACCCGGTTGACATACGCGACGTACATCTGGTTCTCGAAGGCACGCACCGGCACGACCGACTCGGCGACGAACTGGAAGGGGTGCATCTGCGCGGTGGGCACCAGCAGCAGGTCGGTGCCGGCCAGGGCGTGGGCCCGGACGTTCTCCGGGAACTCCACGTCGTAGCAGATCATCAGGCCGACGGTGAGGCCGTTCAGCTCGGCCTGGACGACCGGGCTGTCGCCCGGGGTGAAGTGGTCGCGTTCGAAGCAGCCGAAGAGATGGGTCTTGCGGTAGTTGGCCAGTCGCGTGCCCTCGGCGGAGATCAGCTGGACCGCGTTGAACACCGTGTCGCCGTCCCGCTCGGGGTAGCCGTAGGCGACGGCCAGTCCGTGCCGCGCCGCGAGCTCGGCGACGGCGTCGGCGGCCTCGCCGTCGGCGGGCTCGGCCAGCCGCGCGATGTCGTCGCCGATCGCGTAGCCGGTCAGGAACATCTCCGCCGTGACGAGCAGCGCGGCTCCAGCGGCGGCGGCGCGGCCCGCGGCCTCGTCGAGGACCTTGAGGTTCTCGACGGTCGAGCCGGGGCGGCCGGAGCTCTGGAGCAGGGCGGTGCGCATGCGTGTTCCTCACCGGGGGCGAATGGGTGTGGGGGCCACATAGAAGGTACGGGCGGCCGAGCGGCCCGGACAAGGAGAAGCCGTTGCGCGCCGGTGCGCTGATCGTTGCGTGCGTCGGGGCTCTCGCGGCGATTCGTTGCGCGCCCCGCCCGCCCCCTTCGCCCCGCCCGGCGGGGAGCGGGCCCGCACGGCGAGGGCCACCGCGCCCGGATGCGGCTGACGTGCCTGGTCAGAGGTGGTGCGAGGGGCGACGCCACCGGAGAATCGGGGGCAGCGGCGCCCCGGGTTCACAGATCGCGCAGGCGGTCCACGATCTCGCGCAGCAGGGCGGGGTCGGCCTGTGCGGCGGGGCCGGTCGCGCGCCGGGGTGCGTCGATGCGCACGAGTCCCGCCTCGGCCAGGTCGCCCAGCAGGACCCGGACGACAGTCAGCGGCAGGTCCGCGTCCGCGGCGAGCTCCACGACCGGGCGGGGGCCGGGCCCGAGCAGGGCGAGCAGCCGGGTGCGGGCGTGGTCGACGCCGGGCCAGCCGCCCGCCTCCGGCTCCAGGGCCGTGACCTGGGACAACAGATCGACGCTGATGCCCCGCGCGGGCCGGGTGCGCCCGTGCGTGACCGTGTAGGGGCGCACCAGCGCGCCCGCCTCGTCCTCGTACCAGTGCTCGTCGGACACGACCGTCGGGTGACGACGACCCGGGAGGGCCGCCCCGTCGAGTGGTCGGACGACCACTACCGCTCGGACGCGGTGAGCTTCAGCGTGCACAACTCGACAAGGAACAACGCGCTGGCCCGCAAGACGGCCCACTGACCGCGCCCGCGAGGAGCCTCCTTGAGGAGGAGCTCGCCTCCCCCGTACGGCCCTTCGGGCTCCACCCGGCGCAGGAGGCCGAGGCCGCGCGGGCGCGCGAGACTGCTGTGCACAAGCCGCAACGCCCGCCTGCCGAAAGGTGCCCGCCGTGGAAAGCGCCGAGATCCTCGCCCTGCCGTACGTCGACACGCACACGGCCGTCGTGGCCGCCGGGCCGGAGGCCGTCTGGCGCGAGCTGGGCCGGGTGGCGGACCGTTCCTTCTCGGGCGGGCGGACCTCTCTCGTAGCGCGCCTGCTCGGCTGCGCCGACCGCACGGCCCGCGGACCCCGGCCCCTGGCCGAGGGCTCGGCACTGGCCGGGTTCCGGGTCGCCGCGGCGGTTCCGGGCCACGAGCTGGCCCTGGTGGGACGGCACCGCTTCTCGTCGTACGCCCTGGTCTTCCGGCTCGACGAGGTGGGCGAGGCACAGACCCGGGTGCGGGCCGAGACCCGGGCCCGCTTCCCCGGCCCGGCGGGGGCCGTCTACCGGGGGCTGGTCATCGGCACCGGCGGCCACCGGATCGCCGTGCGGCGGATGCTGGCGCAGGTGGAGCGGAGGGTGGTGCGCGAACGGTCAGGCGGGTGAGCCGGAGGAGAACCGCCGCAGCAGCGGCGAGAGCACCAGCACGGACTTGGTGCGCTCCACGAACGGCTCCCCCGCGATGCGCTCCAGGACGCGCTCGAAGTGACGCATGTCGGAGGCGAAGACCTGGGCGACCGCGTCCGCCTCACCGGTGACGGTGGAGGCGGCCACGACCTCCTGGTAGCGCTCCAGGCCCCGCTGGATGGTCTCCGGCGAGGTGTTGCGCCGGCAGTAGATCTCGACGAACCCCTCGGTCTCCCAGCCGAGCGCCGCCGGGTCCACCCGTACGGTGAAGCCGGTGATGGCCCCGGTGGCACGCAGCCGGTCCACGCGCCGCTTGACGGCGGGCGCGGACAGGCCGACGAGCTGCCCGATGTCCGCGAAGGAGCGGCGGGCGTCCTCGGCGAGGGCGTGCACGATGCGTTCGTCGAGATCGTTCAGCACTGCGGGTGGTTCACTTCACTTCAGCTGCGGACGCCTCGGGCGTCGCGAGACGGGAACGGCGCATGCCGTACAGGAAGTAGAACACGAGACCCACGGCCATCCAGCACCCGAAGACCACCCAGGTCACGGTGTCGAGGCTGAACATGTTCCAGGCGCAGAACAGGAAGCCGAGCGCCGGCAGCACCGGACCGAACGGGACCTTGAAGGTGCGCTCCAGGCCGGGCCGCTTGGCGCGGAGCACGATCACCGCGATGTTGACCAGGGCGAAGGCGAACAGCGTGCCGATGCTGGTGGCGTCGACGAGCTTGCCGAGCGGGATCATCGCCGCGAGGACACCGCAAAGAGGGAGACGATGACGGTGTTCAGGCGCGGGGTGCCGGTGCGGGCGTCGACCTTGCCGAGCGCCCTGGGCACCAGGCCGTCGCGGGACATCGCGAACAGGATGCGGGTCTGCCCGTAGAGCACGGTGAGCACCACGCTCGCGATGGAGATGACCGCGCCGAGCGCGAGCAGCGTGCCCCAGAAGGTCTGGCCGGTGACGTCGTTCATGATCGTGGCGAGGGATGCCTCGGAGCCCTCGAACTTCGTCCAGTGCCAGGCGCCGACGGCGACACCCGCGACCAGCACGTACAGCGCTGACGATGACCAGCGACAGCATGATCGCCCGCGGCAGGTCCCGCTTGGGGTTCTTGGCCTCCTCGCCTGCGGTGGAGGCGGCGTCGAAGCCGATGTAGGAGAAGAACAGGGTGGCACCCGCGGCGCTGACACCGGCCATGCCGAGCGGCATGAAGTCCGCGTAGTTGCCGGACTTGAAGCCCATGAAGCCGACCGTGCAGAACAGCACCAGCGCGGCGATCTTCACCGCGACCATGACGGTGTTGGCGCGGGCGGACTCCCGGGCCCCGCCGAGCAGGAACACCATCGCCAGCAGCACGACGATCAGGGCGGGCAGGTTGATGACGCCGCCCTCACCGGGTGCCGAGGACAGCGAGGCGGGGATGGTGACACCGATCGTGCCATCGAGCAGTTCGTTGAGGTACTCGCCCCAGCCGACAGCGACGGCGGCCACCGACACGCCGTACTCCAGCACCAGACACCAGCCGCAGATCCAGGCGACGAGTTCGCCCATCGTTGCGTACGCGTACGAGTACGAGGAACCGGCGACGGGGATGGAGCCGGCCAGCTCGGCGTAGGAGAGCGCGGAGAACAGGGCGGTCAGACCGGCTATGACGAAGGCCAGGGTGACGGCCGGACCGGCCTCGGGGACGGCGTCGCCGAGGACGACGAAGATGCCGGTGCCGAGAGTGGCACCGATGCTGATCATGGTCAGCTGTCACAGCCCGAGGGAGCGCCGCAGCGAGCCCCCTTCGCCCTGAACACCCTCGGCGACCAGGTGTTCCACGGGCTTTTTGCGCATCAGGCGCGCACCGATCCCGGGGGACGCGGGGCGGTTTCTCTGCGGTTCTGCGTGGGTGCGCCTTGGTCGAGCACGCGCGGCTCCTTATCGCTGCCGATCAGGGGGGGGACGGGGATACGGCGGCACCCCGCCCCGCGGGGAATCACACCGAGTGGACTCCCCGCCACACCTCGTACAGCGCAGCACCCTATGAGCCGGGGCATTGCCGTCGTAATGCAGCAACCTTGCGCATGTCCGCAAGATCGTTGCGTTCCTCGCACAGCGGTGGACTTTCGTTGCACGAGGGCTGTCGAGTGTTGCGTTCGGGGCGTTTTCGACCGGTCCGTGACGCGGGCCGTCGGGCGCGCACGACGACGGCCCCCGCCAGGTGGCGGGGGCCGTCGTGGAAGATGTCGGCGCGTCAGCTCCAGCTGGCGTGCAGCGGCTTGCCCTCGGCGTAGCCGGCGGCGCTCTGGACGCCGACGATGGCCTTGTCGGCGAACTCCTGCAGGGAGTTGGCGCCGGCGTAGGTGCACGAGGAGCGGACGCCCGCGATGATCGAGTCGACCAGGTCCTCGACGCCCGGACGGGCCGGGTCGAGGAACATGCGGGAGGTGGAGATGCCCTCCTCGAACAGCGCCTTGCGGGCACGGTCGTAGGACGACTCCTCGGAGGTGCGGTTGCGCACGGCACGCGCCGAGGCCATGCCGAACGACTCCTTGTACGCACGCCCCTGGGCGTCGTGCTGGAGGTCGCCGGGCGACTCGTACGTGCCCGCGAACCAGGAGCCGACCATCACGTTGGAGGCACCGGCCGCGAGGGCCATCGCCACATCACGCGGGTGGCGGACACCGCCGTCGGCCCAGACGTGCTTGCCGTACTTCTTCGCCTCGGCGGCGCACTCCAGCACCGCGGAGAACTGCGGCCGGCCCACACCGGTCATCATCCGGGTGGTGCACATCGCGCCGGGGCCGACCCCGACCTTGATGATGTCCGCGCCCGCGTCGATCAGATCCTTGACGCCCTCCGCGGAGACGATGTTGCCCGCGGCGATCGGCACCTGCGGGTCGAGCGCCCGCACCAGCCGGATCGCGTTGATCATCGACTCCTGGTGGCCGTGCGCGGTGTCGATCACCAGCGTGTCCACGCCCGCGTCCAGCAGCTGCTTGGTCTTGCCGGCCACGTCGCCGTTTATGCCGACGGCGGCCGCGATGCGCAGCCGTCCCTGGGCGTCCACGGCCGGGGTGTAGAGGGTGGCCCGCAGCGCGCCCTTGCGGGTCAGGATGCCGGCCAGCCTGCCCTCGCCGTCCACGGCCGGGGCGTAGCGCCGGTTCGCGGAGTCGAGGGTGGTGAAGGCCTCGCGCGGGTCGATGTCCGCGTCGAGCAGCAGCAGGTCCTTGGACATGACGACCTCGAGCTGCGTGAAGCGGTCCACGCCGGTCAGGTCCTGGTCGGTGACCACGCCGATCGGCCGGTGATCCTCGTCGACGACGACCCCGGCGTTGTGCGCCCGCTTGGGCAGCAGGGCCAGCGCGTCGGCGACCGTCTGGTGCGGAGCCAGCACGATCGGGGTGTCCAGCACCAGGTGACGGCCCTTGACCCAGGAGACGACCTCGGTGACGACCTCGATCGGGATGTCCTGCGGGATGACCACGAGACCACCGCGCCGCGCCATGGTCTCGGCCATCCGGCGGCCGGCGATGGCGGTCATGTTGGCGACGACGAGCGGGATCGTGGTGCCCGAGCCGTCCCGGGAGCTGAGGTCCACACCCTGCCGCGAGCCGACCGCGCTGCGGCTCGGCACCATGAAGACGTCGTCGTACGTCAGGTCGTAGGAGGGCTGGATGTCGTTGAGGAAACGCACGTGCTGCACATCCCAGTCGATCAGAGGCGGCCCCCGGACAGGTCAGCCAGGGGGAAGGAGCACGTACTTCATTGTCCCATGTCAGCCGGTTCGCGATACACGGTCGGTTCGTCCAGGCTGCTCAGGGAGTCAGTGGGAGGATCCTCCAAGGGCGAGCCTCACCGTCAGCGCCGGCATCCCGCCCATCGCCTGGGTGAACACGTCGAGGGCGGTCTCCCACTCCTGCGGCCGGGTGCGGGCGTACGGCCGCCAGCCGCGCACGAGCAGCAGCAGATCGCGGTCGCCGACCTCCTCGGGCCACACGCCCGGGTCGGAGAGGCTGTCCGCGAGGGCGTCCCAGTTGCGGCCGAACCACGCGGGAAGGGCGAGGGTCTCGGCGCAGCGGTCCATCAGGCCCGCCTTGTCCGTCACCCCGTGGAGGTCCAGCTCGACGACGTAGGCCGTCATCTCATCACCGCCCGGAAGCTGTCGTAGTGGTCGTCGGCGCAGTAGAGCTCGCCGCCGCGCCCGGTGACCAGGCGCCGGGCGCCGCGGTCGGGCGAGCCCGGGGTCTCGACGGTGTACTCGTGGTGGTAGCCACGCTCGTGCCCGGGCAGCGGGTGCTCGAAGTTCCCGGAGACCGCGCCGTCGGCCCTGTCGTACGGGAACGGACCGCCCCGGTCGATGAGGGCCGGCGTCTCGCGGGCCTCGGCGGGCAGCTCGGCCACCCGCGCGGTCGGCGGGCCGTCGGCACGGGACGGCGCGTCGGTCCCGGTGCCGGAACAACCGGTCAGCAGAAGGAGCAGGCACAGCAGCGCCCGGGGGACGAACCGCAGCGGCATGTCGTCGATGCTGCCACGGCCGTCCCCGGGTCACACGCCGTCAGACGCCGTCCGGGTCCGCCCGGTTGAGGGCGGGCTTCGGGGCCGGGCCCGCGGTCATCAGGTAGTCCGCGGCCGAGGTGTCCGTCACCAGGGAGGTGACGAGCCCGGAGCGGAGCACCGCGTCGATCGCGGCGGCCTTGCGCTGCCCGCCCGCGATCGCCACGACCTCGGGGATCCGGCGGAGCTGGTCGGCCTTGACCGTGATGCAGCGCTCCCCCAGGTCCCGGCCCACCCGGCGGCCCAGCGTGTCGAACAGGTGCGCCGACATCTCGGCGGCGACGCCGAGCGAGGCGTAGTGCGCCCGCTCCTCGTCGCTGAGCATGTCGTGCACCGTCGAGATGCCCGGCTCCCAGGAGCCGATGGACACACAGGCGACCGTGACCTTGTCGAAGTACTCGAAGGCCCGCGCGATGCCGGTCTGGTTGCGCAGCGCGGCCGCGGTGGCCGCGTCCGGCAGCAGCATCGGCGCGTAGATGGGGTGCGCGTCGCCGCCGGAGACCTGTGCGGCACGCCGCACGGCCTCCACGGAGCCGCGCTCGGCGGTCCCGGCGTCGTACACGCCCGTCAGCTGCACCACCGTGCACGGCGGCAGCCGGTCCAGCGCCGCCGCCATGTGGATGGTGGAGCGGCCCCAGGCCAGGCCCAGGACGTCCCCCTCGTTGACGAGCTCGCCGAGCAGGTCGGCGGCGACCTCCCCGAGGTTCTCGGGGTCGGGGGTCTCCTCGGCCTCGGCCGGGGACTCGACCACGACGGCGTGTCTCAGGCCGTAGCGGGCGCGGAGAGCGTCGGAACGCTCGGCGTCCAGCTCGGCCGGGACGCGGATCTCGATGCGTACGAGATCACGTTCGAGGGCGGTTTCCAGGACCCGGGCCACCTTGAAACGGCTGACGCCGAACTCCTCGGCGATCTGGATCTTGGACTTGCCCTCGAGGTAGAAGCGGCGGGCCATGGCCGCCGCCTGCACCAGCTCAGCGGGTCCCATCCGCATGGCTGACCGGCCCGCCGACATACCCGACACGGCGATCTCCTCACTGCTGTTCACACTCTGGATTCGCCGCTCATCCTCGCAGATCCGGCGCACTTGATCCGCCCTGATGGGCGCCGTTCAAGTTTCCTTGGCCGAGTGGTCGCACGCCAAGGAAGACCTACTCAGTGGTCACATGCCCAGGAGGCTCTGGCCGTCGCCGAGTCCGCCTGCGCTCGCAGGGCCCGGACCGCCTCGGCCGGGTCCTCGGCCCCGTACACCGCCGAACCCGCCACGAAGACGTCGGCTCCGGCGTCCGCGCAGCGCTCGATGGTGGCGGCCGAGACGCCACCATCGACCTGAAGCCACAGCTCAAGGCCGTGCTTGCTGATCAACTCGCGGGTGCGGCGAATCTTCGGAAGCATGATGTCGAGGAACGCCTGGCCGCCGAAGCCCGGTTCGACGGTCATGATCAGCAGCATGTCGAGCTCGGGCAGCAGATCCTCGTAGGGTTCGATGGGCGTCGCCGGCCTCAGTGCCATCGAGGCTTTCGCGCCCTTCGCCCGGATCTCCCGCGCGAGCCGCACCGGAGCGGCGGCCGCCTCGACATGGAAGGTGACCGAGGAGGCACCCGCCTCCACGTACTGGGGGGCCCAGCGATCGGGGGCCTCGATCATCAGATGACAGTCCAGCGGAACGTCCGTCGCACGGGCCAGGGATTCTACGACCGGCACACCGAGCGTGAGGTTCGGGACGAAATGGTTGTCCATGACGTCGACGTGGAGCCAGTCGGCTCCGTCCACCGCCCTGGCCTCGTCCGCGAGGCGGGCGAAGTCGGCGGACAGGATGCTGGGGTTGATCTGCGCGGCCATGTCCTAAGCCTATGCGCTGCGCTCGGCTTGAGCCGTTGGGGTGCCGAGCGGCTGAATTTTTTCGCCGACCGCGGGCTGCCCGTGGCTGGTCGCGCCGTTCCTCGCGCCCCTAGGGTGCTGGTGGGGAGGTCTCAATGACAGGCAACCCGGGTATCGCGCATCTGGTCTGCGGGCGGCGGGCGAAGTGGGTCGTCCTCGTCCTGTGGCTGATCGTGCTCTTCGTGGCCGCGCCCTTCGCGCAGAAGCTGGGCGACGCGCAGGACAACGACGCGGCCTCCTGGTTGCCGGGGTCCGCGGAGTCCACGCAGGTGCTGGAGGCGTCCAAGGACTTCCGGCCCGAGCAGATCCCGGCCGTCGTGATCTACGCCCGGGACAGCGGGCTCACCGTCGAGGACCGGGCGCAGATCCAGGACGACGTGGCGCAGCTGAAGCAGCTCACCGACCACGGGATCATCGGGGACGAGACGCGCGGGCCGGCCTACGACCGCGAGGTCGCTCCGCGGGCCGCGCAGGTGTCCGTGCCGATCACGATGGACGAGCAGGGCTGGGACCGGATCGCGCCCGCGGTCGACTCCATCCGGGACGTCGTCGGTGAGAGCGGCGGCGGGATGGCCGTGCACATCACCGGACCGGGCGGCACCTCGGCGGACTTCTCCGAGGCGTTCGAGGGCATCGACTCCACCTTGCTGCTGGCCGCGATGGGCGTCGTCGTCGTGATGCTGCTGATCACCTATCGCAGCCCGACCCTGTTGCTGGTGCCTGTGGTCGCGGTGATCGCCGCGCTGTTCACCGCGCAGGCGCTGATCTACTTCCTCGCCGAGTACGCGGGGCTGACGGTGAACGGCCAGAGCGCGGGCATCCTGACCGTCCTGGTGTTCGGCGCGGGCACCGACTACGCGCTGCTGCTCGTCGCCCGATATCGCGAGGAACTGCGCCGGCACGAGGACCGGCACGAGGCGATGGCGCTCGCCCTGCACCGGGCGGGCCCGGCGGTGATCGCCTCCGGCGCGACCGTCGTGCTGAGCATGCTGATGCTGCTCGCGGCGGAGATGAACTCCACCCGGGGCCTCGGACCGGTCGCGGCCATCGGCGTGGCCGTCGCCCTGGTGGCGATGATGACGCTGTTCCCGGCCCTGCTGGTGATCTGCGGCCGGTGGATCTTCTGGCCGGTGATCCCGCACCTCGGTGCCCCGAACCCGCATGAGCGGGGCGTGTGGGCGAAGATGGGCCGCCGGATGTCCGACCGGCCGCGCATGGTCTGGGTCATCACGGGGCTGATCCTTGCGGTCTGCTCGCTCGGCCTGATCCAGTTGCGCGCGGAGGGCATCTCCAACGCGGACGCGTTCACCGGGAAACCGGACTCGATCACGGGTCAGGAGATCTCGGAGGAGTACTTCCCCGCGGGCAGCGGCGATCCGCTCGTCATCATCTCCAACGAGGCACAGGCCCGGCAGGTGGGCCTGACCGTCGCCGGGACCGAAGGGGTCGTGCCGACCTCGCTCGGGCTGCCACCGGGCACCAAACCCGTACACGAGGGCAAGGTGCTGTTCGAGGCGACGATGACCGCCCCGGCCGACAGCGAGGCCGCGAAGCAGACCGTGGAGCGGGTCCGGGACGCCGTGCACGCGGTGCCCGACGCGGACGCCCAGGTGGGCGGCGGCACGGCCGCGCTGCTCGACATGGACAAGGCGACCACGCACGACAACATCGTGATCATCCCGCTGGTGCTGGTCGTGGTGCTGCTGATCCTGTGCGCCCTGCTGCGCGCGCTGATCGCCCCGCTGCTGCTGATCGGCACGGTGATCCTGTCGTTCGCGGCGGCCCTCGGCATCAGCGCCTTCGCGTTCCGGCACATCTTCGACTACGCGGGCGAGTCGACGGACTTCCCGTTGTTCGTGTTCGTGTTCCTGGTCGCCCTGGGCATCGACTACAACATCTTCCTCACCACACGCATCCGCGAGGAGGCTGCCCACCACGGCACCCGGCAGGGCGTGATCACGGGGCTCGCGGCCACCGGCGCGGTCATCACCTCGGCCGGTCTGGTGCTGGCCGGCACCTTCGCCGCCCTGGGCACGCTGCCGATGGTCGCCTTCGCCGAGATCGGCTTCGCGGTCGCCCTCGGCGTGCTCATCGACACCTTCATCGTCCGGTCGGTGCTGGTCACGGCCCTGTTCCTGGACGTCGGCCCGAAGGTGTGGTGGCCAGGTCCGCTATCGAAGGAGGACGGCGGAACAGCCCCCCGAGGGGCGCGGGGAACTACGCGAGAAACCACCGTGAACCCGCACTAGCGCCCCGGCCGGGACCCCTACGGCACGGTCCACCGGCGGACTCCCACGGGGAGGGCCCGCCGGTGGCCCGCCCCTGGACGGGGCGATCCGTCGGCGGACGGGGCGGTCCGTCGGGAGACGCCTACGACGCGGTCCGCCGGATCAGCGCCAGATACATCGCGTCCGTCCCGTGCAGATGCGGCCACGTCCGGTCGGTGCTGGTCACGGCCCCGTTCCCGGACGTCGACCCGAAGGTGTGGTGGCCAGGTCCGCTATCGAAGGAGGACGGCGGAACAGCCCCCCGAGGGGCGCGGGGAACTACGCGAGAAACCACGGTGAACCCGCACTAGCGCCCCGGCCGGGACCCCTACGGCACGGTCCACCGGTGGACTCCCACAGCGAAGGCCCGCCGGTGGACGGAGCGGCCCGCCCGTGGACGGGGCGATCCGCCCGTAGACGGGGCGATCCGTCGGCGAACCCCTACGGCACGGTCCGCCGGGAGACGCCTACGACGCGGTCCGCCGGATCAGCGCCAGATACATCGCGTCCGTCCCGTGCAGATGCGGCCACAGCTGTACGTCCGGACCCTCGCCCAGCTCCGGCACACCCGGCAGCAGCGGCCGGGCGTCGATCAGCTCGGCGTCCGGGAACTGCTTGAGCACGTCGGAGACCACCGACCGCGTCTCCGCCAGGTGCGGCGAACAGGTGGCGTAGCCGACGATCCCGCCGACCCGCACCGACTCCAGGGCGGTGCGCAGCAGGGCCCGCTGGAGCGGCCCGAAGCCGTCCAGGTCCTCCGGGCGGCGCCGCCAGCGCGCCTCGGGACGGCGCCGCAGGGCACCGAGGCCGGTGCAGGGCACGTCCATCAGCACCCGGTCGAAGGAGCCGGGCCGCCACGGCGGCCGTGTGCCGTCGGCGGCGATCACCTGGTAGGGCCCGGGGTTGCCGTCCAGGGCCTTGGCGACCAGGCCGGCCCGGTGCGGCTGCTTCTCGCTCGCCAGCAGCACGGCGCCGCGCTGCGCGGCGAGGGCGGCGAGCAGGGCCGCCTTGCCGCCGGGACCCGCGCAGCCGTCCAGCCACTTCTCGTCGGGCCCGTCGAGCGGGGCGTTCGCCAGGGCGAGCGCCACGAGCTGGCTGCCCTCGTCCTGGACGCCCGCGCGGCCCTCCCGCACGGCCTCGATCGCGCCGGGCTCGCCGCCCTCGGTGAGCCGCACGGCGTACGGCGACCAGCGCCCCGCCACCGCGGCCTCCTCGCCGAGCAGTTCCCCGGTCGTGGCCCGGCCGGGCCGGGCGACCAGGGTGACCTCGGGCCGCTCGTTGTCGGCGGCCAGCAGCTTCTCGATGCCCGCGCGGTCGCCGCCCAGCGAGTCCCACAGTGCCGAGACGACCCAGCGGGGATGCGAGTGCACCACGGCCAGATGGTCCTCCGGGTCCTCGTCGTACGACGGGGCGACCCGGGCCAGCCAGCCGTCGAGGTCGTCCTGCGCGATCTTGCGCAGCACCGCGTTGACGAACTTCGCCCGGCCGTCGCCGAGCACCACCCGCGCGAGCTCCACGGTGGCCGACACGGCAGCGTGGGAGGGGATGCGGGTGCCGAGCAGCTGATGGGCCCCGAGGCTCAGCACGTCCAGGACCGGCGGGTCGACCTCCCGCAGCGGCCGGTCCACGCACTCCGCGATGATCGCGTCGTACGTCCCCTGGCGCCGCAGCGTCCCGTACACCAGCTCGGTCGCCAGCGCCGCGTCCCGTGCGTCGAACTTCTCCGGGCCCTCCTTCTCCCGCGCCTTGCGCAGCAGGGGCGGCAGCACGAGGTTGGCGTACGCGTCCCGCTCGTCCACCGCGCGCAGCGCGTCGAAGGCGAGGATGCGGACGGGGTCCTTCTGGGGCCGCCGGTAGGGCTTGCCGGCCGTACGGGGCCGACGGGAGGTGTCGCTCACGAAAAAGGTGCTCCGGATCTCTGTATACGGTCTGCGCCCAGCGTACGTCGGCCGCGGGGCGGGTGCGCGGGCGCGAGGACCGGGGCGCACGCGGGAGCGCGCCGCCGTTCGCGACGCGGGCGCGCAGCCGGGTCCCCGGCGGCCTCACGACCCGACGCTCTCCCCGTCCGCGATGCGCACGCCGCGCGCCCAGTCCGCGGCCTTCATCGGCTTCTTGCCCTGCGCCTGCACCCACAGCAGCTCGACGGCGTAGGAGCCGGTGCCGACATGGACGCTGTTCTTGCCGACGGCGAGACAGCCGGGCGCGAGGTCGGTGCGGTCGGGTGTGGGGGCGACATGGATGAGCTTCAGGCGCTCGCCGCGGAAGGTCGTCCAGGCACCGGGCGCGGGCGTGCAGCCCCGCACCACCCGGTCGACGCGCAGGGCGGGAGCGGACCAGTCGATGTGGGCGTCCTCGACGGTGATCTTCGGGGCGAGCGTGATGCCGTCGGCGGGCTGCGGTACGGCCTTCAGGGTGCCGTCCTCGATGCCGTCCATGGTCGCGGCGAGCAGCCCGGCACCGGCGAAGGCGAGGCGGGTGAGCAGGTCACCGCTGGTGTCGGTGGGGCGGATCACCTCGGTGACGGTGCCGTAGAGGGGGCCGGAGTCCAGTCCCTCCTCGATCAGGAAGGTGGAGGCGCCGGTGATCTCGTCGCCCGCCATGAGGGAGTGCTGCACGGGCGCGGCCCCCCGCCACGCGGGCAGCAGCGAGAAGTGCAGGTTGACCCAGCCCTGCGCGGGGATGTCGAGGGCGACGCGCGGCAGCAGGGCGCCGTAGGCCACGACGGGACAGCAGTCGGGTGCGATCTCCCGCAGCCGCTCCAGGAATTCGGGGTCGCGCGGCTTCACCGGCTTGAGCACCTCGATGCCGGACTCCTCCGCCCGCTCGGCGACAGGGCTCGCGACCAGCCTGCGCCCCCGCCCGGCCGGTGCGTCGGGCCGGGTGACGACGGCGGCCACCTCGTGCCGCCCGGAGGCGATGAGAGCGTCCAGAGCGGGAACGGCGACCTCGGGGGTACCGGCGAAGACAAGCTTCATGTGTGGGTTGGGGCCTCTCGGGCGGGGTCGGACGGGCGACGCACAAGTCTATGACGAGGCCCGCGCGAGGCAGGCGGCGATTTCACCGGGGACCTGGCGCCCCCTCAGGAGGAACCGGCGGCCGGGGGGTGCGCGGGTGGCCGGGCGGCGTACGCATATGCCCGTACGCCCCCAGCCCGTGACCAGCGGGGCGCAGACGCGTTGGTCAAGAAAGAGTTGACCACAAGGGGCCGCTTTCCCGCCCCGATTCCTTCTCCTCAACGCCGGTTCGAGAGGCTTGTTCATGGCCGACCACGCAACCCACGACGCCCAGGCTCGGGCCAGCCTGCACTTGCTGGTGCGGGACATCGAGCGGGTCCGCCGGCAGGTGGACGCACTGCGCACCCTCACCGCCCAGCTGGGCAACGTCTACCGCCCGCGCCGCTCCGGCCCCTCCACGGGCTTCGTCGTCTACGGACGAGCCCCCGCCCCCACGGTCCGCCTCGCCCAGGAACTGCGGGACAGTGTCGAGACCCTGGTCACGGCCGCGGTCGACTTCGACCGCTCGCTCGGCTTCTCCTGGGACGCGGTGGGCTCCGCGCTCGGCGTCACCAAGCAGGCCGTGCACCGCCGATACGGCTCCCGCCGCGCCGCCGCCCCCGCGACCGCCGAGGCCGAGCACACGGAGTCGTCGGGCACCCGCACGGTCAACGTCCCCACCGGTCTCCCGGCGGTACCGACCGTCCCCGCGGCCCGCTCCATGCCCACCCAGCCGACCGCGGGCAGCCCGTCCCTGCGCGAGGACCCCCGCCCGACGACCTTCCCCGGCCCGCGCAACGGCTGACGCTCCCGCCTCCGACTGCCCTCCCGCCGTACGACGGCCCGGGAGGGCAGCGGCGTGCGGGGACGCGGAGCACTCCCGCGGGGTACGGGGGCGCGGAGCACTCCCGCCACGACGGCACCGTCCTGGCGGGGGCGGAGCACTCCCCCACGAGGGCACCGACAGCCCTCAACCGATGTCGGGAGGATCGATCCGCACCCGGACCCCCTCGTCGCTCCCCCGGGCCATCCGCGCGGCCTGAGCGGCCTTCAGAGCGGCCGCCAGCGCCGCCCCGCTCCCCGTGGGGACGCGGACCAGCGCGCGGTCCCAGTGCTCGCCCGGCGGCGGCGCCCCCGGGCGGCGCGGGCGGCCGGGCGGGGTGACCGGCAGCGGCACCGGGCCCAGCACCTCGGCCCCGCCGGGCAGGTCGACCGCGCCGAGGAAGCCCGCGACCACCTCGGGCGGACCGGACACGGCGGCCATCCGGGAGACCGGCGGGAAGCCCAGTTCGGCCCGCTCGGCGAGCTCGCGCACCGCGTGTCCCACGGGGTCCCAGCGCACGAGCGCCTGCACCGGCCGCAGCGTGGGGTCGGCGATCACGACCACCGTGCCGCCCGCCGACTGCTCCCGCACCAGCGCTGCCGCGCCGATCCACCGCCGCAGCGCGTCCTCACCGGCGCGCAGATCGGGCCGCCCGAGCATCGCCCAGCCGTCCAGCAGCAGTGCCGCCGCGTAGCCGCCCTCGGCGACCGGTTCGGCCCCGGGCGTGCTCACCACGAGCGCGGGCGTCCCGGGGACGGTGTCCAGCACGTGTTCGCGCCCGGAGGTGCGCACCGGGACCTTGGGGAAGGCCCGCCCCAGTTCCTCGGCGGTGCGCCGCGCCCCGACGATCTGCGCGCGCAGCCGGAAGGACCCGCACTCGGGGCAGTGCCACGCGTTCTCCTCCTTGCCGCACCAGTCGCACCGCGTCGTCCCGGCCTCGCTCCCCTGGAGCGGCCCGGCACAGTGCCGGCAGCGGGCGGGCGCGCGGCACTGCGCGCAGGCCATCCGCGGCACGTATCCGCGCCTGGGCACCTGCACCAGCACGGGCCCCTGCCGCAGCCCCTCCCGGACGGCCTGCCAGGCCAGGGTCGGCAGCCGGGCGGCGCGGGCGGCCTCGTCGCGGGCCAGGTCCTGGTCGCCGACGGTGCGCACCAGAGGGGTGAGGCTCCGCACCCGCTCCCTCGCGGCGACCAGCGGTCTCGCCCAGCCGCTCTCCACGAGCTGCGCGGCCTCCACGGTGCAGCTGAGCCCGCCGAGCAGGAAGCCGCATCGGTCCTGTGCGGCCCGCAGGAGCAGGACCTCGCGGGCGTGGGGCTGAGGCGCGTGCTGTTCGCTGTGGCTGTCGTCCCCGTCGTCCCAGAGGGCGACGAGCCCGAGGTCCTGGACGGGCGCGAACATGGCGGCCCGGGTCCCGACGACGGCCCGCACACTGCCCCGTCGTACGGCCAGCCACTCCCGGTACCGCTTCTCCGGCCCGGCGTCCGCCGTGAGCAGTGCGTGCCTGCCCTCGCCCAGCAGCGCGGTCAGGGCCGCGTCGACCCGCGCGGCGACGCGTCCGTCCGGGACGACGACCAGTGCGCCCCGCCCGCAGGCGAGCGTCGCGGCGACGGCCCGCGCGAGCTCCTCGCTCCACCACGGCCCCGGCAGCGCGTTCCACACGGCCCGCGGGGAGCCTCCGGAGGCGAGCGACTCCAGGAAGGCGGGGCCGTGCTCGTAGCGCGTCCACGGGCCGGGCTCGGGCCGGGCGGGCGGCGGCAGCGGAGCGGGCGAGGGTCGCTGCTCGGCCCGTGCGCTGCGCGGGGGTACGGCGAGCTGGAGCACGTCGGCGAGGCTGCCGGCGTACCGGTCGGCGACGGCCCGTGCGAGGGAGAGCAGTTCTTCGCTGAGCACCGGCTCCGGGGACACGACCTGGGCCAGCGCGGCCAGCGGCCCGGAGTAGTCGGACTCGGCCCGCCGCTCGACGAGGAACCCGTCGATCAGGCCGCCGCCTTCCCGGCGTCCTTCCCGCACCCGGTGCCGCCCGGCCCCGAACCGTACGCGTACGCGCACACCCGGCTGGGCGTCGGTGTCCAGTTCCTCCGGCACGGCGTAGTCGAAGTACCGGTCGAGATGCAGTACGCCCTTGTCGACCAGCACGCGTGCGACGGGCAGTTCCCTGGCGAGCGCGGCCCCGCGCCAGGTCCGAGGCTTGGCCCGCGGCTTGCCGGCCTGGCGCAGACTCTCGCGAATGAGCGCGAGCTGCTCGGGCGGCGCCCCCTCGGCACCGCCCTCCACCGGCTTGTTCTCCCCGCTCACGCTTGCATTCTTACCAAATGCCACTGACAGCGGGACTCCGGCCGGGGCGGGAGAGCCGCTCACGGAGGGGCCCGGGAGCCGGGCCGTGTTCGAGGGCTCTCCCGAGATCAGGGCGGCAGCGGGTCGAGAAATTCCAGATTCACCGCACGCACCGGGCGTACTCCACTGAAGGAACCGCGGCCTGCGCACCGGGAGAGCGGCCACAGCCTAGTGCCCCGACAGGCAACGTTCGCCCCGTCGCGACGCCCGGCACGCCCTCTCGCCGCACCGGGCACAGACCCAAGTACATCCAGTACGAGGGCCTGCACCCGGCACACCGAGAGCACGCGCCGGACGCCGCTCCTTGACGGGCAAACGCTGCCTGCCGGGGCACTAGAGATCACCACCGGGTGCGCGCCAGCCCTTTCGCACCACCCGGAACCACCCGGAACCACCCGGAACCACCCGAGGCCGAGCGCCACCGAGCACGCGCCGATGCCCGCCCCACCGAGCACGCGCCGCTTCCTGTCCCGCCGGGCACACGCCGCCCAACCGGCCGCACCGGACACGCACACGCACGCCGGGCACACGCCTCCCACCCCGCCGTACCCGACACGCACGCGCCGAGGCCCGGCCCCCCGAAGGGAACCGGGCCTCGGCCGGGTCGTGCGGAGCCTTACAGGCCGGCCGCCGTGCGCAGCGCGTCCACGCGGTCGGTGCGCTCCCAGGTGAAGTCGGGCAGCTCACGGCCGAAGTGGCCGTAGGCGGCGGTCTGGGCGTAGATCGGGCGCAGCAGGTCGAGGTCGCGGATGATCGCGGCCGGACGCAGGTCGAAGACCTCGTCGATGGCCTTTTCGATCTTCTCGGTCTCGACCTTGTTGGTGCCGAAGGTCTCGACGAACAGACCGACCGGCTCGGCCTTGCCGATCGCGTACGCGACCTGGACCTCGCAGCGCGAGGCGAGGCCCGCGGCGACGATGTTCTTGGCGACCCAGCGCATGGCGTAGGCGGCGGAGCGGTCGACCTTGGA
>NZ_JBEXPR010000028.1:0-113005 GCF_040612135.1 Streptomyces sp. NPDC006458 | reverse complement strand
GCGAAACCGATGCCGGCGATGATCACGGCACCGAAGACGACCACGCCGATGAGAACGCGGTGCATCCGTGTCAGCTGTATGGGCGCGGCCACCCGTGCTCCCCTCCCGCTGAGTGCTGTTGTGCGGCCAACAGAGTGGCACATCTGTGCGGGGGACGGGTGGCCGGACCGGGGCCGGCCCGTGCGGCCGCCAGGGGTGTCAGCTCTTGCGGGTGGAGCGCTTCTTCGAACTGCTGGACGTGGAGGAGGACTTGCCGTCCGAGGAGGCGTTGGTGGCGGAACCCGAGGACGTCGAGGAACCGGTGGACGTCGACGCCGTCGAGCCCGGGGTCTTCGCGCCGCTGCCGCTGCCGCTGTTCGCCTTCGACACCGCGGCGACGGCCTCCTTGGCGGCCCGCTGGGCGTCCTTCATCAGCTCGTCGGCGTCCGGGGCCTTCTCGCCCGCGAGACCGGCGCCGTTGTAGTCGACCGTCACGACGACGTTCTCGACCAGGGCCACGACCGTCTGCTGCTTGAAGGCGCCTTCCTTCTTCTTCAGGTCGTAGCGGATGGCGGTGGCCTCGTCGCCGGTGCCCGTGACCGGGGCCGACTTCACGTTCTTCGCGCCGGTCACGCCCTGGGCGTCGCCGACCTGGCCGTCGTAGTACTCCTTGGCCAGTTCGTCGCCGGGGCCGCGGGTGACGTCCGACTCGAAGCGCAGCAGCGAGACGTTGAGCCAGCGGAACTGGGAGCCCTTGACGCCATTGTTGTCGAGGCTGTCCCAGGAGCAGCTGCCGCGGGACTCCAGATCGTTCGAACCGCCCTCCTTGCCGGACTTGCCCGATTCGGGGACCAGCGCCTCCAGCGTCTTGTCGGACAGCACGTCACAGGCCTCCGGCAGCGTCGCGTAGGCCGCCGCCCGGACCGTCGGGGACGGGCTCGCGGTGGCGCTGGGGGACGTCTCCTTCGCCTTGTCCTGCGAGCCGGAGTCGGAGGAGCAGCCCGCGGCCAGCAGCACCACGGGGAGCGCGGCCACACCGACCAGGGCGCGGCCCCGTCGTATCACTCGCTGGTCACGGTCGGCTCGCTGTACTCGTCGCTGCATGGTTCCTTCGCTCATGACGCTCGTGGTTCCTGCGGTCGTTCGGGTCCGAGGGGCCACGGTACGCGGTGCGGGAGACGGGCCGCCTCGCTTCGGGCGCTTCGCGCCGCGGCACGGTCCGGCCGCGCAAGGGGGCTGTCAGGAGAGGGAGTCGGCGAGCCGGGAGGCCAGATTCCGTGCCCTGTCCTGCATTTCCTTGCTGTCGGGGACGGTCCCGACGGTGGCCGGCTGCTCCTCGTACTCGATGGTCACGATGACGTTCGACGTGCGGAACGCCACAGTCACCGTGCGGCGCTTGGCCGTGGAACCGGAGCTGTTCAGCTCGTCGTCGACGAACGCCTGATCGCCGACGTCGTCGAGGAGACGGGGCTGCAGGGCGGTGGGGGTGACCGAGGGGCTCGGGGAACCGCTGGGGCTGGAGCTCGCGGTGCCGCTCGGCCTGCCGGAGGGGCTGGAGGACGCGGTGGGGCTGCCGCTGGAAGACGGGGAGGCCGTGCCCTCGTCCGTCGCGGTCGGCTCGGGCAGGTCGGGCAGGTCCGCCGCGGCGACCTTGGCGGCGAAGAGCGACTCGGCCTCGGTCTCGTCGCTGACCGAGGAGTCGTACGACACCACGCGCTCGAAGTCGATCAGCAGATGGTCCGTGGCCGCCGCGGACTCCACCTTCCAGCGGCAGCCGACCTTGCGGTCGGTGTCGTAGGTCAGCGTGGCCTCGCCCTCGTACGCCTGCTCGCGGCGGAGTTCGTCGGCGATCTCGCGGATGCCGGGCAGGAGCGCGTCGAGGGTGTCCTGACCGACCGCGCCGCAGGGTTCGGGCAGGGTGCGGTAGCGGCCGGGCTCGGCGGCCGCGATGGTCGTGCCGGAGTCCTCGGGGTTGGAGCCGTCCGAGGTGGCGCCGCCCTCGGAGCCGCCGGTGCAGCCGGCCAGCAGCGCCGCGAGGAGGGCGGCGGTGCCGGATACGTAGGCCTTCCGCTGCACGGTCAGGCTCCTCTCCGAAGATGTCTGCGCTGCTTATTCGGTTGCCGCGCGGGGGTGTCACCCGCAGACAATGTCTATCGCACGCACTGCCGTGAACGCCGGTCCCCTGTCCCTTTCGTTGACCCTGGCGCCGGTTTTGCGATTTAAGGCTTCTGCTTGTTTTCCGGGGGAATGAGGACGATATGTCGTACGTCGAGGTGCCGGGCGCGAAGGTGCCCATCCGTATGTGGGCCGACCCCGCGACGGTCGAGGACGTCGCCATGCAGCAGCTGCGCAATGTCTCGACGCTGCCGTGGATCAAGGGCCTCGCCGTCATGCCGGACGTCCATTTCGGCAAGGGCGCGACCGTCGGGTCCGTGATCGCCATGCAGGGCGCGGTCTGCCCGGCCGCGGTCGGCGTCGACATCGGCTGCGGGATGTCCGCGGTGAAGACGTCCCTCACGGCGAACGACCTTCCCGGGGATCTGTCGCGGCTGCGGTCGAAGATCGAGCAGGCGATCCCGGTGGGGCGGGGGATGCACGACTCGCCCGTCGACCCGGGCGGCTTCCACGGGCTTGCCACCGCTGGGTGGGAGGACTTCTGGGGGCGGTTCGACGGGGTCGCGGACGCGGTGAAGTTCCGGGAGGAGCGGGCCACGAAGCAGATGGGAACGCTCGGGGCGGGAAATCACTTTTGCGAAGTGTGCATTGATGTGTCCGGTTCGGTGTGGCTCATGCTGCACTCCGGTTCCCGCAACATCGGCAAGGAACTGGCCGAGCATCACATCGGCGTGGCGCAGAAGCTGCCGCAGAACCAGGGCCTGATCGACCGGGACCTCGCCGTCTTCGTGGCCGACACTCCGCAGATGGCGGCGTACGAGCACGATCTCTACTGGGCGCAGCAGTACGCCAAGTACAACCGGACGCTCATGATGGCGCTCCTCAAGGACGTGATCCGCAAGGAGTTCAAGAAGGCGAAGGTGTCCTTCGAGCCCGAGGTGAGCTGCCACCACAACTACGTGAGCCGCGAGCGCTACGAGGGCATGGACCTGCTCGTCACGCGCAAGGGCGCCATCAGTGCCCGAACCGGGGAGTACGGAATCATCCCCGGCTCGATGGGCACGGGTTCGTACATCGTGAAGGGCCTCGGCAACGAGAAGGCCTTCAACTCGGCCTCGCACGGGGCCGGTCGCCGCATGAGCCGTAACGCGGCCAAGCGGCGGTTCTCGACGAAGGACCTGGAGGAGCAGACGCGGGGCGTGGAGTGCCGTAAGGACTCCGGCGTCGTGGACGAGATCCCGGGCGCCTACAAGCCGATCGAGCAGGTCATCGACCAGCAGCGGGACCTGGTGGAGGTCGTGGCGAAGCTGAAGCAGGTCATCTGTGTGAAGGGGTGACCTGCTGCTCGTGGCGGAGGGTCCGGTCCGGGCGGACCGGACCCTCCGCCACGTGTGTGGTCCGGTCACGAGAGCCGCGCGTCCAGTCCCGTCGTGCGCCAGACGGGAACGATCGCGGCCGGTTCGAAGTGGACTAATCGGCGGGCTCCAGCAGGCCCTTTCGCAGGGTTTCGCGGAGCGACCGCGCGTCCAGGCCGAGGGCGTCCGTGACGTACGCGTCGAAATAGCCGCCCAGGTCACGGAAGTTGGCCAAGGACGTGAAGTGTATGTGTCTGTCCATCCCTTGGGACGGTATGCGCTGGACCGATACTTCGCGTGCATGACGGCGTAGATCATGACGAGCGCCACGATGTGGATGCCGAAGAGGAAGTAGGCGAGCCACATCCACATCTGGCGTTCGTCGCGCTTCTCCCGGGCCTGGCGGGCCCGGCGTCGCTCGGGGGACTCCCCGCCGGTCACCCCTGCTCCCGGTGGACCTTGGTGTTGGAGGCCTGGGCGCGCGGGCGGACGACGAGCAGGTCGATGTTGACGTGGCTGGGGCGGGTGACGGCCCAGGTGATCGTGTCGGCGACGTCGTCGGCGGTGAGCGGGGCGGCGACGCCCGCGTAGACCTTCTCCGCCCTCTCCCTGTCGCCGCCGAAGCGGGTGAGCGCGAACTCGTCGGTCTTCACCATGCCGGGGGCGACCTCGATCACCCGGACCGGGCGGCCGACGATCTCCAGGCGCAGCGTCTCGGCGAGGACGTGTTCGCCGTGCTTGGCGGCGACATAGCCCGCGCCGCCCTCGTAGGTGCCGTGGCCCGCGGTGGAGGAGACCACGACGACCGTGCCGTCGCCGCTCGCCTCCAGCTTGGGCAGCAGGGCCTGGGTGATGTTGAGCGTGCCGATGACGTTCGTCTCGTACATCGTGCGCCAGTCGGCGGGGTCGCCGGTGGCGACGGGGTCGGCGCCGAGGGCTCCGCCCGCGTTGTTGACCAGCACGCCGACCGTCCTGAAGGCGGTCGCGAACTCGTCGACCGCCGTGCGGTCCGTGACGTCCAGCTGGTACGCCGTCGCCGAGCCGCCCGCCGCGGTGATCTCCTCGGCGAGGGCCTCGACGCGGTCCTTGCGGCGCGCGGTCAGCACGACGCGGTAGCCGGCCGCGGCGAGCTGCCGGGCGGTGGCGGCGCCGATGCCGCTGCTCGCACCGGTGACCACGGCGATGCGGGAGGCGGCGGAGGGGACGGCGGTGGCCATGGGACTGCTCCTCGGGCTGGCGTTCGTAGGACCGGGCTCCCGCCAGGATAGGTGGCCGCCGCAGGTGTACGGCGTCCGGTCAGCCGCCCCGCGGGGCCCACATGATCAGGGCCATTCCGGCGAGGCAGACCAGGGTGCCGGTGATGTCCCAGCGGTCGGGGCGGTAGCCGTCCGCGACCACGCCCCATGCGATCGACCCGGCCACGAAGATCCCGCCGTACGCGGCGAGGACGCGGCCGAAGTGGGCGTCGGGCTGGAAGGTGGCGACGAAGCCGTACGCGCCGAGGGCGAGGATGCCGCCGGTGATCCACAGCCAGCCGCGGTGCTCGCGCAGGCCCTGCCAGATCAGCCAGGCCCCTCCGATCTCGAAGAGGGCGGCGACGACGAAGAGGGCGGCGGACCGGGCGACGAGCATGGGCTCAGCCTGGCACGCGGTGCGGGTGTCACCTGATGGAGGGCGCCTGCCGTCCGGCGGGGCGTGGGATGCATAGCGGTGCGGAACCGGGTGCGTGCCGAGGGCCCGGTGAGGTCTGGAGGGCTGGTGGGTGGCATGCGCAGGGCGGCGCGGAGGCTGGTGGTGTGCGGTGCGGTGCTGGCGGCCGTCGGCGCGGGCGCGGTGGTGGCGGCCGCGGGGGCCGGTGCGGCCGTGCCCGGGGGCGGGGCATGGGAGGCGGACCTGGCGTATCACGGGTCCGCGGTGATGGCGGACGGGCGGATGCGGGTGCGGTTCGCCGCGCTCAACCACGGGCCCGACGAGGTGCCCGAGGCCACCGTGCGGCTGCGCGGCTCAGGCGGCCGCCTGGTCCGTGTCGTAGCGCTCCCGGGCCCGGTGGACCTCGTCGAAGTGGGTCTCGGCCCAGTCCTTCACCGCGGTGAGCAGGTGGGCGAGGCTGCTGCCGAGGGTGGTGAGCTCGTAGTCGACGCGGACCGGGACGGACGGGGTCACGGTGCGGGTGACGAGGCCGTCGCGTTCGAGGGTGCGCAGGGTCTGGGTGAGCATCTTGGGGCTCACTCCGGCGATCTTGCGGCTGAGGTCGCTGTAACGCATGGGGCGGGCGGCGAGCGCGGAGACGACGAGGCTGACCCACTTGTCGCTGATGCGGTCGAGGAGTTGGTTGGTGGGGCACGCCTTGATGAACGCGTCGTACTCGGCGCGGGCCTGCTCGCGTCGCTGGGCCGCGGTCTGGGTGGCCATGGCTCTCCTCGGGGTGAGGTACGCACCTTCAGGTAACTACTTACCAATAGATAGTAACTCTTCCTAGGGTTGTTGGCACGGGGTCGGAAGCCCCGTGAATGACCTACAACCGGGGAGAGTTGAGATGCGTGCAGCAGTCGTGACGGAGTTCGGCGGTCCCGAGGCCGTGCGGGTCGTGGACGCGGCGGCGCCCGAGCCGGGGGCCCGGCAGGTGCGGATCAAGGTCGTGGCGGCCGCGCTGAACCCGGTCGACGCCGGGGTGCGCGCGGGTGTCTTCGGCGGGGCCGGTGCGCGGATCGGGCTCGGCTGGGACGTGGCCGGCACGGTGGACGCGGTCGGTGTCGCCTCGGCGTGGAACGTGGGTGACGAGGTCGTCGCGCTGGTGTACGGCACGGCGAAGCCGCTGGGGACGCACGCGGAGTACGTCGTCGTGGACGCGGACGCGGTGGCGAAGGCGCCTGGTTCGGTGGACGCGGTGCACGCGGCGACGCTGCCGCTGAACGCGCTGACGGCCGCGCAGGCGCTCGATCTGCTGGGGCTGCGCCCGGGGCAGTCGCTGCTGGTGACCGGCGCGGCGGGCGCGGTCGGCGGTTACGCCGTGCAGCTCGCCGCGCACCAGGGGTTCGCCGTGACCGGGCTGGCCCGCGCGGGCGACGAGGAACTGGTGCGGTCGCTGGGCGCGTCGGACTTCGTCACCGACGGGGTGGCCGGCGGCTTCGACGCGGTGCTGGACACGGCGGTGCTGGGTGAGCCGGCGCTGGCCTGGGTGCGGGACGAGGGTGCGTACGCGGGGGTGATCCCGCAGGCCCAGCCCGCGTCGGTGCGGGGGGTTCGTACGGCCGCCGTCGAGGTGGGCGCGGACGGGGCCCGGCTGGCGGAGCTGGCGCAGCTGCTGGACGAGGGGGTGCTGTCGACGCGGGTGGCCGAGGTGTTCGCGCTGGACGACGTGGTCAAGGCGCATGCGCGGCTGGCCGAGGGCGGGGTCCGGGGGCGGCTGGTCCTGGTGCCGTGAGCGGTCGGGCGGTTCCTCGGGGCGGGGTCGTCCGCCTGTGCCGGTCGGCGCGGGTGGGCGGCTTGGGGGCCGGGGTTCGCGGTGGGTGCGGGTTGGGTGTGGCTGGTCGCGCAGTTCCCCGCGCCCCTGGGGGTGGCCGGCCGGTTGCTCGCGGATGTTGTCGCGGGTTGTGAGCGGGGGCTCGGGGGGCCGGGTGTGCGGCGCCAGGGCCGGGTTTGGGGGGCGTCCGGGTGGGGGTGGGCGGGGGTTTCTCGGTGGGTGCGGGTTGGGTGTGGCTGGTCGCGCAGTTCCCCGCGCCCTGGGGGTGGGGTCGGCTGGTTGGTCACGGGTGCTGTGTAGGGCTGGTCGCGCAGTTCCCCGCGCCCCTGGGGGTGGCCGGCCGGTTGCTCGCGGATGTTGTCCCGGGTTGTGAGCGGGGCTCGGGGGTCGGGTGGTGGCGTCGGGCCGGGTGTGGGGGGCTGGGGTCGTCCCTGTGGGGGCCTTGGGGTGCGGGTGAGGGGTGCCGGGTCCGGGTGGGGAGGGGCGTGGAATAACCGTGCGAGGGTGACCGTTCAGCGGTATAGTTCAACGGTCAACTACCTGGAGGGTGGCCATGCAGTTCGGGATCTTCACCGTCGGCGATGTCACACCGGACCCGACGACGGGGCGTACGCCGAGCGAGCGGGAGCGGATCAAGGCCATGGTCGCCATCGCGCTGAAGGCGGAAGAGGTGGGTCTCGACGTCTTCGCCACGGGTGAGCACCACAACCGGCCGTTCGTGCCGTCGTCGCCGACGACGATGCTCGGCTACGTGGCCGCGCGGACCGAGAAGCTGATCCTCTCCACCTCCACCACCCTGATCACCACCAACGACCCGGTGAAGATCGCCGAGGACTACGCGATGCTCCAGCACCTGGCCGACGGCCGGGTGGACCTGATGATGGGGCGCGGCAACACCGGCCCGGTCTACCCCTGGTTCGGCAAGGACATCCGCGACGGCATCGACCTGGCGATCGAGAACTACGCGCTGCTGCGCCGGCTGTGGCGCGAGGACGTCGTGAACTGGGAGGGCAAGCACCGCACGCCCCTTCAGGGCTTCACGTCCACGCCGCGCCCGCTGGACGGCGTACCGCCGTTCGTCTGGCACGGGTCGATCCGCTCGCCGGAGATCGCCGAGCAGGCCGCGTACTACGGCGACGGCTTCTTCCACAACAACATCTTCTGGACGGCCGACCACACCAAGCGGATGATCGAGCTGTACCGCGCCCGGTACGCCCACTACGGCCACGGCACGCCCGAGCAGGCGATCGTCGGGCTCGGCGGGCAGGTGTTCATGCGCGCGAACTCCCAGGACGCGGTCCGCGAGTTCCGGCCGTACTTCGACAACGCGCCGGTCTACGGGCACGGGCCCTCCCTGGAGGACTTCACCGACCAGACCCCGCTGACCGTCGGCTCGCCGCAGCAGGTGATCGAGAAGACCCTGGGCTTCCGCGAGTACGCCGGTGACTACCAGCGTCAGCTGTTCCTGATGGACCACGCCGGGCTGCCGCTGAAGACCGTGCTGGAGCAGCTCGACCTGCTGGGCGAGGAGGTCGTGCCGGTGCTGCGCAAGGAGTTCGCCGCCGGGCGCCCCGCGGACGTGCCGGACGCGCCCACCCACGCCTCGCTGCTGGCCGCCGAGGCACACGAGTCGGACAAGGAGGCCGTCGCATGAAGCTCGTCGTCGTCTCCGCGGGGCTGAGCGTCCCGTCCTCGACCCGGCTGCTCGCCGACCGGCTGGCCGCCGCGGTGGACCGGCAGGAGCCCGTCGATGTGGAGGTCGTGGAGCTGCGCGAGCTCGCCGTGGAGATCGCGCACCACTTCACCAACGGCTTCCCCGGCCGGGCGCTCGCCGCCGCACTCGACGCCGTGACCGGGGCGGACGGCCTGGTCGTCGTCACGCCCGTGTTCTCGGCCTCGTACAGCGGACTGTTCAAGTCGTTCTTCGACGTCCTCGACAAGGACGCGCTCACCGGCAAGCCCGTGCTGATCGCCGCGACCGGCGGCACCGCCCGGCACTCGCTGGTGCTGGAGCACGCGCTGCGGCCGCTGTTCGCCCACCTGCGGGCCGTGGTCGTGCCGACCGGGGTGTACGCCGCCTCGGAGGACTGGGGCGCCGAGGGGCTCCAGGAGCGGATCGACCGGGCCGCGGGTGAACTGGCCGCGCTGATGAGCGGTCTTGGCGCGCGGCGGCCCGCGCCGAAGGACGAGTTCGCCGTCGTGCCCTTCGAGCAGCGGCTCGCGGAGCTGCGGCCCACCGGGTGAGCGGACGGTAAGAAGCGCGGGGTCCGCGGGCCGGGGCCACTCGCCGGCACAGATGGCTTTGCCACACTGGACGGGTGGCCCCGACACTTCTGCTCGCCGAAGACGACCGTGCGATCCGGCATGCCCTGGAGCGCGCCCTGACCCTGGAGGGGTACCGGGTGACGGCCGTCGCCGACGGTGTGGAGGCGCTGGCCGAGGCGCACCGGATGCCGCCGGACGTGCTCGTGCTCGATGTGATGATGCCCGGCAAGGACGGGCTCCAGGTCTGCCGTGAGCTGCGCGCCGAGGGCGACCGTACGCCGATCCTGATGCTGACCGCGCTGGTGGAGACCGCGGACCGGATCGCGGGCCTGGACGCGGGGGCGGACGACTACGTGGTCAAGCCCTTCGACGTGGAGGAGGTCTTCGCCCGGCTGCGCGCCCTGCTGCGCCGCACCAGTCCGGCGCCCGAGGCCGCCACCGCCGCTCCCGAGCCCGCCGCACCCGTCCAGAGCCTGCTGGAGGCGGCGGGTGTGCGCATGGACCCGCAGGCCCGCCGGGTCTGGCGCGGCGAGCGCGAACTGGAGCTGACCCGCACCGAGTTCGAGCTGCTGGAGCTGCTCGTCCGGCACGCCGGGACGGTCCTGGACCACGCCACCGTCTACGACCGCATCTGGGGCTACGACTTCGGGCCCGGCTCCAAGAACCTCGCCGTGTACGTCGGTTATCTGCGCCGCAAGCTCGACGAGCCCGGCGCGCCGCAGCTGATCCACACGGTGCGCGGGGTGGGTTACGTCCTGCGGGAGGGCTGAGTGGGCGGCGGCCGGCTGTGGCGGCTGGTGTCGCTGCGCACCACCTTCGCGATGTCCTTCGCGGCGGTGACCGCCGGGGTCACCGTGCTGGTCGGCATCCTGTCCTACAGCGCCGCGGCCCGGCTGGTGCGGGTGGACCAGCAGACGGTGTTCGACGAGGTCGTGCAGGACGTACGGGCCGAGGTGCGGCGCGCTCCGATGAACCCGGCCGACTTCACCTCGGCACCCGGTCACGACCTGGTCCGGCCGGCCCGCACGGATGTGCAGGTGCTCGGGCCGGACGGGGCGGTCTTCGACGAGGGCAGCCCGGGTCTGCCGGTGACCGGTGACGACCGCCTGGTCGCGGGTGCGCCGGCGGCCGGGCGGGTGGTGGTGCACCGGGATGTGCAGGTCGACGGCGACGTCTACCGGGTGGCGACCGTGGCGCTCGGCGGCGGCCGTGGCGCGGTGCAGGTCGGGCAGCAGTTCAGCGACACCGAGGATCTGCTGCGGGTGCTCCAGCAGCGCACGCTCGTGCTGGTCGGCGCGGTCGTGCTGGGCGCGGGCCTGTTCGGCTGGTGGCTGGCCTGGCGGATCACCCGGCGGCTGGTCGTCCTCACCTCCGCCGCGGAGGCCGTCGCCCGCACGCGCCGGCTCGGCATCCAGGTGCCGGTGTCCGGCAGCGACGAGGTCGGACGCCTCGGGCGGGCCTTCGACCGCATGCTGGGCCGGCTCGCGCAGTCGGAGGAGGACCAGCGGCGGCTGGTCCAGGACGCGGGCCACGAACTGCGTACGCCGCTGACCTCGCTGCGGACGAACATCTCCCTGCTGAAGCGGATGGGCGAACTGCCCCCCGAGGCCCGCGAGGAACTGGTCGCCGACCTCGGCGAGGAGGCACGCGAACTGACCGACCTGGTGAACGAGCTGGTGGACCTCGCCGCCGGTCAGTCCGACAGCGAGCCGCCGCAGCGGGTGGACCTCGCCGACGTCGTCGAGGAGGTCGCGGCCCTCGCCCGCCGCCGCACCGGCCGCGAGATCCTCGTCGCCGCGAGCGGCGCCACCGTCACCGAGGGCCGCGCCGGGCAGTTGACCCGCGCGGTCTCCAACCTGGTCGAGAACGCCGCCAAGTTCGACCGCGGCGGCGCCTCGGCCATCGAGATCCGCGTCAGCGGCGGCCCCGCCTCACCTGTCCGCGTCGAGGTTCTCGACCGTGGCCCCGGCATCACCGACGACGACCTCGCCCGCGTCTTCGACCGCTTCTACCGCGCGGCCGACGCCCGCGCCCTGCCCGGCTCGGGCCTCGGCCTGTCCATCGTCCGCGAGATCTCCCTGACCCACGGGGGCGCCCCGTTCGCATACGCCCGCGAGGGCGGCGGGTCGGTGATCGGGTTCACGGTGCGGGGGGCGGGGGTGCGGTGAGGGGTGTGTCCTGCCCCGGCAGCAGCCAGCCCTCGGGGTGCCTGCGATGAGGGGTGTGTCCTGGCCCGGCAGGAGCCGACCCCCGGGGTGCCTGCGATGAGGGGTGTGTCCTGCCCCGGCAGCAGCCGACCCACGGGGTGCCGGCCGGGGGTTGACCGGGCCGGCACCCCTGGCTGGTCCAGGCCGTCGGAACGTACCTGTTGTACGGGCCGGCCAAGGCGCGCCCACGACTACCGCAGCCTCGCCTAGTACGGGAGCTCCGGGTTCGCCGGGGCTGCCGGGTTCGCCGGGGCTGCCGGGGCTGCCGGGGCCGCCGGGTTCGCCGGGGCCGACGCGGACGCCGAGGCGCGGGTGCGGCAGGCGCCGGCCGACGCCCGGAAGATCGCGGAGGCCCTTCCCCGGCGGCGCGCCCGGCCGGCCGCCCCCGCCGCCGACCGCAACGCTCCCCGGAGCAGACCGTCGGCTTCGGGCCGCGCTTCGGGCCGCGGGCCCTGCGGACGGCCTGGAGAACGAGCTCCGGGCGTCCGCCGCTTCCCGACCCGCTCCGCGCGGCTCCCGGGCCCGCCGGACGGACCCGGATCTCGTCTACCTTGCGGCCGAGGGGGCCGGTGGCCGGCGTGCCACCAACCCCGCCGTCGCGTCGCCGCCGGTCCCCCGCAAGGCCAGTTCAGGCAGCCTGTGACCCGCCCCACCGGGCCGACCTCCTGCCCCGCGGGCCGGGCCGTGGCTGCCGAGACCGCATTGCCAGGCTCGCCGACCTCAGGAAGTCAGATGAAGACACGCGTCGATCTGCTCACCAAGGAGTACCCGCCGGAGATCTACGGCGGAGCCGGAGTCCACGCCGCCGAACTCGCCAAGGCCCTCAGGCGCCTGGTCGACCTGCGCGTGCACTGCTTCGGCGCACCCCGCGACGAGGCGGGCGTGACCGCCTACGCCGAGCCCCACCTCGCCGACGGGGCGAACACCGCGCTGCGCACCCTCGGCGCCAACGTGGCGATGGCGGCCGGCTGCGCGGGCGCCCGCCTCGTGCACAGCCACACCTGGTACGCCAACGCGGCCGGCCATCTGGCGAAGACGCTGTACGGCATCCCGCACGTGGTCACCACGCACAGCCTGGAGCCGCTGCGGCCCTGGAAGACCGAACAGCTCGGCGGGGGATACGCCCTGTCGTCCCTGGTGGAACGCGCCGCACTGGAGCACGCCGACGCGGTGGTCGCCGTCTCGCACGCCATGCGCGAGGACATCCTGCGCGTCTACCCCGGCGTCGACCCCGAGCGCGTGCACGTCGTGCACAACGGCATCGACGCCGCCGCGCACGGGCCCGACCTCGGCACCGACGCCCTCCTGCGGCACGGTATCGACCCCGACCGGCCCATCGTGCTGTTCGTCGGGCGCGTCACCCGGCAGAAGGGGCTGCCCCAACTCCTGCGCGCCGCCTTCGACATGGACCCGGTGGCGCAGCTGGTGCTGTGCTGCGGGCAGCCGGACACCGCCGAGATCGCGGCCGAGACCGCCGTACTGGCCGACGAGTTGAGCCGGAAGCGGGGCGGTGTCGTGCGGATCGACGGGATGCTCGACCCCGTGTCGCTGCGGCAACTCCTCACGCACTCGGCCGTGTTCGTGTGCCCGTCGCTGTACGAGCCGATGGGGATCGTCAACCTGGAGGCGATGGCCTGCGGCACGGCGGTGGTGGCGACGGCCACCGGGGGCATCCCCGAGGTGGTCGTCGACGGGGAGACCGGGGTGCTGGTGCCGATCGAGCAGGAGCGGGACGGGACCGGGACGCCGCTGGACCCGAAACGTTTCGCCGCCGACTTCGCCGCCGCGGTGAACCGGCTGCTGGCCGAGCCGGGGACGGCCCGTGCCATGGGGGCGGCCGGGCGGCTGCGGGCCGTGAAGCACTTCGGGTGGGACCTGGCGGCGGAGCGGGTGCACGCCGTGTACGGGCGTGTGCTGGGCGAGGGTCTCGGGGAGGGCGGCGGTCGCGGTGACGGTGACGGTGACGGTCACGGCGGCGGTGGCGGTGGCGGTGACAGTGGCGGTCGCGGTGACGGCGGCGGTGACAGTGGCGGTGGCGGGGGCGGTGGCGACCTCAGGGAGTCGGGCTGAACTCCTCCTGACGGGGATCGCGCGGGGTCGCCGTCGTGCCAGGCTTTCCGAGCGTCGTTGCTGGTCGCGCGGTTCTCCGCGCCCCGCAGGCCCGTAACCACCAGGAGAGTGAGAGCCGTGAGCGACCCCGGCCCGCGGACCGTGCGTGAGGCCGCCCTGGACGTGCTCGGACGGCTGGGGCTCGCCACCGTCCCGATCGCCCGTGCCGTCGGCTACGCGCTGGCCCGGCTCGACCGGCGGGTGGTCGTCGTGGTCGGGGAGGGCGCCGCGCAGTACGCCGTCCACTCCCTGTGGACGGCCGGGCGCCACAACCTTCCCGTCACCTTCGTCATTCCGGACAACTCCGGTTACCTGTCCCTGAAGTACTACCTTCAGGACCACGAGTCCTGGGCGGCGGGCTACGACCTCGGCGGGCTCGACGTGGCGTTGATCGCGCGCGGGTTCGGGGTGCGCGCGGAGACCGTCGGTACGCCCGAGGGGCTGCGGCAGGCCCTGCGCGACGCCCTCGGCGCCGACGGGCCGGTGCTCCTCGACGTCAAGGTCGCCGATCCCGGACTCGTGTCGGTCTAGCACCCCCGTCTTCACCCGTGGAGGAACTGATGACCATGCGTGCCGCCGTCATCGATGGGTTCGGCGCCCCCGACCGTCTGCGCCTCGCCGAGCTGCCCGTGCCGGAGCCGGGGCCCGGGGAGGTGCTCGTGCGGGTGGCGGCGGCCGGGGTCAACGCGATCGACTGGCTCAGCCGCGCCGGGCGCGGGGTCGCCGTGGAGTCCTTCCCCGCCGTGCTCGGCTGGGACCTCGCCGGGAGCGTCGCCGCGACCGGGCCGGGAGCCGGGCGGTTCGCCGTCGGGGACCGGGTGTACGGCATGCCGCGCTTCCCGGCGCTCGCCGGGGCGTACGCCGGTTATGCGGTGGCTCCGGAATCCGAACTCGCCCCTGTTCCCGAGGGGTTGGAGTACGTGGAGGCCGCCGCGCTGCCGATGGTCGTGCTCACGGCGTGGCAGACGCTGTTCGAGCACGGGGGGCTCACGGCCGGGCAGCGGGTGCTGGTGCCGGGGGCGGCCGGTGGGGTCGGGCATGTCGTGGTGCAGCTCGCGGCGGACGCGGGGGCGGAGGTCGTCGGGACGGCGTCGGCGGGGAACCGGGACTTCGTGCTGTCGCTGGGGGCGCGGGAGGTCGTCGCCCACGACATGGTCCGTGAGGTGAAGGGGGTGGATCTCGCGGTGGATCCGATGGGTGGGGCGGAGTGGTTCCGGTTGCTGGACGTCGTGCGGCCCGGGGGTGTCGTCGTCTCGCTCAAGGGGGAGGGGGCGGGGCAGGCGGGTGCGGCGGAGGCGCGTGGGGTGCGGGCGGGGTTCACGTATGTCCGGCCGGACGTGGGGGTGTTCGAGCGGGTGTCCGCCCTGCTGGGCGCTCGGCGGTTGCGGGGGCACGTGCATCGGGTGTTCTCGCTCGACGAGGTCTCCCAGGCGCATGTGGTGGGGGAGCAGGGGCATGTGCGGGGGCGGCTTGTGCTTGAGCTTTGAGGGGGCTTTCGGCCTAGGCGGATCGGCCTTCCGCCTAGACCACATGCCCTCTCAGGCCTTGGCCGCTGCGACCTCACGCGTCCGGCCTGCGAGCTCCCGCACTGCGCGCGTCTTGGCGTAGGGCGCGAGGTCCGTGCGCATCGTGGTGAAGTGGTCGTCACCGCGGACTGACGAGACGTGCTCGTACTCGTCGAGGAAGTGCAGCCACGAGTCGCACGCGGCTTCCACGTGCCCATGCCGCAGTTGGCGCTGCGCGAGGACCGCGTAAGCGTGGACGCGTCCCTGGCGCTCCTGGGCGGGCTGCACGCGGATGGACTGCTTCATGGCGGCGATGCTGCCTGGCAGGTCGCCTTCCTCCATGAGCACGTGAGAGACGTGGAAGAGGTAGGCGGTCTGGTCGTAGCCGCCGATCGCGTCGCGCCGGTCGTCCGCCTGTGACAGTGCCACCTCGGCCTCGCGCAGCCGGTTGTGGGCCTGACGCCGGTCCCCCACCATGGACGCCGCGTGCGCCTGCTGTCCGCGCAGGAACGCCACCAGGCGGGGGCCGGCCGACGGTGCGGCCTCAGCTGCCGAATCGGCCAGCTCCAGCGCCATTCGCCCGTGCCTCAGGTTCGACGCCTGGAGTGACATGCCGCGCAGGGTGCGGCAGTAGGTGAGGTGATCACCCGCCTCGTCGGCGAGTTTGAGTGCTTTGGTGTAGTACGTCTGTCCCAGCCCGTGGGACTTCTCGTACATGGCCATCCAGCCCGTGAGGTAGGTCAGGTCCGAGGCCGCTGCGAGCATGTCCCGCTTCACCGGTTCGGACGCCTGTGCCCGCAGCCACGGTCCGACTGTGTTGACGAGGAAGGCCGCAGCCATGGGGCGCGCGTGGCCGGCGCCGAACTCGTCGAGGATGTCCGCGATCCGGTCCGTCATCGAGCGTACGGAGGCGACTTGCGAGGCGCCGATCCGGGTTGTGGCCTTGCCCGGGCTGACCGGGCCGTCCGCGGCCCGGGCGGCCGACTGGAACACGGGCACGGAGAGCGCGGCGGAGAACAGGGTCGCGGCCAGGACTGCGCGACGGGATGGGTCCATATCCGCCCTTCCTAGGTCGATCAACTCCTCGACAGTGTCGACCGGTTCAGGGGCTCCACCGGACCGCGCGGGCTGAAGCCCAGCTTCCGCATGGGTGACGGGCCGGCCTAACCGAGCGGAGAGGGCTTCAAGAATCAGGGGCCTGACCTCGGGTTTCGGCGGCGTACCAGCGATCCAGTGCGCCACGGCCGTCCGGTCGTACGTCAGGTGCAGTCCAGCCTGGGGGCCGAGCCGGTTGACTTGCTGCGCCAACTGCGTGCGAGTCCATCGTGCCTGCTCAAGCAGCCTGTCCAGGTCAGGGTTGGGCGTGCGGTTCCTCGTGGCCATGTCATCACTCCCGACAGTTCCATGGCGTTCACGGTGTTCACGGTCCCACCTGCCATCAACCGTACCCGCAGACAGTGACCGCGCGATTACCTCGCAGCCATGACCCCCGGCACCGGCACCACCATGGCGGACCTGTTCGCCGGAGACTTCACCCAACCCCTCATCGGCCAGCGGCTCGACCTGACCATTCAGACGCTGACCGAGCGGTACGCGGAGAACGGACAGGTCGGCATCGTGGCGCACTGGCGCGGGGACGTGCAGCTCGCCCGGCCCCGCGCGTTCGCCGTGTACCGCTACCTCAAGGCCGCCTCATGATGCCCGGACAGGAACCGACCGCGCTCGAACGGCGCGAGGCGGCAGCGGACATACGGGCGCAGGAACGCGCACACGGGGCCGGCGCCATCCGCCGGCCGCACTGCCGGCGCATACATCCCCCCGCGCACGGCGGGGAAGTGGTGTTCGTGCCGGGTGAGCTGCTGCCTGACTGGCTCGACCTCGACAAGGCCGAGTACGACCCCGGCCAGCACGCCTACACCGTGCCCCCGCCCACACCACGGAAGCGAGTCAGGTAATGGCACTCGTCCAGCGCCTCCAGGCGCCCCCACGGTCCCCGCAGGTGTCCGCCGACCACATCGGGCCCGAGCGGGCCGCCGTCACCGACTCCGAGTTGCTCGCACTGCCACCCGCCGCACAGGGCGGCAACTGGGCTCCACCGCCGAGGGCATGGCGCCAAGCCCTGAGCGTCCGCACCGGTGACAGCCCCGGGCAACAGAACGGCCCCCGGAGCGTCACACGGATGACGCTCCGGGGGCCGACGGGCCCGCACGGGGGCAGCAACGGGGATGCCGGGGACCCCGTCCACCGCCCCCGGGGGCCCTGGAAGCCGTCCACCCCGCCTCACCCCGGGGGAGGCGCAGCGGCGGGACGGACGGCCGGTCTCACGGCAGGCGGGTCACCACGGCCACGGCCAGCAGGGGCAGCGCCACCCACACGCACACCACGACCGACACAGCCCCCGCGTGACGCCGTACACGGCGGCAGAAGGCGCGCATCACCAACCCCCGCCGTCCGCACGCCTGCCCGGCAGGTCCGCGCGGCAGCGCGGACAGCGGCACGGCGGGAACACGGACCGCACCGGCACCGGGCCGCCCCGTCCGTCCACCACGGTTTCCGCACGCCCGGGCGTGACCTCCCCGCCCGCAGAGATTTGGTAGACGCGCAGCGTCATCCGGCCCCCGCTCATCCGGCATCCCCGCCGTCCTGCGACGCGTCCCCGCCGTCCTGCGGCGCGCCGCACGCGCCGGACCCCTGCTCACGTTCGCGGCTCTCCGCCACCCGCAGCGCATCCGTCAGCGCCTCGCACAGCCGCTCCGACAGCCACCTCAGCTCGCGCTCATCCAGCCCGGGGCGCTCCAGCGCCTCCCGCGCGAAGACGAGCATGCGCGCCCCCATGTCCAGCTGCCGCGCCTCCAGCAGATCCGCGAACCTGTTCAGGAAGCTGTCCGGACCGTCCGACGACAGATACGCGCGCTTGCCGTCCGGACCGCCGAACGGCAGCAGCCGCATACGCCCCGCCCCAGTCGTCCCGCTCACCGGACCACCCCCGCACCCGCACCCGCCCCGGGCACCCGCAGCCCCCCGGCGCTGACTCCGTCGACGACCAGCCCCCGCGCGCCCCGCAACCGCGCCTTCCGCCGCTGCTCCTCGAACGCCACCAGATACGGCCGGACAAGCTCAGTGTCCTCACCCCGCAGCAACGGCACACAAGGCACCACAACCCGGCGCAGGCGTGGCGTCGGCGCGTCCAACCGCACGGGCACCGGAGGAGGCGCGACCGCACGATGACGACCACGCGAAGGTCTGAAGAACCACACCAGCAGTTCGAGTAAACGGGCGATACAGTGCATGAGTCTGCGCTCCTTGGAAGCGTGGGCCACGCCCCCGGACGTTCACAGCGTCGCGGGGGTCTCGTCTGTTCTGAGGGTTGCTCATCAGGCGTACTCTCAGGGGTGGTTCATCTCCCGAGCGGGAGTTGGGGAAATGTGAGGCGCAGATGGGTGCACGACCGCGCGAGCTGACACCAGACCGGTCCGCCCGGCACCTGTTCGGGGCGAAAATGCGTTCCTACAGGGAACGGGCGGGCATGAGCCTTGAAGCCCTGTCCGGTGTGATCAACATCAGCAAGAGCCACGTATCCCGTATCGAGACGGCCGAGGCCATGCCCCCGCCTGAACTTCCAGCCATGCTGGACGCAGCCTTTGGGACGGACGGGATCTTTGCAGAGTTGTACGGGCTAGCTCGACGTGAAATCCACCCCGATCAATTCCGACGCAGGATGGAACTTGAGGCTCAAGCCTGCCTCATTCAGGAGTACGCCGGTCAGATTGTGCCGGGGCTTGTCCAGACCGAGGAATATGCCCGTGCTCTGTTCGTAGCATTCGATCCCAGAGCGCTGCCCAACGCCGTTGAGGAACTGGTGACCGCGCGCATGAGTAGACAAGCTCTGTTGCAGGCCACCCCACCGCCCGATCTGGCGCTGATCCTTGATGAGGCAGCGCTGCGACGGTCGTTCGGCGGTCCCTCCGTGATGCGAGCACAGTTGGCGCGCCTGGTCGATCTGACGCTGACTCCGACGAGCGTTGTGCAGGTTCTCCCGTTCAGTCACGGGGGACATGCCTTGGTAGGGGGCACGCTGACGTTGATGACCCTCGACCACGGGGCACAGGTGGCCTACGAAGAGAGCATTTCGACCGGGACGTTACTGGAGGACCGAGCAACCGTCTCGGCACGTCAGCGGGCTTACGATCTTCTGAGAGCTTGCGCTCTGTCGCCAAACGACACTGCGACTTTCATCCGGTCCGTAATGGAGGCACTACCCGATGAGTCCGATACCCGACCTCTCTAGCGCGGAGTGGGTCAAGTCTACGTATAGCGGCAACGGGGGCGGCAGTTGTGTCGAGTGGTCGCCGAAGATTGCCATCGCTTCTGACATCGTCCCTGTACGTGACAGCAAGATCCCCAGCGGTCCGGTACTCGTCTTCCCGGCAGACCGCTGGTCGTCGTTCGTCGGTGCGATCAAGGGCGGACACCTGTCCGCCTGAGCTGACCCCCGACCTCGTGATCGGCCCCCGTCTTCCGGCGGGGGCCGACGTGCTGCAGGGGCCGGTAGGCCGCTGAGCTGGGCAGACGCTTACTGAGCCGAGGACGTGTCTAACGCTCCTTGACGGACACAGCCGCCTCCCAGGCCGCCGCCCTGGCCTATGCCGACGAACATCTCGGCCGGCTCCTCGACGGGCTGGCCCTGCTCGGCCGATGGCTCGTCATCATGTGCGCCGACCACGGCGACGCGTACGGCGACGACGGCTACCGCGGACGCGGCATCGCCCACCCGACTGTCTTCAACGTGCCGTACGCCGCCTGGGTGCACGGCTGACGGCTACGCTCCTGCCGCATGAGCGAAGAGACGCGCGACGCCTCCGTGATCCTGGCCCGCGACGCGAACGGCCACGTGGCCGTGCTGAGCGCCCAGTTCCCCCGCCACGGAGGCGAGTACCTGTTCCTGCCCGGAGGACGCTTCGAGGCCGATGAGACTCCGGTCGACTGCGCACGCCGGGAGCTCAAAGAGGAGGCCGGAGTCACCGCCCGCACCTGGCGATCGCTCGGAACGTACGCCATCACGCTGGCCTCGCCCGCGAAGGTACACCTGTGGGAAGCCACCGATCTGACGCTCGGCCCACAGCGGCTCACCGAGACAGAGCAGGACTTCAAGTTGATGTGGTGGCCAGTCGACGATGCTGTTCAGGCCGTCCGCGAAGGCCGGTTCCTTCTGCCTGCCGGGCCGCTCGCCCTCCTCCTCTCCGCCAGGTCGTCATCTCCACTCGCGCAAGGCACGGTGGTGCCGGGAGCCGTCACAGGGGGCGTAGCCAGGTGACTCCCAGGGGCGGGAGGGTGATTTCCGTGCTGGCGGGGAAGCCCTGGTGGGGGTGGGGGGTGGCGTGGAGGGGGCCCGGGTTGAGGACGCCGCTGCCGCCGTAGCCGGGGGCGTCCGTGTTGAGGGTCTCCGTCCACTCGCCGGCGTGCGGCAGGGCGACACGGAAGCCCGGCCGGGGGTTCGGCTGGAAGTTGCAGACGCAGACGAGGACCTCGTCGTGCTCCCCGCGGCGGACGAACGAGTACACGTTGTCCTGGGCGGCGTCCGCGTCGATCCAGCTGAAGCCCTCCGGCGCGGTGTCGTGGCGCCACAGGGCGGGTGAGGACTGGTAGCCGCGGTTGAGGTCGCGGACCAGGTCGCGCACCCCGGCGTGCGGGGCGCGGCCCAGCAGCGTCCAGTCCGGGCCGAGGTCGTGGGACCACTCCGACTCCTGGGCGAACTCCTGCCCCATGAAGAGGAGTTGCTTGCCCGGGAAAGCCCACATGAAGGCGAGGTAGGCGCGCAGGTTGGCGAGCTGCTGCCAGCGGTCGCCGGGCATCCGCGTCAGGAGGGAGCCCTTGCCGTGCACGACCTCGTCGTGGGAGATGGGCAGCAGGAAGTTCTCGGAGTACGCGTAGACCATCGCGAAGGTCATGTCGTGGTGGTGGTACTGGCGGTGCACGGGGTCCTTCGACATGTACGACAGGGAGTCGTGCATCCAGCCCATGTTCCACTTCAGGCAGAAGCCGAGACCGCCGTGGTCGGTGGGCCGGGTCACGCCGTCCCAGGAGGTGGACTCCTCCGCGATGGTCATCACGCCGGGGTTGCGGCGTGGCACGGTGGCGTTGACCTCCTGGAGGAACTCCACGGCCTCCAGCTGCTCACGTCCGCCGTAGACGTTGGGCAGCCACTGGCCGTCGCCGCGCGAGTAGTCGAGGTAGAGCATGGAGGCGACCGCGTCCACCCGCAGGCCGTCGATGTGGAACTCCTCTATCCAGTAGAGGGCGTTGGCGACGAGGAAGTTGCGGACCTCGTTGCGGCCGTAGTCGAAGACGTAGGTGCCCCAGTCGGGGTGTTCGCCGCGGCGTGGGTCGGCGTGCTCGTACAGCGGGGTGCCGTCGAAGCGGGCCAGGGCCCAGTCGTCGCGCGGGAAGTGGGCGGGCACCCAGTCGAGGATGACGCCGATCCCGGCCTGGTGCAGGGCGTCGACCAGGAGACGGAAGTCGTCGGGGCCGCCGAGCCGGGCGGCGGGGGCGTAGTAGGAGGTGATCTGGTAGCCCCAGGAGCCGCCGAAGGGGTGCTCGGCGACCGGCAGGAACTCCACGTGGGTGAAGCCCAGCGCCTTGACGTACGCCGGGAGTTCGCGGGCGAGTTCGCGGTAGCCGAGGCCGGGGCGCCAGGAGCCGAGGTGCAGTTCGTAGACGCTCAGCGGCTCGCGGTGCGCGGAGAAGGAGGCTCGGCGGGCCATCCAGGCCGTGTCGCCCCACTCGTGGCGGGAGGTGTGGACGATGGACGCCGTGCCGGGGGCGGTCTCCGCGCGGGTGGCGAGCGGGTCGGCCTTCTGGATCCAGCGGCCGTCGGGGGTGAGGATCTCGTACTTGTAGTGGCAGCCGTCGCCGGCGTCCGGCACGAAGAGTTCCCAGACGCCACTGATGCCGAGGGAGCGCATCGGGTGGGCGCGGCCGTCCCAGTGGTTGAAGTCGCCCACCAGGCGGACCGCGCGGGCGCCCGGCGCCCACACCGCGAAGGACGTGCCGGTGACCAGGCCCCAGCCCGACTCGTGGCGGCGGACGTTGGCGCCCAGCACCCGCCACAGTTCCTCGTGCCGGCCCTCGTGCACGAGGTGCAGGTCGAGCTCGCCGAGGGTGGGCAGGAAGCGGTAGGGGTCGTCGTAGCGGTGGAGCTGGTCGCCGTAGACGGCGGTGATCCGGTAGTCGGGGACGCCGGGACCGGGCAGCAGGCCGGTGAAGACGCCTTCGGACTCGTGCTCCAGCTCCAGCAGGGGGGAGCCGGACGGGTCGGTTATGTAGACGGCGTCGGCGAGCGGGCGCAGGACCCGCAGGGTCACCCCGTCCGGGCCCGGGTGGGGGCCGAGCAGGGCGTGCGGGTCGCTGATCTCGCCGGTGACGAGGCGCTTGAGGTCGGTGGCGGGCAGGGCCCGGGCATGCGATGCGGTGGTCACGTCTGCGGGTTCCCGTCCGTGAAGATATGGGCCACTTGCGTCTGGGGGTCGAGGCGCACGTAGTTGTCGCGGCCCCAGTGGTAGCTCTGGCCGGACAGCTCGTCGTACACCTCGAAGGAGTCCGAGCGCTCCAGGCCGAGCGCGGGCAGGTCGAGGAAGACGGTCGCCTCGCGTGCGGTGTGCGGGTCGAGGGTGAGCACGACCAGCACCCAGTCGGTGTCGTCCCGCTTGGAGAAGCACATCACCGCGTCGTTGTCGGTGCGGTGCAGATGCAGATTGCGCAGCTGGTGCAGGGCGGGGTGGGTGCGGCGCAGCCCGTTGAGGGTGCGGATCAGCGGGGCGAGCGAGTCGCCGGCGGCCTCGCGGCCCTCCCAGTCGCGCGGGCGGTACTCGTACTTCTCCGAGTCCAGGTACTCCTCGCTGCCCGGCCCGGCGGCCACGTTCTCGAACAGTTCGTAGCCCGCGTACATGCCCCAGCTCGGGCCGGCCATCGCGGCGAGCACCGCGCGGACGGCGAAGGCGGGCCGGCCGCCGTACTGGAGGTAGGCGTGCAGTATGTCGGGGGTGTTCACGAACAGGTTGGGCCGCAGGTAGGCGGCCGCCTCCTCGCCGCCGAGCCCGGCCAGCTCCGACAGATAGGACTCCACCTCGTCCTTGGAGTTGCGCCAGGTGAAGTAGGTGTACGACTGGTGGAATCCGACGCGCGCCAGGGTGTGCAGCATCGCCGGGCGGGTGAACGCCTCGGCGAGGAAGAGCACATCGGGGTCGGTGTCGTGGACGGCCGCGATCAGCCGCTCCCAGAAGGCGACCGGCTTGGTGTGCGGGTTGTCCACGCGGAAGATGCGCACCCCGTGGGCCATCCAGTGGCGCAGGACGCGCAGGCACTCCTCGTGCAGGCCGTCGGGGTCGGTGTCGAAGTCGACCGGGTAGATGTCCTGGTACTTCTTCGGCGGGTTCTCGGCGTACGCGACGGAGCCGTCGGGGCGGTGCCGGAACCACTCGGGGTGCTCGGTGACCCAGGGGTGGTCGGGGGAACACTGGAGCGCGAAGTCCAGGGCCACCTCCAGGCCCAGTTCGCCCGCGCGGGCCACGAAGCGGTCGAAGTCGTCGAGGGTGCCGAGGTCGGGGTGGACCGTGTCGTGCCCGCCGGCCGGGGAGCCGATCGCCCAGGGCGAGCCGGGGTCGTGCGGGCCGGCGGTGAGGGTGTTGCCGGGGCCCTTGCGGTGGGTGCCGCCGATGGGGTGCACGGGCGGCAGATAGACCACGTCGAAGCCCATGTCCGCGACGGCCTCCAGCCGTTTCGCGGCGGTGCGCAGGGTGCCCGAGCGGGGGGCGCGCAGCAGTCCGTCGGCGTACGGGCTGCCGGGGACGATCGCGCCCTCGGAGCGCGGGAACATCTCGTACCAGGCGCCGTACAGGGCCCGTTCGCGGTCCACGCGCAGCGGCAGCTCCTCGGAGCGGGTGACCAGTTCGCGCAGCGGGCGGGCGGACAGCAGGGCGAGCACCACCGGGTCGGAGGCGGCGGCGAGACGGTCCTCCGGGGGCCGCGCGGTGTCGCGCAGCCGCCGTACCGCGGCGAGCAGCGGGGCGCCCTCGCGCGGCGCGAAGGCGTCGGCGGCCCGCTCCAGCAGCAGCGCGCCTTCCTCCAGCATCAGCGGCACGTCCAGACCGGCGGGCACCTTGAGGTCGGCGGCGTGCCGCCAGGTGGCGACCGGGTCGGACCATGCCTCCACGCGGAACGTCCAGTCGCCCTCCCGGTCGGCGCTGACGCAGGCCGCGTACCGGTCGGTGCCGGGAGCCAGCAGCCGCATCGCCGTCCACTCGCCCTCGGTGCCGTCGGGGGAGGTGAGCACGACGTTGGCGGCGACCGCGTCATGGCCCTCGCGGAACACGGTCGCCGACACCGCGAACGCCTCGCCCGGCACGGCCCGCGCGGGCCTGCGTCCCCCGTCGACCCGGGGCCGTACATCCACCACGGGAATCCGCCCCACGCTGGGCGCGAATGTCCGTGCGACGCGCTTCTCCTGCATCATGAGCCTCCTCGCACCGGGGGTGCGGTCGCTGAAAACGGGCCGGACTGGACGCCCGGAAGGGGCGCGGGGCAGTGTCGACATGCTGCTCCGCCGCGGGGCCGCGACCAGCCCCCTACGGCCGGCAGCCCAACGACGGCCGACGGACGAACCGCGCGGAACTCGGCTCACCGGCGGAGCCCCGTCGTGCCGTTGCTGACCTCGGCGATGATGCGGCGGTAGCCGGCGACGAGCGGGTGGTGCGGGTACGCCGTGCAGAAGAGGCGCTCGCCGGCCAGCAGGGCCATCTCCGGGGCGTACGGCAGGACGGCCGAGACAGGGGTGTCATAGACGCGCTCGACCTCCGCGTGCAGCCGCTCCTGGACCACTCCGCCCGGGGCCATGTTCACCGCCACGGTCAGGCCGACCCCGCCGAGGCGTTCGGCGAGGGCGACCGTCTCGCGGGCGCCCGCCAGGTCCAGCCGGTCGGCGCGGGTCACCACGACCAGGTCGTCGGAGCTGGCCATCGCCGTGACGGTCTCGTTGTTGAACCCGGCGTGGGTGTCCAGCAGCAGCACGTCCAGGGCGAGGGAGTCGATCAGCCGGTCGAAGCCCTCGCGCAGCAGGCCCACGTCGTAGCCGCGGCCGAGGATCTCCGCGGCCGCGGCGGTGCGGCTGCGGGCCGGGACGAGGAAGAACCCGTCGTGGCCCCAGTCGCCGTCGGCCGGGTAGACCGCGTCCTCGATCTCGCAGCGGCCGATGAGGTAGTCGGTCAGCGAGCGGCGGCGCACCTGTTCCACCGACCCGTCGAAGATCACGTCCAGGGCGGGTGTGTGGATGTCCGTGTCCACCAGCGCCACCCGGCGGCCGGACGCGGCCAGCAGCAGCGCCAGGTTGGCGGCCGTGCTCGACTTGCCGGTGCCCCCTCGATAGGAGTGCACGGTGATGATCTGCGACATCGCTCCCCACCTGTCAGCTCTAGGGCCTGTTTTCCGGATCATGTCGGCGGCGCGTGGCCAGGCCCTGGCCGACGAGCCCCGAGCGGATCCGCCGCACGTCGCCTCCTCACTCGCTCCGCGCCCCCGGCGTGCGCCAGTGGACGGCCATCATCGTGATGTCGTCGGACTGCTCGGCCGAGCCGACGAACTCGCTGAGCGCGCCGTCCATGTGGTCCAGCAGCGCCTCGCCGCGCAGTGTGGCCTCGGTCAGCTGCCGGATCATCTCGTCCTCGCCGAAGAACGTGCCGGACGCCGAACGGGCCTCGGTGACCCCGTCGGTGTAGATGAACAGGGTGTCGCCGGGGCTGATGTGGGCGTAGCCGAGGGAGAAGTCGACGTCCGGGATGACTCCGACGGCCGGTCCGGTCGGCTGGAGCAGCACCGGTTTCGCCCCGCTCTCGCTGAGCAGCACCGGCGGGTTGTGGCCGCCGTTGATGTAGACCAGGTTGCCGGTGGCCGGGTCGAGCACACCGAAGAACATGGTGGCGAAGTAGCCCTGCCGGATGTGGTTGCGGGTCAGGTAGTTGTTCGTGCCCACGACCGCGTTCAGCAGGGGCGTCGCCCCGACCACCGGGATGGCCCGGCTGTGCTCGGCCCAGGTCGTCTCCTCTCCCATCAGCTCGGCCGCGATCAGCGACTGCAGGCCGCTCTGCTCGGCGGTGTGCCGCAGCAGTGAGCGGATCAGAGCCATGAACAGCGCCGCGCCGACCCCCTTGTCGCACACGTCGGCCACGACCAGGGCCAGCCGGCGCCGGTTGACGATCTCGAAGACGTCGTAGAAGTCACCGGCGACCGTGCGGGCCGGCCGGAAGCGCACATGGATCTCCCAGTCGTCGGGGCTGGGCAGGTCGTCGGGCAGGAAACCCATCTGGATCTCCCGGCCGATCTCCAGTTCCCGCTCGTAGGAGAGCAGTTCCGCGTGCGCGGCCACGTCCTCCATCGTCCGGCTGAACTGCACCTTCTGGTGGCAGTCGCGCAGGCGCGCGCGCACCAGATGGGTGTGGAACGGCGGGACGAGGTAGTCGGCTCCGGCGTGCACATGGCTGTCGAGCAGATGCAGGTCCTGCTCCGCGTAGGCCACCACCGCCGGCTGCTGTCCCTCGTCGTCCAGTCTGCGCGTCACCGCCCGTACGGTGTGCGGGGTCAGTTCCGCGTGGGCGAGGACCACCGTCACCTCGGGCAGCCGCCCCGGCGAGGCGGACAACACCTCGCCGGGGCTGCGCACGTGCACCTCGGCCCCCACCCGTTCCAGGGCGTCGTGCAGGTCCGGGGGCACAGTGCGCTGCTCGCCCAGAACCAGCACCTTCGTCTGCACCATCTCCGCCTCGTCTACTCCGCTGTCGGCTCGTCGACTGGGCCGCCCCGCGGACCGGGCGGACGTCCGTCACCGCCCCGGTCGGCGAGCAGCATCACCAGCGTGCTCACGTTGCGTCCGGCGACCAGCTCGTACCGGAACTCGTCCACCGCCGTCACGGCGAGGTACACGCCGAGGCCTCCCACCCGCCGCTCGGACAGCGGCGCGCCCAGTTCGGGAGCGCGCATGCCCTGATGCGGGTCGAAGGCGGGGGCGTCGTCCTGGAGGCGGACCCAGAGCCGGTCGTGCTCGATCGCCGCGTCCACGGCGATCTCGCCCGAGCGGCCCCGGTATCCGTGCACGACGATGTTGGTCGCCAGCTCGTCCGCGGCCAGCCGCAGCCGGTACAGGGCGCTGTCGCCCAGCCCGGCGCGGCGGCCGACGTCACGCACGAACGTGGCGACCCGGTCGAGTTCCTCCAGCTCGGCGCGTACCTTGATGCGGGCCGCGGTCACCGCGTACTCCGCGGCCGTGCGGCGGACACCGCCCAAGGCGCGTACGCCGCGGGCCGCCTGGGCGGGGACCCCGGCCGCGGACGACGGCGCTCCGTGGTCGATCGCCATCGGCCCGCCCTCACACGTCGACGAGGTCGATGCTGTGGTCGAACCCGGCCAGGCGGATGGTCCGGGTGACGGCCTCCGGCGCCCCGACGACGGCGATGCGCACGTCGTCGCCCATCTTCTGACGGGCGAAGACCAGCGCGCGCAGACCCGCGCTGGACAGGTAGGACAGCTTCTCGGCGCGGATCACCAGCTCGATCGCGCCCGAGGCCGCGGCCTCGTCGACGGTGTCGTGGAACTGGCCCGCGGTCGCCGCGTCGAGCTCACCGCTGAGTTCGATGCCGGCGACGCGTTCGTTGACCCTGAGCTTCACTTCGAAAGACACGGGGGACTCTCCTTCTGGCGGGGGCGTAGGGGTCTCATGGACGGGTCAGCGGCCGACGAGGACCACCAGCGAGTGCGGGCCCAGGTGGTAGCGGCCGGGGTGCTGCAGGAGGGGCTCGTCGCCGAGCGGGTGCGCGGCTGCCTGGGAGGTGTCGGCGAACAACCGCCACCGCCGGCCCTCGGTCAGCTGCGGCAGTTCCAGGTCGTGGCCCTCCCAGTGGGCGTTGACGGCGACGTAGACGTGGTCGTCGGGAGCGGCGCCGTCCTTGGCGTGCCGGCCGCAGCGCATCAGCGCCAGCACCCGGCAGTGGCTGGACCAGTCCGGGGACCAGGCGTGCACACCGTGCCAGCTGATGTCCGGGTAGCCGCTGCCGACGCGGTCGGCGCCGGTCGGGTGCGCCGCGCTGCGCAGCACCGGGTGGGCGTGCCGGAAGGCGATCAACGCCTGGGTGAAGGCCAGGAGTTCGGCGTTGGCCTCGACCAGGCCCCAGTCGAACCAGGACAGTTCGTTGTCCTGGCAGTAGGTGTTGTTGTTGCCGAGCTGGGTGCGGCCGACCTCGTCGCCGGCCACGAACATCGGCACGCCCTGGCTGGTGAGCAGGATGGCCAGCAGGTTCTTCATCTGCCGCAGACGCAGGGCGCGGACGTGCTCGGAGGCGCTCGGGCCCTCCTCGCCGCAGTTCCAGCTGTTGTTGTCGTTGGCGCCGTCGCCGTTGTTCTCGCCGTTGGCGTCGTTGTGCTTGTCGTTGTACGACACCAGGTCGTAGAGCGTGAACCCGTCGTGCGCGGTGATGAAGTTGACCGACGCCGAGGAGGTGCGGCCCTGGTAGAGGTCGGGGGAGCCGGCCATCCGGGTGGCGAGCTCGCCGACCAGTCCGGGCTCGCCCTTGACGAACCTGCGGACGGTGTCGCGGTACTTGCCGTTCCACTCCGACCAGCGGCCGTAGTTGGGGAAGTGTCCGACCTGGTAGAGCCCGGCCGCGTCCCATGCCTCGGCGATCAGCTTGGTGTGCCTGAGGACCGGGTCGGCGGCGAGCTGCTCCAGCAGGGGCGGGTTGGGCAGCGGGGTGCCGTCGGGGGCCCGGTCCAGGATCGAGGCGAGGTCGAAGCGGAAGCCGTCGATGTGGTACTCGGACACCCAGTAGCGCAGGCAGGACAGCACGAAGTCGCGCACCACCGGGTGGTTGCAGTTGACCGTGTTGCCGGTGCCGGAGAAGTTGTAGTACTCCCCGTGCGGGGTGAGCATGTAGTACGTGGCGTTGTCCAGGCCGCGGAAGGAGATCGTCGGGCCCTGCTCGTTGCCCTCCGCGGTGTGGTTGAACACCACGTCCAGGACGACCTCGATGCCCGCCCGGTGCAGGTCCTTCACCAGCGTCTTGAACTCGTCGGCCTGCATGCCGAAGCGTCCGGTGGCCGCGTAGCCCGCCTTGGGCGCGAAGAACGAGACGGTGTTGTAGCCCCAGAAGTTGTGCAGCCGCTCACCGGTGACGGGGTTGGTGCGCGGGTTGTCCAGCTCGTCGAACTCGAAGACGGGCAGCAACTCCACGCAGTTGACGCCCAGTTCACGCAGGTAGGGGATTTTCTCGCGCAGGCCCGCGTAGGTGCCCGGCGCCGACACCTGCGAGGAGGGGTGCCGGGTGAAGCCGCGTACGTGCGTCTCGTAGACGATGAGGTCCTCGGTGGGGATGTTCAGCGGGGTGTCGTCGCCCCAGTCGAAGTCGTCGTCGGGGATCCGGGCGCGGTACTGGTAGACGTCCGACCAGTCCGGCTCCTCGCCCCACACGTCCCGGCCGGACACCAGCCGGGCGTAGGGGTCGCTGAGCACCTTGGCCGCGTCGAAGCGGTCGCCGGCGCCCGGGTCGAAGGGGCCGTCGGCGCGGAAGCCGTACTCCAGGTGCTCGGCGTCCAGGCCGAACACCGTCATGGCGTACACGCTGCCGATGCGGAACTCGGGCGGGAACGGCAGCTCCGCGTACGGCTCCTTGGCGCCCGGTTCGAAGAGCAGCAGGCTCATCGCGGTGGCGCGGTCGGAGTACACGCAGAACGTGATCCCGCCCGGCACCGGGTGCGCGCCGTACGGGAAGGGACGTCCCGCGCGCACCCGGTAACCGGAGATCCGGCGCGTCGGATAGCTGTCGACGCGCTCTCGCATGTCCTGGACGGTCATCGGGCCGCGCGTTCCAGTGCGGCGCCGAGGTCGTCGGCGATCTCGAAGAAGTCCAGGAAGCCGGTCGCGGACATCACGAACCGCACCTCCTCCGACAGCCCGACCAGGGTGACCACGGCCGACAGCTGCTGCGCCCTGCGGTGCACGATGAGCAGGGTGCGCAGCCCGGCGCTGGAGATGTAGCTGACGCCGCTCACATCGAGCAGCACCCGCGAGTCGTGGCCGATGAAGGGCAGCAGCTGGGCCTGGAGCCCGCCGGAGGTGGTCGAGTTGATCTCGCCCTCCAGGGCGACCACGCAGGCGGTGCCCTCCATCCGGGACGTGAGCTTGACGGTCATCCCGTCACCTCCGTGGGGGTCTGTGGGGTGAGGCGCACCCTGACCTTCACCCGTCCCGAGGTCTCGGGCAGGCGCACGGTCAGCGCGTCGGCGTCGAAGTCCTTGTGCGGCTCGCCGTCGATCTCCACGTCCTCGATGCGCACCGCGCCGGGCGGCAGCAGGTCGGGCGCGACGCGCAGCAGCCGCTCGGGCAGGTCGGCGGGGTCGGGCTTGAACCAGAAGTCCATCGCGTTGCCGTTGATCAGCAGGTTGTTGTAGACGGCGGCGAGGTAGCACAGCTCGGCCGAGTGGTACATCGACATCGAGTGGCTGCCCTTGAGCCGCTCCACGCCCAGCAGGTACGGCAGGCCGTTCGCGAGGGTGTTGAAGTAGACGGCGCCCTCGTCGTGGTCGAGGAAGAAGGCGTTGTAGAAGGACTGGGCGTCACGGGCCTCGGTGCGGAAGTCCTCGCGGCCGGTCGAGCCGTGCAGGATGAGGTAGGCGAGGATCGCCTGCTCCTGCTGCCACCAGGCCTTGCGGTCGTGCCAGGTGAAGCGGAACTGCTCCTCGCCCTCGGCCCGCAGCCGCTCCACCACGTCGTACCAGCCGCCGCGCTGGCGGTCGCTGCCCACCGCGGGCATGGTCTCGCCGATGCCGGTGGCCAGTTGGAGATAGCCGTCCTTGGGGCGCAGGGCGTGCATGCGTATCAGGTTCCAGGCGATCTTCAGGTTGTGGCCGACGACCGCGCGGTTCTGCTGCCAGCCGTGGGTGGTGTCGTGCGACCAGTCCTTGTGGAAGCGCTCCTGGACGAAGGGGCTGGTCTCCGGGTCCGGGAAGTGCTCGACGATGGTGTCGAAGGTGTACTCCAGCATGTCGGCGTATGCCTTGTCGCCCGTCGCGAGGTACAGGTTGATCAGATAGGCGGGGGCGTGGTCGCCGACGGAGTTCCAGTTCTTGCGGGCACGGTTGGGGCCCAGCGACTCGTGCTCGGGGGAGAGCAGGATCGGGTCGATGTGGCTGAAGTAGCCGCCGTTCTCGGGGTCCAGGTAGAAGCGGTCGAACAGCCGGATCGTGGCGTCCGCGTCGGCCTTGATACGCGGGTCGCCGGTGACCCGGTAGGTCTGGACCGGGCCGGCCAGGGCGTAGATCTGCTCGTAGGCGGGCAGCGCGTCGTAGTCGTCGGAGAACTCCGAGGTGAACAGCTTCTTCTCGGTGTCCCCGTCGACCTTCAGGCCGTGGTACCAGTACACGACGTTCTCGTCGGTGTCGACGAACCGCATATGTTCGCGCAGGTACTCGGTGCCCCGCTCGGCGACCTCCAGGTACTCGTCGTCGCCGGTGAGCAGGAACGCCGAGGCCATGCCGTACACCAGCCGGGAGATCGTGTCGGTCTCCTGCACATGGCTGGCGGTCTTGTCGCCGCTGAGCCGGATCTCGGTGCGGTACCGCGCGAAGTCGACGGGCCCGTCGCCGAACTGGGCCCTGCGGTAGAACGCGGCGATCTCCCGGATCTGCCGCACCCACCAGCCGGTCTCCTCGAAGCGGCGGTCGTCGCCGTCGCGGCCCACGAACACCAGGCGCTTGGCCTCGAACCGCAGGCCCGTGCCCTTCGGGTAGTAGATGCCGTACGCCAGCAGATAGCGGCCGGGCGTGAGCAGGTCGTCGATGTGGCCGGAGGCGTCCTGGTAGGGCTCGCCCAGGTTGTGCAGCAGCTCCGCGCTCGGGCCGCCGTCCAGGGCGATGGTGAAGGTGCGCGCGTCGGCGGTGGCGACGGTGACCTCGCGGGCCTCGCGGTCGAAGGCGGTGACGCGGCCGGCGATGGTGTCGGAGAAGGAGAAGGTCACGGTGTTGGACATCGGTTGTCTCCACGGTGGCTTGGCCCTAGGGCCTGTCGTTTGGAGCAGGTCGGCTATGAGTGACAGCCCCTTTTCGGCGCGGTCGGGCGTGGTCCGGTGCGTGCGGCTGCGAGGCGGAGCGGAGCGTCGGCGAGTGACGACAACCCGGCAGATGTGCGTGCCGGACCACGCGACGCCGGTTTGATCCAAACGACAGGCCCTGGCGGGCGGCCGGTCACTGGGAAGGGGTGGGGTCGGGCTCGTGCGCGTGGTGTTTGCGGCTCTCCCTGGACTCGATGAGCGTCTGGCCGACCAGCGCGACGACGAGCAAGGCCTCCAGCAGCAGCGGATGCATCTCGGGGTGCAGCCAGGCCAGCACCGCGCACGAGGCGCCCATGCCGAGCCGGCTCCAGCAGCGCAGGTCGCCGTGCGGACAGGTGCCGAGCCAGTGGATGGTGCCGATGGCCAGCAGGAACAGCGACACCCCGGACGACAGCACCACGCCCCAGGTGGTGCCGTGCGTCTCGCCGAGGGCCGCCTCGGCGGCCAGCAGCCCGCCCACTCCGGTCACCCCGATGCTGCCGGTGACCAGCAGATGGCCGTACACATAGCCCCGCCCGCTGAGCCGCCATCGGCGCAGCGCGGAGGTGTCCACATGGTCGAAGACCAGCCACCACTGCCCGGCCGCCAGCAGGAACGTGCCCACCACCGTGGCGACCGCCTCGGGGTCCATGTCGCTGGTGGACAGCCCGATCGCGTTCAGGGCGACGACCTCGCCCAGCACGATGATCGTGAACAGCCCGAACCGCTCGGGGATGTGGTCCCCGTCGAACGGCACCCGGGCGATCAGCCGGCCGGAGAAGAACGGGGTGAGCATCTCGATGGCCAGGCCGACCGCCCACAGCACGTACATCCACGGCCGTGGCACCACAGCCGAAATCCCCCACAGGCCCGCGCCCGTGAGGAACCCCTGCGAGTAGCGCCGGGTGAGCGGCCGGGCCCTGGGTATGTGCCAGTGCGCGCGCAGGTACAGCACGCCGAGCAGCGTCCGGCTGGCCGCGTAGCACACGGCCAGCGCCGAGGCCCCGGCCTGCGAGGTCAGGGCCCGGGGGATGAACACCGCCAGCGACAGCACCGACAGCATCGCGCCGAGCATGATCAGCCGGTGCGCCCGGTCGTCGTTGTCGAAGCGGTCGGCGTAGAAGGTGTACGAGACCCAGATCCACCAGACCGGCACGAACAGGCCCGCGTACCGCAGCGCGCCCTCCCAGTTGGGGGAGTGCAGCAGTACGTCGACGAGCTGGGCCACCGCGACGACGAAGACCAGGTCGAAGAAGAGTTCCAGCGGGCTGACCCGGCGGCCGGCGTCCTCGACGGCCCGGAAGCGCAGTTTGCCGCGGCCGGGTCGCGTGACGCCGCCGTTGGCCGGCAGCCGGCTCGGCCGGGATTTCTCCGGTGGATCCAGGACGGCCATGGCTCAGCCCTCGACGACCCGGGTGTGCGCGGAATCGTGGAAGCCCTTGATCTCGGTGATCAGGCCTTCGTCGTTCACGCGGAAGGTGTCGATGCCGTCCTCGTGCACCACGCCGCCGTCGCGCTTGAAGGCGGTGATGCGGAACACCAGCGCGGCCTCGTCGGCGGTGACGACCAGGTCGGTGATGCGGAAGTCGACCCGGTCCATGGCCTGGAACACGGCGTCGTAGAAACCGGTGATGGCGGCCCGGCCGCGGTTCGGCTCGCCGCCGACCGGGTCCCGCTGCACGGCGTCCTCGGCGAACAGCGCACTGAACTGCTCACGGTTCTGCTTGTTGAAGGCCTCGACGTATCCCTCGACGGCCCGGCGAATCTGCTGTTCCTGCGGCATGATCTTCTCCCTGGTGCTCGGGTCCGGTCAGACCCCGGTCGGGCGGGCCCGCTCGGCCTCCCGGACGAAGACGGTCATGAACTGTTCGGTGACATCGGGGTGCTTGGCGGTGATCAGGTCGCCGTCGATCACCAGGTCGGCGGTGCCGGAGCCGGTGTAGACGACCTCGGCGCCGGCGTTCTCGACGTCGCAGACGATGTTGTGGGCGCAGGTCACCCTGCGGCCGGCGAGCAGCTCCCGGTCGGCGCACAGCAGCCACAGCGAGTGGCAGATGGTGCCGATCTTGAGCCCTTCCTCGGCCATCGCGGCCCGCAGGAACTCCACGGCCGGGGCCTTGTTGCGGCTGCCGGGCCCGGGGATCTCCGGCTGGTAGCGCAGCCGGTCCATGGCGTAGGCGCCGATCAGGACGATCCCGGCGTAGGAGGTGACGTCGGCGTCGGCGACCTCGCCGGTGACGGTCACATGCTCCTCGACGAAGCCGTTGTCGGGGTTGGAGCCGAAGGTCAGCTCCGGCTGTCCCCACAGGTGGGACAGGTACTCGACCTCGTAGCCGTGCCGGGGGAAGAACTCGTTGAAGGCGCGGTACTCGGTCTGGTCGAAGTGGTCCTCGATCAGGACGCCGATCTTTCCCTTGACGGTGGCCATCGGGTCACCCGTCCAGACCGATGGGACCGTGCAGCTGGCGGGCGTCGAAGAAGGCGGTGACCCGCCGGATGCGCCCGCCGGCCAGGTGGAAGATGTTCATGCCGCGCACGGTGATCGGGTTGCCGGTGGGCGCGGCGCCCATGAACTCGCCCTTGTGGGTGCCGGTGATGGTGAAGACGGCGCCCACCTTGTCGCCCTCCTCCACGGTGTCCTCGACCGTGAACAGCCGGTCGGGGAAGCCGGTGTACCAGCGCTCGGCGAACTCCTTGTAGGCGGCGACGCCGTGGATGCCGTCGGGCGAGATCGGGTTGTCGAACACGACGTCCGAGGTCAGGATCTCGTCGGCGACCGAGAGGTCGCCCGGGGCGGAGAGGAATTGCTCGTAGTAGGCGTGGACGAGTTCGGTTCCCTTGCCGGGCATGGGAGTTCGCTCCTTCTCGGTGGGGTCCGGGGGGACGGCCGGGCGTCCGCGGGCGGCCGCCCGGCGGTGTGCCGGGCGGCGGCGTACGGGCGGGCCGGCCGTCAGGGCTCAGGCGCCCTGAAGAAACCATTCGGCAGCGCGCTCGGCGATGACGTAGCAGGTCAGGTTGGGGTTGCCGCTGACGTGGTTCGGCATCACCGAGGCGTCCACCACGCTCAGGTTCTGCACGCCCTTGACCCGCAGACGCTGGTCGACGACCGCGGCCGGGTCGCTGTCCGGGCCCATCTTGGCGGTGCCCACCGGGTGCCACAGCGTGGCCGAGTTCTCCCGGATGTACTCCAGCAGCAGCGCGTCGTCGTCCACCTGGCGCTGGGTCAGCTTGTCCGAGGTGCCGGCCGACAGCTCCTGGATGTGCTTGGAGTTGGCGATCTCCCAGGACAGCCGCACACCGTCCAGCGCGATACGCCGGTCGGACTCGGTGCCGTAGGAGTTCAGGACGATCTTCGGCTGGACCGCCGGGTCCGCGTCCGTCAGGGACACCCGGCCCCGGCACTCGGGCTTCTGCAGCACGCTCATCACGCTGATCGGACGGTGCGTGACCGCCACATAGCGGCTGACGAAGTACAGCTGCATGTTGTTGAACTGCTCCGAGCCCGGGTTGGTGTACCGGGCCAGGATCTGCACGTCCGGGTCGTCGGGGTCGGTGACGCCCTCCTTGGGCAGCAGGCCGACCGTGATCTGCTGGTGCTCGATCAGGTTCTCGCCGACGTACGGCTGGTCCAGCACCACCTCGATGCCCAGGCGGCGCAGCTCCTCGGCCGGGCCGATGCCCGAACGCAGCAGCAGTGCCGGGGAGTTGAGGGCGCCCGCGCTCAGCGTGACATGGTCGGCGTACACCTGCTCCAGGCGGCCGTCGACCTCGATCTCCACGCCCGTGGCGCGGGTGCCCTCGAACAGCACCCGGTGCACGGTGGCGTTCGCCGTGATGGTCAGGTTCGGGCGGCGGCGGGCCTCGGTGAGGTAGGAGATCGCCGTGGAGACACGCAGGTCGCCGTCCCGGTTCATCGGGATCGGGCCGACGCCGCTGGCCTCCGGGTCGTTGTGGTCGGCGACATAGGGGAAGCCGTGGTCCAGCAGCGCGTCCAGGTAGGCGGCCTGGAACGGCACCAGCTCCTCACGCGTCGCGCGCACGATCGGGGTCGGGCCGGAGCTGCCGTGCAGCGGGCCCTGGAAGTCCTGGTCGTTCTCGATCTTCACGAAGTAGGGCAGCAGCTTGCGCCAGGACCATTCGTCGTTGCCCCACGCCGCCCACTCGTCGTAGTCGGCCGGGATACCGCGCAGCGCGATCGCCCCGTTGACCGCCGAGCAGCCGCCCGCCACCTTGCCGCGTGCGTACGTCAGGGACCGGCCGGGCACCGCCTCGGCGGTGTAGTTCCAGTCGTGGTCGACCACCGACACGGTGCGCGCGTTGGTGAGGTCGCCGGGGATGTCGGCGTTGTCGGACCAGTCCGGGCCGGCCTCCAGGAGCAGCACGCGAAGGTCCGGGTTCTCGGAGAGCCTGCTTGCCAGCACGGCACCGGAGGAACCGGCACCGACAACTATGTGGTCGTAAGCCATGGAACGTCTTCCTTCCAGAAGTTCGCCCTGAGGCGTCGTCGTGCGACGCCGTGCCATGAGCGCGCGGGCCTCGGGCCGCGTACACGGCGGTCACCGGCGCAGGCGCGCCGCTCTCGCCGGCCGGCCGGAAGCGGGCCACGCGCGGCGGCCCGCCGAAGTAAGGGGATCTGTGGGGGGAGATCGAGAGGTGGGTCGATACGACAGGTGACCGACCGTCGACAGGACGCTAGCAATGCCTGGTCGGGCCCAGCCAACGGCCGAAGCCGACTTTCTGAACTCGCCCTGTGGACACGGCCGTTCAGCTGATCAGCGATCTTCCCGGTGTCATGCGCCACCAGTACTCCGGCGTCACGCCTGGTCCGGGCGCGGTCTCGTCGTGATCGGCCGGCCGCCGGGCCGGCAGCCGGCCGCCTGTGGAGACGATGGAGGACCTCGACGGAAGTCCTCCCGGACGGGGCGGTCGTCGACGAAGCGGGAACCCCGGTGGGCGACCGCTGGAACCCCCCGCTCTCGGGCGGGGGGACGTCACAAAGTCTCGACGGTCTTCTTGGTCCAACGGGCGCGTCCACCGCAGTCTTGGACGGTCAGAAAGCGCCACCGCGCGGACGGCACACCGGCCGCGGCCGGACGGAGGAAGCCCGAATGCCCCGGACGAAGAAGATTCTCATCGCACTGACGAGCCACGGCGAACTGGGCGACACCGGCCGCCCCACCGGCTTCTACCTGCCCGAGGTCGCCCAGCCCTGGAAGGTGTTCACCGACCACGGCTACGAGGTCGACCTGGTCTCCGTGCGCGGCGGCGAACCGCCGATGATCGGGCACGACACCGACGACCCCGTCCACACGGCGTTCCTGGCGGACGCGGAGATGAGCGCCCAGCTGGCGCACACCCCGCGCCCCGACCAGGTGTCCGCCGCCGACTACGACGCCGTCTACTACGCCGGCGGGCACGGCACGATGTGGGACTTCACCGGCGTCGCCCCCGCGCTCGCCCGGCTCGCCACCGACATCTACGAGGCCGGCGGCGTGGTCTCCGCGCTGTGCCACGGCCCGGCCGCCCTGCTCGACATCCGCCTGTCCGACGGCACCGCACTGGTCGAGGGCAAGCGGCTGACGGCGTTCACCAACGAGGAGGAGGCCGCCGTCGAGCTGACCGACGTGGTGCCGTTCGCCCTGCAGGACGCGCTCCAGGAACTGGGCGCCAAGCACGAGGGCGCGAAGGCGTTCACCACCCATGTGGTGGTGGACGGGCGCCTGGTCACCGGGCAGAACCCCGCCTCGGCCACGGCCGCGGCGGAAGCCGTGGTCCGCGTGCTGTCGGCCGCGTGAGCCGCGCGGGCGGCTGCGGCCGACGCGCGCGGCGGTGCTCGTCCCGACGGCGGCACCCGGCCCGTGCGTCGGTGCTCGCCCCGAGCGGAGCGAGCGAGCGGAGAGGGGAGTTCTGAATGGTTGCGTACGGTCCCGGGACGCGTCTCCGGGACGGTGGTCCGGTCGCCCCCGGGGCGTCCGGCGACGAGGAGCGCGAGCACCGGCTCGTTCAGGCCCTGCCCGCGCTGCTCACGAGTGCCGCCCGGATTCCGTCCCTCGCCGCCAAGTACGAGAAGTGGCAGGAGCCCGGCAGGACCCCGGTCCTGTCCGAGCTGCCCGTCATGACCCGGGCCGAGCTGGTCCGCGCCACCGAGGAGACCACCAGACTCCCGGAGGGGGCGGGCCCGGCGCTGCTGTGGGCCGAGGGCGGCACCCTGGCCGAGCCGGGGCTCACCCTCACGCCCGAACACCTGTTCGCTCCGCAGATCCGCTGGACCTGGCAGCCGCTGGGCCCGCGGGACGTCCTGCTCAACCTCCACCCGCCGGGCACCCTGCGGCCCGACCACTATCTCTTCAACCGCTTCGCCGCCGAGTCCGGCGCCAGCACCTTCGCTTTCGGCCGCCCGCCGGCCGGGGCCTGGGACGACTGGCAGGAGTTCTTCGGCCGGCAGGGCGTCACCGCCGTGGCCGCGCCGCCGGAGACCCTGGCCCGGCTGATCGGCAGCACGTCCTCCGGCCGCCCGCTGCCGTGGCTGCGCACCCTGCTGCTCGGCGGCACCACGCACGACACGACCTCCGACGCCGTGATCGCGGAGTGCTTCCCCTACACCGAGGTCTGGCGGCTGTACGGCGCGCCGGGCGCCTGGGTGGTGGGGCAGCGCGGCCCGCACTGTCTGCCCGACATCTACCATCCGCTGCCGCACCAGTACGTCGAGATCGTGGACGGCAACCTGCTGGTGACGACGCTCGACACGGGCAAGACCCCGCCCCTGATCCGCTACGAGACCAGGGACCGGGGCGAGTTCACGGCCTGTACCTGCGCGCTGCGCACCCCCGCGATCCGGGTGCTCGGCACCACCGCGCCCTACTTCCGTTTCCACGGCCGTACCTTCTCCGCCCGCGAGATCGCCGAACTGGCCATCTCCACCGAGGAGGTGGCCGCGGCCCAGGTCGCAGTCAACGGCGAGCAGCGCATCCAGCTCAGGGTCCGGCTGGTGCCCGGAGTGCCCGACGACCACCACACCAGCGAGTGGATCAGGTTCCAGGTGCTGCGCGGCCATCTCGCGCTCGCCGCGGGTCTCGCGGACCAGCCCGAACTGTTCGACGTGGTGGTCGTGGACGAACTGAACAGCACCTCCGACCTCGTCTCCGACGAGTTCTGAGTCCCGCGCCGTGGAGGACCGACGCAGGAGCCGCCCGCGAACACCCGTGGATCCAACCTTGGTTACGAGAGGAACTGCCATGTCCGAACAGCACACTTCGCAGTCCGGCGACCGTCAGGAGGCGGTGCCGCAGGCCGACGACGAGATCCTGGTCGCGGTGCGCGCGGTGGCACCCGAACTCGACGAGATCATCAGGGCGGAGCCGCTGCCCGAGGGCTGGTTCCCCGGCTGGGACGTGGCCGGTGTGGTGGTCAAGGCGGCCCCCGAGGGGTTCAGCCCGATGCCGGGCGACCGGGTCGTGGGCGTCGCCACCGGCCTGGAGTGGACCTCCACCATGTCCGTGCCGTCCGACTACGCCGTCGTCCTGCCCGACTACGTCAGCTTCGAGCAGGCCGCCGAGCTGCGGGTGGCCGTGCTGACCGCCCTGCGGCTGGTGCGCAGCGCGGGCACGCTGAGCGACCGCCGGGTGCTGGTCACCGGCGCCGACCAGGGCATCGGCCGACTCCTGGTCGAACTGGCCGCCGCGCTGGGCGCCGAGGTCAGCGCGCTGGTGCAGGACGGCTCCCGCGCCGACGAGGTCAGCGCGCTGGGCGCCACCCAGGTCTTCGCCGGCTTCGAGGGCATCGACTCCGGCTACGACGTGGTCTACGAGGCCGCCTACGGCGACCAGATCGCCGCGGGCCACGGGCTGGTCGCCGATGGCGGCACGGCCTTCCTGTACGAGAGCTTCGCCGCGCACGGGGCCGACATCGGGTTCTTCCGCTTCTTCGGCGGGCCGCAGGAGGCCGGGCTGCGTCACTTCGTGCTCCGCGTGGCGACCCCGGCGGACCGTGAACTGGCGCAGCTGCTCGACCTGTTGACGACCGGTGAGCTGTCTCTGGGCAAGCAGACGGAGTTGGCCGTGGTGACGGCTTGACCGGTCGGGGCGCGGGCGTGACGAGGGTCGCCCGCGCCCCTTTTCCGTGCCCGGGGCCCGGCATGACGGTCACGCATGCCGGCACCCCGGGCACGGGCGTTCGCACGGCCCCGGGTGCGGCCTCGTCGCCGGGGTGCGGGTGCGGCTGCGGGTGTGGGGTGGCCGTTCGCGCCCACGCGGCGGCAGCCGCGGGTTCACCGGAGCCCGCGCCCTTTGGGGTGTTGTGCGCGCTGTTCCTCGCGCGGTGCGGTGCTTCTTCGGTCGTGGGTGCCGGCTTGTCGCCGGGGTGCGGGTGTGGGGTGGCCGTTCGCGCCCACGCGGCGGCAGCCGCGGGTTCACCGGAGCCCGCGCCTCTTTGGGGTGTTGTGCGCGCTGTTCCTCGCGCCCTTGGGGGCTTGCGGCGGGCTTCTTGGGGGCGCGGGGAACTGCGCGATCAGCCACGTGCCACCCGCACCCGGCACTCCGCACCCGGCACTCGCACTCCGCACCCGGCACTCGCACTCCCCACTCCGCACCCGGCACCCGGCACCCGGCCGCCCCCCGCCCCGCGGCTGCGTGTCGGGTGGGCGGGTGGGCGGGTGGGCGGCGAGAAGGGCGGTCCGGCTGATGCCGGGCCGCCCTTCGTGTGCCGCGGGGGTCAGGCCGGGTAGCTGCGGGCGCCCAGCCATTCGGTCAACTCGGTGCGCAGACGGTCCAGTTCGCCCTCGTGGCCGTGGGCGGCGATGTGCCCGTCGGGGCGGATCAGGTAGTAGCCCTGGGTGCCGCAGCCGGTCTCCGGGCGGGTCGCGCCGCCGGCCAGCTCGACCACCCGGACCTCCTGCCAGGGCGCGGACAGGGCCCGCACCTGCTCGCGCCAGGAGGCGGCCTCGCCGCGGCACACGGTCACCACGGTCCAGCTCGCCGGACGCGGGCCCGGCCCGGCGATGCCGTTCGGGGCGGCCAGGGCGCGCGGGAAGACCATGCCGACGGTGAGGCCCCCGGGCAGCCGGCCGCGCACCTTGCAGCCCGGCAGGCCGCCCGGCAGCTGGGTGTCGCGGACAGCGGGGTAGGAGAGCCTGCGCCCGGCCATCACGGGGGCGTAGAGCCGGAACAGCCGGCTGCGTTCGGCGACCCGGAAGGCCGCGTCGCGGGCGCGGACGGCCATCGCCCCCTTCACCAGCCAGCCGCGGGTCTGGATGTCGGTGTCGCGCACCACCCGCTGCGCGACGGCCGACCGCTCGGGGCCGTAGGTGTCGAGCAGGCTCGACGGGGCCTTGCCCTGGATGACCGCGGCCAGCTTCCAGGCGAGGTTGTGGGCGTCCTGCATACCGGTGTTCAGGCCCTGCCCGCCGGCCGGGCTGTGCACGTGCGCCGCGTCCCCGGCGATGAACACCCGGCCGAGCTGGAACTGCGTGGCGTGCCGGGCGTGCACCCGGAACTCCGACTCCCACACCGGGTCGACGAGCTTCACCCCGCGCGGGCCGCGCTCGTCCACGATCCGCTGCATCTTCTCCACGGTCACCTTCTCGCCGGGCGCCATGCTGGAGAAGAACCGGAAGACGCCGTCCGGGAGGGCGACCACGACCAGGGCCCCGGCCGGCGACTGGTAGTACAGCGCCTGGTCGGGCGGCAGGAAGCCCTCGATGCGGGCGTCGACGAGGGCGAAGGCGCTCTCGTAGGTGCTCCCGGTGAAGCCGCTGCCGAGCTGGGCGCGCACCGCGCTGCCCGCCCCGTCGGTGCCGATGACGAACGGCGCCCGGCAGCGCTCCAGCCGGCCGTCGGCGTGCTCCAGCACGGCTGTGACGCCGTCGGAGGCCTCGACGCGGCCGGAGAAGTCCATGGAGTCGAAGGTGAGCAGCCGCACACCGCGTTCCACCTTGCCGCCGAGCTGGGCGAGGCGGTCGCGCAGAATGCGCTCGGTCTCGTTCTGCGGCAGGCACAGCGGGGTCAGATGCTGTGGAAAGTCGAAGGTCGCGAGCCTGCGCCGGTCGGAGAAATAGCTGAACGCGTTGATCGGAAGGCCCGCGGCGCGCAGTTCGGGCAGCACACCCAGGTCCTCGAAGAGGTCGATGCTGCGCGGCCAGACCAGCAGCGCCTTGGGGAACGGCGAGGGCTGTGGCGCACGGTCCACGATGCGTACGCGTATGCCGCGTCGCAGCAGTTCACAGGCGGCCACCATGCCGGTCGGCCCGGCGCCCACGATCAGGACGTCGAAGGACTCTGCGGACGGGGCCGGGGGCGTCTGCGCAGGTCGTTCGGTGCTCGCCACGGATCCTCCAGGTGTCTGCTTGACGATGACCATCAGATATCTTACTGTGCTCTGGAATCTTATGCTCTAGGTCATGCGGCGCAACGTCAAGCAGCCCGGCAGGCGAGAGAAGCAGAGGAAAGAGGGGTCATGACCACCCAGACCGAGCTCCGGCAGGCGGAGTCCTTACCGCCCGAGGAGGGATCCGGCTCCCTCGTCGTGATGATCGCGGTCGCGCTGGCCAGCGTCCTGTTGCCCCTGGCCATCACCGCACCAGCCGTGGCCATGCCCGACCTGACCGTCGACCTCGACTCCAACGTCGCGGGCGGCCAGTGGGTACAGAACGCCTACGGCGTCACCTTCGCCGCGTGCATGCTGGCCGCCGGCACGCTCGCGGACCGGTTCGGCCGACGCCGCATCCTGGCGATCGGCACCGTCGTGTTCAGCCTGATGTCGGCCGTCGCCGCGCTGTCCACCGACATCCTGGTGCTGGACATCGCGCGCGCCCTGCAGGGCATCGGCGCCGCGGGCGTGCTTACCAGCGGCGCGGCCATCCTGGCCGCCTCCTTCACCGGACGCCGGCGCACCCAGGCGTTCGGCGTCCTCGGCACGTCCTTCGGCGCCGGTCTGGCGCTCGGGCCCATCCTGGGCGGCGCGCTGACCGGACTGGCCGGCTGGCGCGCGGTGTTCTGGCTGAACGTCGTCGTCGGCGCCGTCGCGCTGCTGCTGATGCCGCGCATCCGGGAGTCCAGGGACCCCAACGCCCACCGGGTGGACTGGCCCGGCCTGTTCACCTTCAGCAGCAGCCTGTTCCTGCTCGCGCTCGGCTTCGTCGAGGGCGGCGAGCGCGGCTGGGCCCACCCGGCGACCCTCGGCTCGCTGGCCGGCTTCCTGCTGTTCATGACGGCCTTCGTGATCGTCGAACAGCGCGTCGAACGGCCCATGTTCGACCTCTCGCTGTTCCGCAACCCCACCTTCGTGGTGGTGGTGTGCCAGCCGTTCACCATCACCTTCGGCTTCGTGGTGATGCTGAACTTCCTCCCGCCGTACTTCGACGGGGTCGGCGGCTACTCCACCACCGAGGCCGGTCTGCTCCTCCTGCCGCTGATGGCGCCGATCTTCGTGCTGCCACTGCTGATCGGCAAGCTGGTGGCCGACCGGGTCTCCCCGCGCATCCTGCTGTCGGTGAGCTCGGCGCTGATCGCCATCGGCTCGATCTGGATGATCGTCCTGTCGCCCGGCCAGTCCTGGGCCGTGACCGTCGCGCCCCTGCTGATCTTCGGGCTCGGCGTCGGATCGGCCTTCGGCGCGATGGACAACGCGGCCGTCAGCGTGGTGCCCGTGGAGCGGGCCGGCATGGCCTCGGGCATCTTCAACACCATGCGCATCGCGGGCGAGACCGTGGCCGTGGCCGCCGCGGGCGGCTTCCTCGCCTCCTTCACCCGAAGCGAACTCGCCGACCGGGCACCGGAGTTCGCCGACCAGGCCCCGCGCCTGGCCGGCGAGGCCACTCAGGGCCGTGTCCAGGAGGCCCTGGCCGGCATCCCCGCCGGGCAGCGCACCAACGCCCTGGACGCCGTCGCGGAGAGCCTCGCGGCGAGCCTGCACGTGGCGTTCGTCTTCCTCGCGGTCCTCGCGGCCCTCGGCGCGGTCGTCACGTTCTACGTCGTCAAGGACAAGGAACTCGCGGAAGCCGCGGGCTGACCGACCAGGCGGGCGGCCGGTGCGGCGGCCGCCCGCCCCCGCGCGCCGGGAAGCCGGCCCACGGCACCACCGGGCAGCGCGCGCAAGCGCCCCACAGGCCCACGGACCGGTGCCGTCACCAGCCGGAGCGCCCGGGCATTCCCCCGGTCCGGGCGCTCCACCTCGGGCCTCCCGGCCCCGCCGGCTCCCGGCGTCCACGGCGCAACTCCCCCTGGCACCTCCTCATCTCACACCAACCCGAAAGCAGGAGAACATGCGTTACCGCTACCTGGGCGACACCGGCCTGTCCGTCTCCGAGCTCTGCTTCGGAGCGATGACCTTCGGCGGCGGGGCCTCCTTCCTCGGCGCCGCGGACCGCAACTGGTCCGAGTTCGGCACGGTCGAGGACAGCAACGTGCTGCGGATGATGGACCAGGCCCTCGACTCCGGCATCAACTTCTTCGACACCGCCGACGTCTACAAGAACGGCATGGGCGAGGAGTTCTTCGGCCGCACCCTGCAGAAGGTCCGCGACCGGGTCGTCATCGGCACCAAGGGCCGCTGGAGGATCACCGACGACCCCAACGACATCGGCTCCACCCGCCACCACCTGTACGCGGCGGTCGAGGGCAGCCTGCGCCGCCTCAACACGGACTACATCGACCTGTACCACCTGCACGGCTTCGACCCGCGCACCTCGCTCGACGAGACCCTGCGGGTCCTGGACGACCTGGTGAAGTCGGGCAAGGTCCGCTACATCGGCGTCTCCAACTTCGCCGGCTGGCAGCTGATGAAGGCCCTCGCGGTCTCCGACCGCCGCAACCTCAACCGCTTCGTCTGCTACCAGGGCTACTACAACATCGGCTGCCGCGACCTGGAGCGGGAGATCGTGCCGCTCTCCGTCGACCAGAACGTCGGCATCACCGCCTGGTCGCCGCTCGCCGGCGGATTCCTCACCGGCAAGTACCGCCGCGGCGAGGGCCGCCCCGAGGGCAGCCGCCTCGCCGAGCGCACCCCGGCCGAGTCCGCGCCGCTGACCGACGAGGACCAGGCGTACGACATCGTCGACGAGATGGCGAAGGTCGCCGAGGCGCACGACGCCACCGTCGCCCAGGTCGCCATCAACTGGGTGCTCGCCAAGCCCGGCATCACCTCCGCGGTGATCGGCGCGACCAAGCCGCACCAGCTGGAGGACAACCTCAAGGCCATGGAGTGGACGCTGACCGAGGACGAGCTCGCCCGCCTCGACAAGGTCAGCGAGACCACGGCCCCGTACCCCTACTGGCACATCGGCACCGTCGGCGCCGACCGCAAGCTCCCGGGCGACGTCTACCCCGCCTGATCCGAGGGCCCAGGGGCTGTCGTTCGGATCAGGTCGGCCATGAAAGGCACAGCACCTTTCGACCGGCCCCGGCCCCGCGACACCGACGAGATCCACACGGCAGCCCCAGCCCTGTGCGCCCGGAGGGACGACGCACGGATCGTCCCTCCGGGCGTTCCCCGTCCGCCCGGGCGCTCCCCGTCCGCACGAGCACGAGCAGGAATCACCACCACCGCGACCAGAAAGCCAGGCACGCCATGACCATTGCACCCGGCGTCGAGTCCGCGACGCTACCGCCACTGGACTACACACGTACCGTGGATCGGCTGCTCGTCCACCGAGATGCGCTGGGCGAGGTGTTCCTGACCGACCTGCAGAAGATCGACGAGGACCACTACGCGGCGGCGGCCCAGCTGCCCAGGTCGCACGCCTACTACGGCGACCACCTGCTGCGGCCCAGCGCCTACGACCCGCTGCTGGTCCTGGAGTCCTGCCGGCAGGCCGCCCTGGCCGGAGCCCACCGGTTCTACGGCGTCCCGGCGGACAGCAAGTTCATCCTCACCCAGCTGCGCCTGAGGCTGCACCGCCCGCAGATCTTCCTGGTCGGCGAGGCGCCCTTCGCGCTGGCGATGCGCATCCGGATCGTCGACCGCCGCGAGCGCGACGGCCGCACCACCGGCCTCGACTACGAGATCGACCTGGTGGACAGCCACGACGTGGTCATCGGACAGGCCGCGATCGGGCTGCGCTTCAAGACACCGACCGGCTATCTGACGCTCCGGCTGAACAACCGCCACGGTCTCGCGCTGCCGTCCTCGTCGACGTACCCGGTCAGCAGCCCCGGCCACCCGGTCCCGCCGCACCTGGTGGGCCGGCACAACCCGGAGAACGTCGTGCTGGTGGACGCCGCCGTCGCCGACGGCTCGGCGCACGCGTTGCTGCGCATCCCCGCCGCGCACGCCTCGATGTTCGACCACCCGCAGGACCACCTGCCCGGCATGGTGATCACCGAGGGCGCCCGGCAGCTCGCCCTGTTCGCCGCGCTCGACGTCGAGGGCATGTCCACCTCCAAGACGCTGGTCACCGAGATGGACGTGGTCTTCTCCCGGTTCGGCGAGCTGGAGGACGACACCGTGCTCACCGCCTGGGTCGACCCGTTCCTCGGCAACACCCCGCGCGGCGACAGCTACACCCTGGGCGGCCCGCTGCCCGCGGAGGACACCTGGGCGCTGCCGCAGCGGCTGCCGGTCCGGGTGGAGGCCACCCAGAAGGGCGAGGCGCTGTGCACGTACTCGCTGGTCCTGGCCCGGATATCGGTGTGACCGGGCGACGCCGCCCGGTTCGGAAGGGGGAAGGCCGATGACTACGGCCGTGTTCTCGGACGTCGACGAGACCCTGATCAGGGTCAAGAGCATGTTCAAGTTCCTGGAGTTCTACCTGGCGGAACGCGGTGAGCCCGCCGGCACCTACGACCGGCTGACCGGCGAGCTGCGCGCACAGGCCCTGCGGGGCGCGCCGCGCAACGAGATCAACCGCCGCTACTACCGCCTCTACCGCGGCGAGGGCGCCGAGAGGCTGGCCGCGGCCGGCCGGCGCTGGTTCGCCGACGCCTGGGAGAGGACCCCGAACGGCCTGTTCGTCACCGAGGTCGAGCAGGAACTGACCCGGCACCGCAAGGCCGGTCTGCCGCTGGTGCTGCTCTCCGGCTCGTTCTTCGCCTGTCTGGACCCGATCGCCGCCGACATCCGCGCCGACCAGGCACTCGGCACCCGCCCGGTGGTCCGGCGCGGCGAGCTGACCGGTGAGGTGCTCGTCCCCATGATCGGTGCCACCAAGGGCCGCGCGGTGCGCGTCTCTTCGGCCGTCCGCGGCTTCGACCTGACCGGCAGCTTCGCCTACGGCGACCACGGCAGCGACATCCCCATGCTGGAGGCCGTCGGCCACCCGGTCGTGGTCGGCGACGACGAGGAACTGGTCGGCCACGGCCGGCAGCACGGCTGGGGCCGCCTGCTGACCGGCGGACGGTCGCATTGAACGGACCGCCGCGCACCCGCAGCGGGGCCGCCGCGCCGAGGCGGCGGCCGACGGCCCATCCGCAAGGACCGGCGTGCCGCACTGTGCGGTCCGCCCAGGAAGTGGAGGCACGTACATGACCCGTATCGGAATTCTGGCCACCGGCTCATATCTGCCCAGCACGGTCCTGACCAACGAGGAGATCGCCCGGGGCGCGGGCGTCACGGACGAGTGGATCGTCCGGAAGACCGGCATACGCGAACGACGCCGCGCGGACGACCAGGACGCCACCTCCGACCTCGCCGCGCGCGCCGCCCAGGCCGCGCTGGAGCAGGCCGGGGTCGGCCCGCAGGACATCGCCTACATCGTGCTCGCCACCTCGACGCCGGACCACCCGCAGCCTGCGACCGCGAGCATCGTGCAGCACCTGATCGGCGCGGACAACGCGGCCGCGTTCGACATCAACGCCGTGTGCAGCGGCTTCGTCTACGCCACCACGGTCGCCGAGCGGCTGCTGCACGCGGGCGGCGAGGGGCGCTACGCCCTGGTCATCGGCGCGGACATCTACTCCCGCATCCTCGACTACTCCGACCGCAAGACGGCCATCCTGTTCGGCGACGGGGCCGGCGCGGTCCTGCTGGGCGCGGTCCCCGAGGGCTGCGGCATTCAGGAGACCAGCCTGCTGACCCGCGGCGACCAGTACCGGCTGATCAGCGTGCCCGCCGGCGGCAGCCGGATGCCGATCACCGAGGCCGCGCTGGAGACCGGGGCGCAGTACTTCCGGATGGACGGCCGCGGCGTGCGCTCCTTCGTCCAGGAGAACCTGCCCAAGGCCCTGGACGAACTGCTCCAGCGGGCCGGCGTACGCCACGAGGACGTCAAGCACTTCGTCCCGCACCAGGCCAACGGCGTGATGCTGGGCGAGGTCTGGCCGGATCTCGGCCTGCCCGAGGCCAAGATGCACCTGACCCTGTCGAGTTACGGCAACACCGGCTCCGCCTCGGTGCCCGTCACCCTCGACATCGCCCACCGCCGGGGCGAGTTCGCCGACGGCGACACCGTGCTGATGGCCGGTTTCGGCGGTGGCATGACGGTCGGCGCGGTCCTGGCCCGCTGGGCGCCCACGGCCTACAGTCGCTACGCCGAGCCCGCGCTGGCGGCGGTCGGCTCGTGACCACGGGCGGACGGGCGGAGGCGGCGCCACCGGCGGTGGACGCCCCCTCCGCCCGTCGGCACCCGCAGGCCCCCGAGGACCCGGAACTCGACGAGATGATCCGCCGGTTCGTGGCGGCGCGGCGGCGGGCCAATCTGCGCCGCGCCGCCGAGCGCTCGCTGCGGCTGCGGCTGCTCGGCCTCGAACCCCAGCCGCCGGAGCGGTGAGCCGCGGCTCTTTCTGGGGCCGGGTGGGCGCGAGAAGCCAGGCGGATCGGGCGACGTGGGCAAGAGGAAGGGGCGGGGAACGCCGGCCGGCGTTCCCCGCCCCTTCGCGTGGGCGCGCGGATCAGTAGATGCCGAACATCCGCACCGGGCCGGCGAACCCGCCGCGGTGCTTCATCAGGCCGACGACCGCGACGGCGCCCGCCTCGGGCAGCCGGCCGGTGTTGGCGGCCCACTCGATGCCGTAGTGGTTCGTGGGCAGCAGGATCTTGTGGGTGTGCGCGCCCTTGAAGTTGTTCTCACCGGAGTCCATGCTCGGGCTGTCGACCGAGATCCCGACGACGTTGCGGCGGGACTCCAGGAACTCGGACGCGTCCCAGCCGAAGCCGGGGAAGTGCGGGATGTTCTCGGCGTCGCGGTTGTAGATGCGCTCGGGGTCGTTGATGCGGTCGGCCCAGCCGCTGTCCATGGCGACGAGCGCGCCGTCGGGGATACGGCCGTGCCGGCTCTCCCACTTGGCGAGGTCGCGGTAGGTGACCAGGGCGTCGGGGTCCTTCGCGGCGCGCTCGGCGATGCGGATGACCACGAGCGGCGCGATGAGGTTCTCGGCCGGGATCTCATCGCTGGACCAGGCACCGTTGTCGAAGTGCTTCGGGCAGTCCATGTGCGTGCCGCTGTGCTCGTCCATGGTGATCATGAACGTGTTGTAGCCCTCCTTGTCGAGGGTGGCCACCTGGTCGAACGTGGCGGGCGCGACGAACGGCGTGAAGCCGGGGAAGTCCGATCCCCAGGTGTGGCTCATGTCGACGAGCGTCCGGCCGCGGCCGAGCAGCTTGTGGGTGTCCACCTTGGTGGAGGCGGCCGCGGCGGGGGTGGCGTCCAGCAGGCCCATGCCGGCCACGGTGGCGCCCAGGGCGCCGCTCAGCCCGAGCATCCGGCGCCGGCTCGTGCCGGAGGCGGCCGCCTCACGGCGGACCTCCCCGGCCGACTGGACGCTCTCCTCGGGGTTGCCCGCCTTGTGGGCCAGGATCTTGTCGTCCTCCTCCGTGTACTTGTCTCCGAACACGGCCTTCATTACCCAGGTTCCGCACACGCTGGGGGTCTCCTTCTCACGGGTCGGGATTCTTCGGTGACGCTGTGCTGGTGGGGGGTTGAGGGGTACGATCCCATGTAAGCATAAGATCTCTGATGGCTGTAAGTCTTCTTGCAAATTCTCGATGTCTGGGGGTCAAACGCGGATGGACGTCGTACTCGTGCCGCTGGCGGACGGATTCATGCAAGTCGGGGTCTTCGTGGCGATGCTGGTCGGGGTGTTCTCGGTGCTCCGCAGCCGCTACGGGGACCGGCTCGTGGTGGCCCTGGAGTCACGTCGCAAGGCCGGACCCCTGGTCGGCGCGCTGCTCGGCGTCTCACCGGGCTGCGCGGGGGCGCTGATGCTCACGCCGCTGTACACCCGGCGCACCGTCAGCTTCGGCACGGTCATCGCCGGGATCACGGCCACCATGGGTGACTCGTCCTGGGTGATCATGGCCGGTGAGCCGGTGACGGCCCTGAAGGTGCACATCCTGCTGTTCCTGACCGGCCTGGCGTGCGGCTACGCCATCGACGCCCTGCACATCACGCCCGAGCGGCTCGGCTCGGCGGTCCGCGCCCGCCGCCGCGAGGCGGCACGCGTCCCGGCGGCCGTCGGCGCGTCCGTGGGCGTCCACGCGGCCACCGTGACCGTGGCCGCGGCGGGCGCCGTGACCGGGGCGGGAGAGGGCGCCGGCGGCACCTCGGTCGCGGCACCGGTGAAGAGCCGTCCCGCCGCGGACGTCCTGGACCCGGCGCCGGCGAAGGACGTTCCCGACGCGCCCCCGAAGCCGGTCGTACGGCTGCTCGTGCCCGCGCTGTGGGTGATCGCCGCGCTGGCCTCGCTCGTCGCCGTGCCGGTCGCCTTCCAGATGGTGCGGGCGGGCACCCTGACCCGGCTCCTGGGCGGCGTCGACCCCTATGTGGCCCTCGGTGTCCTCGGCACCGCGACCTGCGCGGCCCTGGCCTTCGCCGAGCGCGGCAAACCGCACCACCGGGACGTGCTGGCCGGTCGCCGGACCGCGCAGGCGCTGCGGGAGGGCGCGGGGGAGTGCGCCACGATCGTGGTCTGGGTGTCGCTGGTCTATGTGCTGTGGAGCGTCATCCAGACGACCACCGGCTTCGACGGCAGCCAGCTGCCGATGCAGGGCCTGCCCGGGGTGCTGGCCGGCGCGCTGGTGGGTCTGATCCCGGGCTGTGCCGTGCAGATCGCGTTCACGTCGCTGTATCTGTCCGGGGTCGCGCCGCTGCCCACGCTGATGGCCAACGCCGTCAGCCAGGACGGGGACGCGCTGCTGCCGCTGATCTCCCAGGACGGCCGGGCCGCCGCGCTCACCACGGTCATCACCACCGTTCCCGGGCTGGTGGTGGGTTCGGCGATGCTGCTGTGGATGTGAGCGGTCCGCGGCACACCGAGAGGCGGGCACCCGGGTCGGGTGCCCGCCTCCGGCGAGTGTGCGCGGGGTGACTCAGGCGGCGGCCGGCGGCTGCTCCACGCGGCTGCCGCGCATCAGCCAGGTGGGACCGTCGGCGTACTCGCTGATCGCCTTGAAGAACGTGGCGAAGTGCTCGCCGTCGCAGTGCGTCTGGAAGGCCGCCTCGTCCGCGTACGCCTCGTACAGGTAGAAGCGGTCGGGGTTCTCCGGGTCCGCGATCAGGTCGAAGGCCAGGGTGCCCGGCTCGTCGGCCGTCGAGCGGCGGCCGTCCTCCAGCGCCGAGTCGATGAAGTCCTGGCGACGCTCGGGCGGGACGGTGAAGGACACGGCGATCGTGTACATGGGACCTCTTCCTCCGGGTGCACAGGGCAGAGTGCTGCTATCTCTGATGCTCCATCGAGATCAGATAACCCTAAGATATCTTATGGATGGCTCCCAGGGAGCGCACATCCGGTCGTACGAGGGGGGGTGGCTCGGAACGGGGAGCGGTGGGGCGCTACTTGACCGTCTCGGGCCTGAAAGCGGCCAACGCCTGCGAGCACTTGTCGAGACGGCCGAGGAACTCCTTGGCCTCGACCTCGGTGAAGCAGCCGGACAGCAGGGTCTCCACCTGCATGGCCGCCTCGTCGGCGCGGCGGATCAGTGACAGGCCCGAGCGGGTGAGCCGGGCCTCCAGGATGTGACTGTGGATCGGGTGCGGCTTGCGCTCCACCAGTCCCCGGCCCTCCAGCGTGGACAGGACCGAGGACATGGTCTGCGGTGTGACCATGCAGCGGCGCGCGAGGGCCGCGCCGGACAGACCGGGCTCCTGTGACAGGGCGAGCATGACCGTGTACTGCGGCAGGTTGATCTTGAAAGGACGGAGGGCCGCGTGCTTCGCCGCGGTCAGCTCCTGCTCGACTCGCTTGATGCGGTGTCCCATGCGCTCATCCACTGTCGACCCCATGGCGTAAGGCTACCTGCATATGTCTTATCCGTATACGGGAGCTGTTGCTCTCCGTAAACGGCATGCCTGCTGCCCGGCGGGCGGCGGCCAAGCCCCCGTGTGCGTCCTGCGGAGTGCTCAGCCCCGCGCTCGCCGGCGCAGCGACGCGTCGGCGAGATGGGGTGGTGTCCAGTCCGCGTCGGCCGGATTGAGGTCGGTGCCCGGCGGTACGAGGGCGTCGATCCGGTCCAGGGTCGCGTCGTCCAGCGTGACGTCGGCCGCGGCGAGCAGGTCGGTGAGCTGCCCGGGTGTGCGCGGTCCGATGATGGCGCTGGTCACCCCCGGGTGGCTGAGCACGAAGGCCAGTGCCAGGTGGGTGAGTGAGAGCCCGGCCTCGGCGGCGATGCCGGTCAGCCCCTCGACTACGTCGTGCTTGCGGGCGTTGCCCGGCAGCGACGGGTCGAACTTGTGCGGGATGAGGTTGCGGCGGAAGTCGTTCAGCTCCGGTTCCGCACCCCGGCGCCAGCGGCCGGTGAGCCAGCCGCTGGCCAGCGGGCTCCAGGTCAGCACGCCGATGCCGTAACGCTGCGCGGTGGGCAGCACCGAGCGTTCCACGCCCCGCATGAGGATCGAGTACGGCGGCTGCTCGGTGTGGAAGGGGACATGGCCGCGGCGCTCGGCGGTCCAGCGGGCCTCCACCATGTGCTCGGCCGGGAAGTCGGAGGAGCCGATGGCCAGGACCTTGCCCTCGCGCACGAGGTCGGACAGCACACCGAGGGTCTCGTCGAGGTCGGTGGCCGGGTCCGGGCGGTGGATCTGGTAGAGGTCGATCCGGTCGGTGTCGAGCCGGCGCAGGCTCTCCTCGACGGCCTGGCGGATCCAACGCCGGGAGTTCCCGCGCCGGTTGGGGTCCTGCCCCATCGGGAAGTGCACCTTGGTGGCGAGGACCACCTCGTCCCGGCGGCCCTTGAGGGCCTCGCCGAGGATGGCCTCGGACTCTCCGGCCGAATACATGTCGGCGGTGTCGACCAGGTTGATGCCCGCGTCCAGAGCGGTGTGGACGAGCCGGACGGCCTCCTCACGGTCCCGGTTCCCCCAGGCTCCCAGCATCATCGTGCCCAGAGCCAGGCGGCTGACCGTGATGCCGGTGCGGCCGAGCAGGTCGGTGCGCACAGCGGTCCCCTCTCAGTCGGTTCGGTTGACGTACCCTTTACCATCATAAGATATCTGACACTGATAAGGGGTGAGATCAATGTCTGAGTTAGGGGACTTTCTTCGCCAACACAGAGCGGCCGTGCGTCCGGCCGACGTCGGGATGGAGCCGAGCCTCGCCCGGCGCCGCGTCGCGGGGCTGCGCCGCGAGGAGCTGGCCCTGCTCACCGGCATCAGCGTCGACTACTACGCCCGCCTGGAGCAGGGCCGCGTCCTGACCGCCTCGCCCGAGGTGCTGGACGCCCTCGCCGGCGCCCTGTGCCTGGACGCCGGCGAACGGACGCTGCTGTACCGCCTGGCCGACCGGTGAACGCCTCAGGCGGCCGGAACCGCGATACGCGACAGGCCCGCTGACTCGTGTTCGTACAGCGCACGCGTCAGGGCCGTCACGGCGTGCGCCACCGACACCATCGTCATGTGGTGGTGCCAGCCCCGGAAGGAGCGGCCCGCGAAGTCCCGGGCGCCGAGCGGCTCGGAGACCTCGACCATGTCGCGCTCGACGCTCTTGGCGAGCATCGCGGTGCGGTAGACCGTACCGAACTGGGCCCGGGGGAGATTGGTGAGCCAGAACTCGCCCGGTGTCGTGCGGTCGCGCGAGTTCCAGGCGCCCATCAGCACCAGTTCCTGGCGCTCGACCAGGGTGGAGGGCTCGGTCCGGCGTCGCACCAGCACCGGGCTGGCGCCCACGAACGTGGCGCGGACGGTGTCGGAGGCCGCGTCGTACCACTCCACCGGCATGCAGTTGTGGGCCAGCGTGACGACCGCCGCGCGGGCCCCGCCGGGCTGGGTGTCGCCCGGCCGGCGGCGCGTCTCCATGCTCATCCACCGTGAGCGGGGGTTGATCCGCACCACGAACGGCACGCGCCTGGCGTTGAGTTCGGCGCACACGGGATACGGGTCCGTCTCGGTCAGGTCCATCACCACCGGCCGGTCCGGCAGCCGCCACTCCCGGGTCATCCGCTCGATGGAGTCGAGCGCGCACTGGTGCGGCGGCGCGGCGCCGACATGGTCCGGGATGGAGGCGCGCCGCCGCTGCTCGGGATGGTCGGTCCAGCACTCCGGCAGGGCGAGCCGCCAGTCCACCGGGGCGCTGCCGCGCTCGGAGACCATCCAGACGCCCACCGCCTGCTGGCAGTTGACGAGCCGGCCCAGGTGCGGCACCCACTGGCGCTCCACGCCGACCGAGTGCTGCCCGATCTTGGTGATGACCAGCGGCTGCACCACCCAGGCGCGGGGGTTGAGATGGTCGGACAGCATCCGGGCGACTTCGCGGCGCACCGGCCCACAGGTCCAGGGGGACTTGGTGATGAACTGATACAGGCTCTGCTCGACGGCGTTCCCGCCGCCGTTGGCCAGCGCCCGGATCGTCTTCTTGCCCCGCACGGTCAGAAGAGAACGTGCGTAAAGCTCGCCCCAGTAGCGCTGGTCCCTGCGTGGAATCGAGTGGAGCGCGCGGTCGAGAACGTCCTCGAAAACCTTCTCGTACGCCTCTCCGGGAGGTGTGAGTAGATCTGTGGCAGGCATGGCAAGGCCTTCTTCGCAAGTCTGGATGTGCGTCTCGTCGCGTTCCGGAAAAAGAGCTGAGCGACCGACTATTTAAAAAGGTCGGTCAGTTGGATTCCGCTCTTCGATATGCGGACGTCCGTCACTTGTGAGGAATGCGCCGGATGAACGGGCACACGGTCCGGGCTCGGACCAGGGGCCGGGCGGCTGCCCGGGCGCCGCGAGGGGCGCTCGTCCGGCCCCTGGTCCTGGGAAACCCGCGGGATCCCAGGGGGGTGTGGAGTCCCGGCGGGTCCGGTCCGTCAGCCGGAGTGGTCCGTCCAGCTCGGCACGCGGTCGTGGGTGAGCCGGCGGAACAGCGGCGCCCAGTCGACCGGGGCCTCGCCCGGCTCGTTGTAGAGCTCGAAGGTCATTCCCCGGGCCTCCGTGGTGACCAGCGCGTTCACCGCGGCCTCGGCCACGGCGTCCCGGGACACCCAGCCGTCCCCGCGGTCGCCCTGTTCCAGGCGGACCCGGGCCCCGGCGAAGGTGTCGTCGGTCAGCCAGCTCGGGCGTATGACCGTATAGGGCAGTCCACAGGCGCGTACGGCGTCCTCGCCGCGCAGCCGCCAGTCGAGCAACTGCCCGTAGGCGTTCATCGGGTGTTCCCGGCGGGTGACGAAGATCTGGCTGATCAGCACCATGTGCGGGCTCTCGCCCTCGCCGGTGGCGGCGGCGAGCACATTGCGCACGCCGTCGTACATGGTCGTCTCCGGGCTGTCGGGACCGGAGTTCGCGGTGCCGGGCTCCACGGTGAACACGACACCGGCGCATCCCCGCAGCGCCGAGGCCAGTGTGTCCGCGTAGCGCACGTCCCCGCGGTGCAGTTCGACTCCGAGCGGCAGTCGCCCGCGGTGGGGTTCGCGGCTGACCACGCGTACCCGGTAGCCCTGTTCCATGAGCCGGCGTGTGATGCGGGTGCCGAGCCGGCCGGCACCACCCACGACGGCGATGCGGTCGTGCATGGGTCGCCTCCTTGGTCGAAAGCCGTCTTGTCCGGGTGCGGGATCCGGACCGGGGGAACCGGTTCTCGGATCCGTGACTCAGATCCAGCGCAGGATGTCCTCGGCGCTCCTGAGATCGGTGCTTGCGGGAAGACCGGTGAGCGCGGGCACCCTCAGGCGCGGGTAGACGGTCACCCCGCACAGCCGCGATCCCGGTGAGAGCACGGCGCCGTCGCCGATGGCCGAGTGGCGTTCGAGACGGACGGGCCGGGTGCGCTCGGAGCGCACTTCGGCCATGGGGCCGATGTAGCTGTCGACGATGTGGGCGTAGCGGCCGACGACCGCGGACTCGCCCACCGCGGAGCGGACGAGGGTGCTGCCCTCGCGGATCTCGGCCCCGTCGCCGACGTCCGCGTTCTCCAGGCGCACTCCTCTTCCGATCTCCACGTCCTGGCCGATCCTCACCCCGGGGCCGATCACCACCGAGCCCTCGTCGAGCTTCTGGGCCAGGGTGGTGCCGGTGACGTCGTCCTTGGTGCGCAGGCTGGTCTCGTGGATCCAGCGCCGCCCCTCGACGTCGTCGGGGCTGTCCATCAGCCGGTTCATCTGCTCGTACGCGCCGTTGAGCACGAGTCGTACGGTGTCCAGGTAGTCCGGTACGTTCCCCAGGTCGCCCAGCCGGCCGATGGTGTGCACGGCCACCGGGTGGCCGTGGCCGGCCAGCCAGGGCAGCAGATCGCTGCCCCAGTCCAGGCGTTGGTGGGTACGCCGGAACAGGTCCGGTTCCCTGGCGACGAGCCTGAGCCGCCCGCAGTCGATCAGATACATCCCCGCGTTGGTGGGCAGCGTGGCCTCGGCGTCCCCCGTGGTCCAGGGGAAGAGCGTGTCCAGCTCGCTCTCGCCGGGCTTCTCCACGAAGCCGTGCACCAGGTCCGCCCGGTCGGTGCGCATCACGCCGTACTTGTGCGCGATCTCGGCGGGCGTGCGGGCCACGGAAGCGATGGTGACCAGGGCGCCGCGCTCGTCGTGGGTCCGCTCCATCGCCGACAGGTCGAAGTCGAAGAGGGAGTCGACGGGCAGCACCAGGGCCCGGTCCTGCAGGTCCCACTGCTCCAGATTGTGGAGCGTGGCACCGGCGGAACCTACGTTGTAGCGGTCGAATCGGGAGCGCGAGTACGTGATCTGCACGCCGTGGCGTGCTCCGTGCCCGAGCAGCAGCTTGATCTGGTTGCGGTTCTCCAGGCCGTGGCTGACCACGTAGAAGCGGCGGATCCCCTGCTCCCGGCAGGCGTCCAGCACCCACTCGACCAGCCGTCGGCCGACCAGCGGGATGAGCGCCTTGCTCCTGATGTAGTCGGCGGACTCGAGAGTGATCGGTTTCGCCCGCTCGCCGCGACCGCCGGCCAGAAAGATGCCGACGATTTCAGACTGCTTGCCCATCACGCCCCCCATCGTGTCGAGTCCGGTGCGTCTTTGGCCTTACGGCCACTTGACGTCGTCCTCCGCACTCATCGGCACCTCCTGCGAGGAAATCGGAAGGGCCACGCTGGAGGACGAGTCCCGCTTCGCCTCATGGGCCGGAATGACGGTCGCACCCATGAGCGCCAGGGTCAGAGAAAGACCACCGGTAATGCCTTGTACAAGAGCTCGCGTGTTCTTCATTTCCCTCATCCCCTTGACCGAAATCTTGCATTGTTCTCGCCTCGAGAATCATGCCTTGCCGGGCAGGGCCGACAGGGATTTGGGTAGCATCGACATTGCGCAATGTAGAAACCGGAAGGGGGGTCATATGTGCAGAAATCCGGACATACATCCGCAGCCGAATGTCGTACGACTGTGCGAGGAAGGTTTGGAGCGCTACCGGCAGGCCCTGGTGCACGGCCCGTTACGCGCCGAAGTGCCCGACTGCCTCATCGAATTGGGGCTGTTGCGGCCCCTGGCCGAAGACCCGACCCTGCTGAGCGCCGTCCCCCCGGACATCGCGAGCAGTGAACTGCGCCGCCCCATCGAGCGCGCCGTGCTCATGCAGCAGCACACCATCGCCGCGATCCGTGACTCGCTCGCCATCGCCGAGGACGTCTACCGCGGGGAGAGCAGCAGCGGCTCGGGCACGGCGGTTCGACTGCTGCGCGGGCCGGATGTCATCGAAGCGGCGCTCCAACGCGCCCACGACGGGCTGGAGTACGAGGTGCTCACGGCCAAACCCGGCGGCGCCCGCCCGCCCGAGGTGCTGGCCCGTGCCCTGCCCGACGACCTGGCCCGGCTCAAGCAGGGCATCAAGCAGCGCACGCTCTACCAGCACACCGTGCGCACCCATGGCCCCACGCTCGCCTACATCGAGCAGGTCACCGCCGCGGGCGCCGAAGTCCGCACGCTGGACGAGCTGTTCGACCGGCTGATCATCTTCGACCGCAGCGTCGCCTTCATCCCCGACCCCATGCTCGACGTGAACACCACGGCCCTCGCCATCGAGCACCGCGCGATCGTCGCCTACCTGGTAGGGGTCTTCAACCACGCCTGGGAGCGCGCCGAGCGGCTGAACTTCGCCCAGGACCACATGCGTCCGCCGCTGATGACCGACGAGACCCGGCGCGCCGTGCTCCGGCTGATGGTGGAGGGCTACACCGACTCCGCCATCTCCAAGCGCCTCGGCATCAGCACCCGCACCGTCTCGGCCCACATCAAGAAGGCATCCGAGGCGCTCAACAGCCGCAGCCGGGCCCAACTCGCCTATCTGCTGGCCAAGTCCTCCCTCATCGACGACATCGCGCTGACCTGAGCGGACCGGCCGGGACCGCGCGCCGAGAACCGTTCCGCCAGGTGTGTGCCGCCAGGTGTGTGCCGCGGGGTGCGTGCCGCGGGGTGCGGTTCGCGGGGTGCGTTCCGCCGGTCGGGCCTCGCCGGGACGGGCTCCGCTGGGACGGGCTCCGCCGGGTCGGGCTCCGCCGGGTCGGGCTTCGCCGGGTCGGGCTTCGCCGGGACGGGCTTCGCCGGGACGGGCTTCGCCGGTCGGGCTCCGCCGGGACGGGCTCCGCCGGGACGGGCTCCGCCGGTCGGGCTCCGCCGGGACGGGCTCCGCCGGTCGGGCTCCGCCGGGACGGGCTCCGCCGGTCGGGCTCCGCCAGGACGGGCTCCGGCGGAGGTCAGGGCCGGTGTTCGTCGGTGGTCGCCATCGGCATCTGGCGGCCGCGCACCGCGTGACGGGCGCGGCGCAGCCGCAGGGCCAGCTGGACCTCCAGCGCCTGGACCGGCTCCTGCCAGCGCGGACCCAGCAGGTCGGTGATGCGCTCCAGCCGGCGCGAGACGGTGTTCGGGTGCACATGCAGACTCTCCGCCGCCCGGCGCGGCGAGCCGCCCGAGGCGAAGTACGCCTCCAGGGTCCGCGCCAGCTCGGTGTCCTGGCGCTCGTCGTACTCCAGCACCGGCCCGATCGCGCCCGCTATGAACGCCGAGGTGTCCGGGTTCTCCGCCAGGACCAGGCCCAGGAAGCCGAGGTCCTGCGGGGAGGCGCTGCCGCCGGTGCCGCCCAGCGAGGTGAGCGCGTCCAGGCAGCGGCGGGCCTCGGCGTAGGCGCGGTGCACGGCCTCCGGCCCGGTCACCGGCCCGGCCGAACCGACCGTCACGGGCTGGCCGATCGCCGCGCGCAGCTCCGCCGCCGCCTTCCGCCCGGCCGCCGACGGGTCGGTGCCCGGCAGCGCCAGCACCAGACAGCCGCCGTCGGTGGTCTTCAGCCCGGTGAGCCGGTTGGCGTACGAGGTCGCCCACACCAGGGCCCGGCCGTGCGGACCCCCTTCCGGCCTGATGGCGAGCACGATGTGCGGCTGGTCCAGGTCGACGCCGAGACGGCGGGCCCGGCCCTGGAGCCGGCCCGAGCGCGGCCGGTCGCCCAGCAGCTCGGCCAGCAGCTCGTCACGCCCGGTGCCCTCGGCGGCCGCCGCCGTGGAGCGCAGCCGCAGCAGTACGGCCGTGGACTGCGCGACGGCCTCCAGCAGCCTCGGTCCCCGGCCTCCCGGGCCCAGGGCGAGGAACAGGGTGCCGACCGGCTCCTCGCCCGCGCTGGCCGGGCACACCCACAGCCTGTCGGCCACCCGGACCGGGCCGCGCGCGGCGTGTGCCTGGAGCGTCCAGCGGTCGCACTCGTCCGCGCTCACCGCCGGGAAGCCGTCCGTCGCCGCGAGGGTGCGCCCGGCAGCGTCTCGCACCAGCAGCGCGCCGCCGAGCTCGTCGGCCGCGCTCGCCGCCAGTTCGCCCACGTCGCAGCCGCGCAGCACCATGTCGATCAGCCGGGTGTGGACCTCCTCGGGACCGGCCTCCCGCGCACCGCCGCCGGACCGCTGCTCACCCGCCAGTCCGAGCAGCCGCGCCTTCTCGATCGCGAGCGCGGCCAGGTCGCCGAGGGCCGACATCAGGGTGATCTCGTCCGGCGTGAAGTGGCGCACCGCGCGGTCGGCGACGTAGAGCGTCCCGAGCACGGTGCCGCCCTGCTTCAACGGCACCGTCAGCAAGGCGTGCAGCCCGTCCTCGCGGACCGTGTCGTCCAGCGCGGGCGCGTGCGGGAACCGCTCGTCGGCGAGGTAGTCGGGGGTCCAGAAGGGGGCCGAACAGAGCTGCTCCGCATGGCGGTTGACGCTGTCGGAGCCGACCGGGCTGCCGGGGCCGTCCGGGCTGCCGGGGCCGCCGGGGCCCGGGTCGAGCTCGGCGGTGGTGCCGTCCAGGTAGCCGTCGCCGTCGCCGCCGTCGCCGCCGTTGTCGGCCGGAGAGACCCCGGCGAACCCGCGTCCCGCGGCGGAGTCCAGGGGGCTCGCGGCGGAGTCCAGGGAGTGCCTGCCGGCGGTCGCATGGCGCGAGCGGCCCGAGCCGTCCGCGGCCTCGGCGTCGCCCGGGCCCTCTGCGTCGACCGTGTGGTCCGGGTCGACCGCGTCGACCGCTCCCGCCCCGCCCTCCGCCTCGCACGTGCTACCAACCGTGGGGCCCGCCGAGGCTCCGGGCTGCGGCGACGACGACGGCGGCAGGCCGACGGTCAGCGCCCGGGAGCGGCCGTCGGTGCCGACGGCGACGGTACGTCCCGAGCGGGTCCCGGCCGAGGCGGCCAGATCGACCCAGGAGGTGTCGCAGTTGAGCAGTAACCGGGCCCGGCGGGCGACCACGCCGAGAAACTCCTCGACCTCGTAGGGCACGGTCAGTTCACGGGTGGTCTCCATCAGCGCGGCCAGGCCCGCCTCGCGCTGGCGGCGGCGGGCGAACAGCGCCTGGATGTCGCGGGCCAGCCCCTTGGTCAGGCCCTCGGACTGCTCCTCGACCGGCGGCGCGGCGGGCGCGGCGGCGTCGGAGCGGCTCGGCGTGGTCGACGGTGCCTCCGCGGCCAGGAGTTCCAGAAGCCCGAGCAGCCCGTCACGTACGAGACGGTCCTCGTCCGGCACCGTTTGTCACCCCCAGCCATGCCCTGGCGGACACGGGAATCCGCCTCGGGCTTTTGTGAACCTAGATGCCTTCCGCCGCCACCGTCAACATTGGCCGGAATCCGTTCCTCCGATCCTTTTTGACGGTGCATCACCGCAGGTCGGAGGCGGGCGGGTGGTCCAACCACCACCCGGCGGCGGAACGCTGTTGCCCAAACACCTTCCCCCCGGGCGGGGCCGGGAGGCAGCCTCGCTGTGGAGGGTCGTGCGGGCCGCGGCCCGGACAGAGGTCAGCGGGGGAGAGACGAAGGGAACCGGGCGTGGGGGAGCGCGACGGCACAGGCGTACATCCGGTGCGCACACGGGGTGCGCCGGGGAGGAGATCCGCCCCGGGTCAGTGACCGGTCACCCCGGTCAGGGAGGTGCCGCGATCCTGCGGGCCGAGGCCCAGCCGTTCCAGACGGATGCCCAGCCTGCGCAGGCCGTCCAGCCCGGAGCGGCCGCGCGCGTGCTCGTTCAGGAGGGTGTCACCGCGCAACCCGGCGACCGCCAGGCGGCGTTCGGCCATCGCGGCCGGCACCGTGTGCGCGGTGTTCCAGCCGACGAGCGCGGTCAGATGCCGGGGCGTGGACGTCGTCCACAGCAGCCTCGGCGGCTGCGCGCCGCCCGCCCGGAGCACCTGCCACCAGCCGTCCTCCAGACGTTCCTCGCGCATCCGGAACAGCACCCGGGCCAGCGCCAGCGAGGCCTGCACCCGGCTGCCGCCGGCCTGCCGGCCGTCCAGCCTGGCGTTGACCGCCGCGTCGATCGCGCCCACCGGGACGGAGGTCACGGCGGTGGCGGTGCGCAGCGGCAGTCCACGTGCCAACGCCTGTTCCAGACCGGCGAAACAGGCATCCAGGACCCGCCCGTAGCACTCGGGCGTGGTCACCGGGGCGGCGTCCACCCGCAGCCCCCGGCCGAGGGCCTCGGCGATGGCGGCGAGGCCCTTGGTGTCCGGCACGATCCGCACCAGCAGGTTGGGCCTGGCGACCGCGAGCGCGGCGTCCGGGTCCAGGGGCACGGAGACCAGACCGGTGCGCCCGCCGCCGGCCCGGTGGGCGGGCAGCAGCGCGTCGCAGACGGTGCGGACCTCCGCGACCGAGGCGGCCGTGCCGAGCAGCCCCTGGAAGGCGTACGGAGCACCGGTGACAAGGCGTCGCAGTGTGGCGGCGGGGACAGGGTCGCCGGGGCTCTCCGACAGCCACACGGCCACACCTTCGGCAGCGAGTTGGGCGAGGGCGGCGGCCGCGGACGAGCAGAGCATGCGAAGGGAGCGTAGAGGAGGGGAACCGACCGCCCAAGAGGTGAAGGGTGTGAAACCGCTGTGATTTTCCACTGGATGCTGGATGGAGTGGGGTCGAGGTCATGAAACCGTTCGAAGCCACGGCGACAACGCGTCGGGCGCCCCGGTCAGGGGAGCGGACCACGCGAGGTACCAGGGTGAGGCGATGAACCTCTCGGGGTACGACGCCTACCGTAGTGAGCTCACCGCGCTGGCCGTGCACAACGGCCGGGTGGTGTGCCTGGACTCCTCACCGGGGCGGGCCGGCCACCCCTTCGAGTCGACCCACCCCGACCGCTTCTTCGGCCTGGCCGGCGTCGCCTCGGTGATGGTGGACGTCGTCGAGGGCATGGTGGCCGCCGGGTTCCGCCCCTTCGTGTGCACGGGGCAGGGCCCGCGCGGGCTGGGGGCGGCCGGCGAACTCGGCCTACGTGCACGGCTGCTGGAGGCCGGCGCCAGCGTGGTCACGCCGTACGCCGGAATCCTGGAGGACTACCAGGTGCTGCGCCGCCTGGAGGGGGTGACGCTGGCCGCGCCCTGCGGGGACGCGGAGACCAGGGCGGTGGTGCGGACCGCGGCGGCCACGGACCGGCCCTTCCACATCAGGGTCGGCTCCGCGCCGCGCCCCTACTGGCAGCGCCCCGACCTCGGGGCGGGCGGGCTGACCTCGCCCCTGGTCTGGGAGTCCACGGGCCACGGCGACGACGACCCGGTGTGTCTGGTCTCGGTCGGCGAGTACGGCACCGGCACCGCCCGCGCCGCCCGTGCCTGTGCGCCCTGGCTCGCCCACGCGCACCTGGTGTACCTGGACGACGAGCACTTGGAGGTGGCGGCGGCCGAACTGACCCGCTCCCACAGCCGTTTCGTCGTCGTCGGCGCCCGCCCCGGCTCCCGGGGGGTGCTCGACGCCCTGTCCCGGCTGCTGCCCGGCCGGTACATCGGCGCCGCCCAGGCCACCACCGACCACGACAGCAGTGGCGTCGGCGCGGCCCTGCGCGCGGCCGACCGTGTGGCCGGATACGGGGTCCGCAAGATCGTGTGACACCGAGCGCGGCCGACCGCCCGTCGTGGGAGCGCACCCGTGACGGCGGCCGTCCGCCGGGGCGGGCTGTAGCCCAGGGGCGTCTGCGGGGGCGGGCGGCAGTCCAGGGCGGTTCGCGGGGGTGGCCGGAGACCTGTGGTCGTCTGCGGGGGCGGGCGGAACCCACGGCGGTCCGCGGGGGCGGGCGGTGACTCGCCCCGCCGGGCTCGGGCGGCCGTACGCACGTCACTTCGACGAGGGCACGGACCTAACGGACGCTCAGGGCCACACCAGACAGTACGGCTGATGCCCGGCATCGTGTAGACGCTTGGAGAAGTCCTGCCACTCGTGCAGCAGCTGGTACACGTCGAACGCGTCGCGCGGACCGCCGCGGTCCGGGACCGTCGACCAGATGAAGGCCGCCGCGCCGACGGCCTCCTCGCCGATGTCGCGCAGCGGGTCGACGACCGTCATGGGGAGCTTGACGACGGCGTAGTCCGGATGCAGGACGACGAGTTCCAGCGGGGGGACCTTGTGCAGGGGGACGCCCTCGATGCCGGTGAGGACCATCGCGGCCATCGTCTCGGGCTTGATCTTGGTGAACATGCCGTTCATCCCGAGCTCGTCGCCGCCGAGCTCCTCGGGGCGCATCGAGATCGGGACACGGGCCGCGGTCGCGCCGTCCGGCGCGCCGAAGTACTTGTACGTCACCCCCACCCGACCACCATTCCTGCTTTCGGCCCCCAGCGGATCCGAGCGGCGCTCCCACCGCCGGTCGGCGCTCTCGGGCTCACCCGGTCCACCGTGTGCCTGACGTGCCTCGCTCGTCTCGTCCGCGTCGCGCCGGTGCCGTCCCCGCCTGGCACGTCGAGGACCCAGATCGTCAGTCCCCTCGCCCAGTCCGCCACCGCGATGCATATCTCCACCCGACTGCTTTTCTAGGACGCGTGGCCCCCGCCGCGCAACCTGATCATCGTGTCAGTGACCTCCCCCACGGCCGCCCGCCGAAACGTGCGGCGGGAACTCGTGTCCGCAGGATCTTCGCAGCCCCTGACCACCTTCGCCCGAATGACGTGTGTGTCAGCTCTCAGTTTCGCAGATGCTTTCACGAGCGGTGGAGGATCGATCAACGTCCCCCTCGGCCTACCCTGAACGGGTCACTGCCCACCGGAGTCCGAGAAGTCGGAGAAGTCGCAGGTCATGAGCGAACTGCCATATCCATACGAAGCACCCGTCTCGCAGGTGCTGTTCGACCGTGCGGCTGCCGTCACCCCGGGTGGTGTGAACTCCCCGGTGCGCGCCTTCCGGGCCGTCGGCGGTACGCCCCGGTTCATGGTCTCGGGCACCGGCCCCTATCTGACGGACGCGGACGGGCGCGAGTACGTCGACCTGGTCTGCTCCTGGGGTCCGATGATCCTCGGCCACTCCCACCCCGAGGTCGTCGCCGCCGTGCAGGCCGCCGTCGCCCGCGGCACCTCCTTCGGCACGCCCGGTGAGGGCGAGGTCGCGCTCGCCGAGGAGATGGTCGCGCGGATCGCCCCGCTGGAGCAGGTCCGCCTCGTCTCCAGCGGCACCGAGGCCACCATGTCGGCCATCCGGCTCGCCCGCGGCTTCACCCGGCGGTCCAAGGTGATCAAGTTCGCCGGCTGCTACCACGGCCACGTCGACTCCCTGCTGGCCGCGGCGGGCTCCGGCGTCGCCACCTTCGCGCTGCCCGACACGCCCGGCGTCACGGGCGCCCAGGCGGGCGACACGATCGTGCTGCCGTACAACGACCTGGAGGCCGTGCAGGAGGCCTTCCACCGGCACCCCGGCGAGATCGCCTGTGTGATCACCGAGGCCGCCCCGGGCAACATGGGCGTCGTCCCGCCGCTGCCCGGCTTCAACCAGGGCCTGAAGGACGCGTGCGCGAAGAACGGCGCGCTGTTCGTCTCCGACGAGGTCATGACCGGTTTCCGCACCAGCCGGGCCGGGTGGTTCGGCGTCGAGGGCGTGGTCCCCGACCTGATGACCTTCGGCAAGGTCATGGGCGGCGGCTTCCCGGCCGCGGCCTTCGGCGGCCGTGCCGACGTCATGGCCCACCTCGCCCCGGCCGGGCCCGTCTACCAGGCCGGCACCCTCTCCGGGAACCCCGTCGCCACCGCCGCCGGGCTCGCCCAGCTGCGGCTGCTCGACGACGCGGCCTACGAGAAGGTCGACGCCGTGTCGGCGCAGATCCAGGCGCTGGTCAGCGGGGCCCTGGCCAAGGAGGGCGTCGCCCACCGGCTGCAGACGGCCTCCAACATGTTCTCGGTGTTCTTCACCGACCGCGAGGTGCGCGACTACGAGGACGCCCGGCGCCAGGAGTCCTTCCGCTTCAACGCGTTCTTCCACTCGATGCTCGCGCGGGGCGTCTATCTGCCGCCCTCGTCCTTCGAGTCCTGGTTCGTGTCCACCGCGCACGACGAGCGCGCCCTCGACCGGATCGCCGACGCCCTTCCGGCGGCGGCCCGCGCGGCGGCGGAGGCGAGCGCATGAGCGGCACGCGGGAACGTCTGAACGGCCGGGACATCACCGTCGTCCACCTGATGCGGCACGGGGAGGTCGCCAACCCGGACGGGGTGCTCTACGGCCGCCTGCCCGGCTACCACCTGTCCGAGCTGGGCCGCCGGATGGCCGACCGGGTCGCCGAGCACCTCGCCGAGCGGGATGTGACGTACGTCTGCTCCTCCCCGCTGGAGCGGGCGCAGGAGACCGCGACCCCGATCGCCAAGGCGCACGGCCTCGACCTCGCCACGGACGGCCGGCTGATCGAGGCGGACAACGTCTTCCAGGGCAAGACCTTCGGTGTCGGCGACGGCGCGCTGAAGAAGCCGGAGAACTGGAAGCACCTGGTCAACCCGTTCAGGCCGTCCTGGGGCGAGCCGTACGTCGACCAGGTCGTGCGCATGATGGGCGCGCTGGACGCCGCCAAGGACGCCGCGCGCGGGCACGAGGCGGTGCTGGTCAGCCACCAGCTGCCGATCTGGATCGTGCGCTCCTACGCCGAGAGGCGGCGGCTGTGGCACGACCCGCGCCGCCGGCAGTGCACGCTCGCCTCGCTGACGTCCTTCACCTACGAGGGCGACCGGATCGTGTCCGTCGGCTACACCGAGCCGGCCCTCGACCTCGTCCCCGCGCATCTGCGGGCCGGCGCCAAGCCGGTGCAGGGCAAGGACAAGGCCTTCGGGGCGTAGGCCCCCGCGCAGGCGCGCGGCCCCCGCGTGGGCCCCGCGCGCAGGCGTACCGTCCCCGGCGTGGGCCCCGCGCGCAGGCGCACCGTCCCGGCGCGGGCCCCCGCCCCGCGGGGCACGGCAGTCGCTCTCCGGGGCGCAGGACGCCCTCCGTCGAGCGATGCGCCGATCTGTTACGCAACCGCCGAATTCCGGCGGGAACCTCCCCGTTCGCCGCGCCCTCTCTCTGAATGACAACGAGAGAACGCGACGAACGGGGGGTGCGCGATGCGCACTGTCACTCGCAGGGGAGCACTCGGACTCGGTGCGGGCGTCGCCGCCACCGTCGGACTCGGCGGGTGCGGCACCCTCACCGCCTCCGACGGAACGACCCCGGCTCCCGGTTCCGGGAAGAACCGTTCCGGCGGACCGTCGGGCAAGCCGTCGCGCAGCCCCTCGCCCACCGCCCGCCCCATCGGGGACGGCTCCACCGCCTTCACCGGCAAGCAGCCCCACCAGCCGCCCCGGCCCGTCCCGCTGGAGCCCGGCGAGACCCCGCCGCAGTTCGTCGTCTTCTCCTGGGACGGCGCGGGCGAGGTCGGCAACGGCCTCTTCCCGCGCTTCCTGGACCTCGCCGAGGAGCACGGCGCGGCCATGACCTTCTTCCTCTCCGGGCTCTATCTGCTGCCCGAGTCGAAGCAGCGCCTGTACGACCCGCCCAACAATCCGCGCGGCGCCTCCGACATCGGCTACCTCACCGACGACCACATCAAGGCGACGCTCGCCGGTCTGCGCCGGGCCTGGCTGGAGGGCCACGAGATCGGCACCCACTTCAACGGGCACTTCTGCGGCGAGGGCCACGGCTCCGTCGCGCACTGGACGCAGGCGCAGTGGCGCAGCGAGATCGACCAGGCGAAGTCCTTCGTCAAGCAGTGGCGCACCAACAGCGGCTGGACCGACCTGCCCTCGCTGCCCTTCGACTACGACAAGGAACTCGTCGGCGGCCGCACGCCCTGTCTGCTCGGCCAGGACAACCTGCTGCCCGTCGCCCGCGAGCTGGGCTGGCGCTACGACGCCTCCTCGCCGGGCGGCCTCCAGGTCTGGCCGGCGAAGAAGCAGGGCATCTGGGACCTGCCGCTCCAGCAGGTGCCGTTCCCGGGCCGCAGCTTCGAGGTCCTGTCGATGGACTACAACATGCTCGCCAACCAGTCGCTGGCCTCCACCAACGCCCCGGCCCACAACTACCCGGCCTGGCGCGAGCAGGCGGCGCAGGCGTACATATCCGGCTTCGAGCGGGCGTACGGGACGAATCGCGCGCCTCTCTTCATCGGCAACCACTTCGAGCAGTGGAACGGCGGCATCTACATGGACGCCGTCCAGCAGGTGATCGAGCGCATCGCGCGCGAGCGGGACAAGGGCGGGGACGTGCGGATGGTGTCCTTCAGGCAGTTCGCCGACTGGCTGGACGTGCAGCGGCCCGAGGTCCTCGACAAGCTGCGCACGCTCGGTGTCGGGCAGCCGCCCGCCGGGGGCTTCAAGGCCCTGTGAAATGCGGCTTCGCCCCCGTCAGGGGGGTGCGCAAGATCCCCGGAACGGACATGCGAAACTTTTCACATGAGTGCCGCCAGCCGTACCACCCTGCTCGCCGCCGGTGCCGTCGTCACCGCGCTGGCACTGTCCGCGTGCACCTCCGGGGGAACGTCCGGCGGCGGCGGTGACACCAACTTCGTCACGGGCAACGACGGCATCGCCACCGCCAAGCAGGGCGAGAGGTCCGAGGCACCCGTGCTCGACGGCGAGTCCCTGGAGGGCAGTCCGCTCAGCACGAAGGACTACCGGGGCAAGGTCCTCGTCCTGAACGTGTGGGGTTCCTGGTGCGGCCCCTGCCGGGTCGAGGCGAAGAACTTCGAGAAGGTCTACCAGGACGTCAAGGGCCAGGGCGTCGAGTTCGTCGGCATCAACACCCGCGACACCAGCACGGTCCCCGCCCTCGCCTTCGAGAAGGAGTGGGGCATCACCTACCCGAGCCTGTACGACCCGACCGGCAAGCTGATGCTCCGTTTCAAGAAGGGCACCCTCAACCCGCAGCTGGTGCCGTCCACGCTCGTCATCGACCGCGAAGGCCGCATCGCCGCCCGAGCGCTCCAGCCGCTCAGCGAGGACAAGCTGCGCGACATGATCAAGCCGGTCCTCGCGGAGAAGTGACGTGACCGCGCTGTCCACCCTGGCCGCGGCCACCGACACCAACGGAACCGTGCTGCACGGCGCCATGCTCCTGGCGCTGCCGCTCGCGGTCCTCGGCGGCCTCGTCTCCTTCTTCTCCCCCTGCGTCCTCCCGCTCGTCCCCGGCTACCTCTCCTACGTCACCGGAGTCAGCGGCACCGACCTGGCCGAGGCCCGGCGCGGACGGATGGTCGCGGGCGCCACGCTGTTCGTGCTCGGCTTCACGGTCGTGTTCGTCTCCGGCGGCGCGCTGTTCGGTTTCTTCGGCTACACCCTGCGTGAGCACCAGGAGACCCTGTCCAAGGTGCTCGGCGTGCTCATGATCCTCATGGGTGTGTTCTTCATGGGCCTGATGCCCTGGCTCACCCAGCGGGAGTTCCGCTTCCACAAGCGCCCCGCCACCGGCCTGGTCGGCGCCCCGGTGCTCGGCGCGCTGTTCGGCATCGGCTGGACGCCCTGCATCGGCCCGACCCTCGCCTCGGTGCAGACCCTCGCCATGGAACAGGCCAGCGCCGGGCGCGGTGCCATACTGACCGTCGCCTACTGCCTGGGCCTGGGCATCCCGTTCGTGCTCGCCGCCGTCGCCTTCCGCAAGGCTCTCGGCGCCTTCGGCTGGGTCAAGCGCCACTACGTGTGGGTGATGCGGATCGGCGGCACGATGATGATCGTCACCGGCGTGCTGCTGCTGACCGGGGCGTGGGACAGTCTCGTGCGCGAGATGCAGAACTGGTCCAACGGATTCGTTGTGGGGATCTGAACCATGAGCAAGACGACACCCAGCGCCCCCGAGGACCAGGACCTCGGCGCCGCCGGCTCCCAGCTGTCCACCGCGCCCGAGGAGGAGGCACCCGGCCTGCCCACCCTCGGCGTGATCGGCTGGGCCCGCTGGTTCTGGCGCCAGCTGACCTCCATGCGGGTCGCGCTGCTGCTCCTGCTGCTGCTCTCGCTCGCCGCGATCCCCGGCTCGCTCATCCCGCAGACCGGCGTCGACATCACCCAGGTCGAGGACTTCCGGCAGCGGCACACCACCCTGGCGTCGGTCTACGACAAGCTCGGCCTCTTCCACGTCTACAGCTCGGTGTGGTTCTCCGCGATCTACATCCTGCTGTTCGTCTCCCTCATCGGCTGCATCGTCCCGCGCACCTGGCAGTTCGTCGGCCAGCTCCGCGGCCGCCCGCCGGGTGCGCCCCGGCGTCTGACCCGGCTGCCCGCGCACACCACCTGGCGCACCACGGCCCCGCCCGAGGAGGTCCGCGAGGCCGCCCTCGCCCTGCTCAAGCGCCGTCGCTTCCGCGCCCACGAGGTGGGCGACGCGGTCGCAGCCGAGAAGGGCTATCTGCGCGAGGCCGGCAACCTGGCCTTCCACATCGCCCTGATCGTGCTGCTGGTCGCCTTCGCCTGGGGCCAGCTGTTCAAGTCCGAGGGCAACAAGCTGATCGTCGAGGGCGACGGCTTCTCCAACACGCTCTCGCAGTACGACGACTTCAAGTCCGGCAACCTCTTCCGCAACGACGACCTGGAGCCCTTCAGCTTCAGCCTGGACCGCTTCACCGGCACCTACGAGCTCACCGGCCCCAACCGCGGCACCCCCCGCACCTACGAGGCCGACCTCACCTACAGCGAGGGCGCCGACGGCGAGGAGCGGAAGACCACCGTCGAGGTCAACGAGCCGCTGCGGATCGGCGACGCCAAGGCCTACCTGGTCAGCCACGGCTACGCGCCCGTCATCACGGTCCGCGACGGCAAGGGCGACATCGTCTTCCAGGACGCCGTACCGCTGCTCCCGCAGGACGGCAACGTCACCTCCTCCGGCGTCGTCCGCGTCATGGACGGCTACAAGGACGCCCAGGGCAGGAGCGACCAGCTCGGCTTCCAGATCTGGTTCCTGCCGACCTACGGCAAGGGCGCGATGGTCTCCCAGTTCCCCGCGCTGATCAGCCCGATGATGGCCGTGAACGCCTACCACGGCGACCTCGGCGTGAACTCCGGCATCCCGAAGAACGTGTACCAGCTGGACAAGACGCACATGAAGGAGTTCAAGGACGCCAAGGGCAATCTGCTGAAGAAGCAGCTGCGCCCCGGCGACACCCTTGAGCTCCCGGACGGCGCCGGCTCCCTCACGTACGAGAAGGAGACCCGGGAGTGGGCCGGCTTCCAGATCGTGCAGGAGCCGGGCGGCGGCTGGGCGCTGGCCGGCGCCATCGCCGCGATCGCGGGCCTCGCCGGCTCCCTGTTCATCCAGCGCCGCCGCGTCTGGGTGCGGGCCGCCACCGGCGACGACGGGGTCACGGTCGTCGAGATGGCCGGCCTCGGCCGCAGCGAGTCCGCGAAGCTGCCCGAGGAGCTGGGTGACCTCGCGGCGGCACTGTACGAGAGGGCGCCGGGCGCGCCCGGCCCCGGACAAGACCCCGAGGGCGATCCCTCATCCACCCCCGACCCCCACGCCGTATCTGCCGAAGGGGCTGACAAGCCGTGACTTTCGCCGCCGCGAGCGATCTGGCCGCCGCGACCAACGAGAACCTCGCGAACATCAGCAACACGCTGATCTACTCCTCGATGGCCGTCTACACCCTGGCCTTCTTCGCGTACATCGCCGAATGGCTCTTCGGCAGCCGCAGCAAGGTCGGCCGCACGGCCGCCGCGCTCACCGCCCAGGCCAGGTCGGAGGCGGACGCCCCGGCGGTCACGGTGAACAAGGCCGGCGGCACCGCGGTGCTGGAGCGCCCCAAGGTGACCGTCCGGGCCGCGGCCGGCGCCCGTGACGTGCCCGACGGTCCGGGCGCGCACGGCGGCGACGAGCAGGGCGACCTCTACGGGCGTATCGCCGTCTCGCTCACCGTGCTCGCGTTCCTGGTCGAGTTCGGTGGTGTGTTCACCCGGGCCCTGTCGGTGGAGCGGGCGCCGTGGGGCAACATGTACGAGTTCAACATCACCTTCTCCACGGTGGCGGTGGGCGTCTATCTCCTGCTGCTGGCGCTGAGGAAGAACGTGCGCTGGATCGGTCTGTTCCTGACCACGTCGGTCCTCCTCGACCTCGGTCTCGCCGTCACCGTCCTGTACACCGCCAGTGACCAGCTGGTTCCCGCCCTGCACTCGTACTGGCTGTACATCCACGTCTCGACGGCGATCTTCTGCGGCGCGGTGTTCTACCTCGGCGCGGTCTCCACGGTCCTGTACCTGTTCAAGGACTCCTTCGAGAACAAGCTGGCGTCCGGCGGCAGGCCGGGCCGCTTCGCCGGCTCGGTCCTGGACCGGCTGCCCTCCGCCGCCTCCCTGGACAAGTTCTCCTACCGCGTCAACGCGGCCGTCTTCCCGCTGTGGACCTTCACGATCATCGCGGGCGCCATCTGGGCCGGTGACGCCTGGGGCCGCTACTGGGGCTGGGACCCCAAGGAGACCTGGTCCTTCATCACCTGGGTCGCCTACGCCGGCTATCTGCACGCCCGCGCCACGGCCGGCTGGAAGGGCCGCAAGGCCGCCTGGCTGGCCCTGATCGCCTTCGGCTGCTGGCTGTTCAACTACTACGGCGTCAACATCTTCGTCTCCGGCAAGCACTCCTACGCCGACGTGGGCCTGGGCGCCCTGCGGGCCGCGGGCTTCTGAGCCGGGGGTCTCCTCCCGATCCCGACCCGACCCCGGAGGGCGTGCGCATCACGCCCTGCGGGGTCAGTCTGGTCTCATGACCGGTTCCATCGAGGCGGGCACCAGCCAGACCCACGGGAACACCCACATCCTGCACTTCCTGGTACGGCTCCCGGGGCCCATGGACACGGTCTGGCCCGCGCTGGCGACCGCCGAGGGGCTGTCCGGCTGGCTGGCCCCGGCCGAGGTCCTGGAGCCACGGCTCGGCGGCGCGGTCGTGCTGCGCGGTCTGGGTACGGGCCGGGTCAGCGCCTGGGACGTGGACCGGATCGCCGAGTACACCGTCGAGGACGGCGGCCGCATCCGCTTCCATCTGGAGCGCGAGGGCGCCGGCGCCAGCGTGCTGCGCTTCACCCACGAGTTCCAGGGCGAGGGCGAGACGGAACAGAGCTGGCGCGCCCGCTTCGAACGGTTGATCGAGATCACGGGTCGACGGTGATCGAGTCCAGCTTGGCCCGCAGATACACGTGCGAGTCCACCGGCTCGTACGCCACCCGCCCGACCGGCGCGGGCACCGACTCCACCCGCGTCCCCGGGGTGCACTCGCCGAAGTAGACCAGGGACATCAGCTCCTCGGCGGGGACGTCGGCGGGCGGCGGCAGCACCCGGTGCCGCCCGGATCGCCACCGGTCCCCGGTCCAGCGCGCCATCAGGTCCCCGATGTTGATCGTGAAGGCCGCCGGATCGAACGGCGCGTCCTCCCAGCCGCCCTCCTCGGTCCACACCTGAAGGCCGCCCTTCCCGGCCTGCCGGTCCAGGATCGTCACCGTGCCGAAGTCGGTGTGCGGCCCGATGCGGAACTGCCCCGGCTGCGGCTCCCCGACGACCTCCGTCCCGGGATACCAGTTGATGTTGAACCCGTACGTCGGATGGTCCATGTGCCGGGAGAAGAAGTCCGGGCCGAGCCCGAGCGCCTGCCCCAGCAGCGTGAGCAGCAGGTTCTCCAGAGCGGCCATCCGGGCGAGGTACTCCTCGCACAGCGGCCGCAGCTCGGGCACCTCGGCCGGGTAGACGTTCGGCGCGTACCACTCGGCGTTGACGGCCGGGTCCTCGAACGGCTCGTGCGTGGCGAAGGTCAGCGACTCCTTCAGATCGGGCGGCGTCTCGGTCCCCTCGGCGTACCCGTTGGCCTCGGCGCCCGGCCCGAGCCAGCCGCGCCCGCCGACCTTCGCCTCGTAGGCCCGCTTGGCCCCGGACGGCAGCAGGAAGAAGCGGCGGGCGGCCGCCCGGACCCGGGCGCGCAGCTCCGCCGGGACGCCGTGCCCGGTGACGAGCAGGAACCCGGCGCCGCGCAGGGCGTCGTCGACGGTCCGCGCGATCCGGGCGCGGGCGCCGGAGTCCCCCTCCGCCCAGGGCCGCAGATCGATGGTCGGGATACGGGGCTCACGCACCGATGTCCTCCTGCCACAGAGCCGGGTCGCTGTCGATGAACGCCCGCATCAGCGCGGTACACGCGGGGTCGTCCAGCAGCATGATCTCCACGCCGTGCTCGGCGAGCCAGTCGTGCCCGCCGTGGAACGTCTCGGCCTCGCCGATCACGACCCGCGAGATCCCGAACTGCCGCACCAGCCCCGAGCAGTACCAGCAGGGCGACAGGGTCGTCACCATCGTCGTCCCGCGGTACGACCGCTGCCGCCCGGCCGCGCGGAACGCCGCCGTCTCCGCGTGCAGGGACGGGTCGCCGTCCTGCACCCGCCGGTTGTGCCCACGGCCGAGCAGCTCGCCGTCGGGCCCGTAGAGCGCGGCCCCGATCGGGACACCGCCCTCGGCGAGCCCCTCGCGGGCCTCTTCGAGCGCGGTCCCGAGCCATACCCGGGCCGCCGCACGGTCCAGCACCTTCATGACATGTCCTCCCGCAGCGCTGCTCCCATCGAACACCCTCGGGGGCCGTGGGCACCCGCACGGACGAGCCGCTGCCGCGGGTGGGGATCCGACGTCAGAGCGGGCTCCAGCGCTGGGACGCCTCCCCCGCACAGGTCGTCGCGTCCACGCCCGCCATGGTGAGGGCCAGGTCCAGGCAGCCGCCGAGGCTGCCGTCGGAGCCGTTGCGCCAGATCTGCGAGGTCGAGCCGTCGCAGGTGTTCACGAAGACGGCCTGGCCGAGCATGTTGGCCGACAGGCAGCCACCGGACTGCTGGTTGACCAGCCGGAAGCCCCCCGAGACGCTCTGCGCCGTCCAGTACGTGGCGGACCCGGAGCAGCCACCGTGGCTGGCAGCGCCGTAGGTCTGGTTGTTCTCGGCCACGACGGAGGGCAGGAGTTGCTCGACGGCGGCGTAGCGGGCCTCGTGGACGCCGAGATAGACGCGGCCCATGCCGCCGGCGCCGATCGCAGTGGATCTCCCGGGCGAGAGCCTCCTGGGTGAGCGGCGCCGACTCGCGGAAGTGCCGGAGCAGTTCGCCGAGGAACTCAGCGGTACTGATCACAAACAGCCCTCTCTGCCGGCGTTGACACGGACGGTTCCCGTGAGTGACGTCCGATACGCCCAGAGTCAGCACGCTCAGTATGGGCGCCACCCCGTGCACAACGTTTCGGACCCTTCCCGCGTCACAGTCCCGAGAAGCCGGTGACGGACGAAGGAGCCACCATGAAATACGGCAGCCTGGCGGCAGGGGCCGCGTCGGCCGCGGCTGTGGTCGCGCTCGCGGTGTGGGTGGACGCGGACGGGACCGGGCGCGGCGGCGACGGGGCTCCGGCCGAGTCGCGGAAGGCGGCGCGGGGGTGTGTCGGCGGGCGGCCGGGGTCCGCCGGAACGGGCGACGCGCCCGAGGACAGCCCGCTGTACCGCACGCTCGCCCGGATCGACGAGCTGGCCACCGGACGGCACTCCGGGGTGTTCGCCGGCCTCGCCGTCGACGAGGACACCAACGCCGCCGACGTCTGGCGCATCCCGTCCACCGCCTTCGAGGAGGCCGTCTGCGCCGCGGCCGAGCAGGGCGTCCGCGTCCGCTTCCACGACGCCGACGCCAACCGCCGCGACCTCGACGCCCTCGCCGATCGGGTCGGCGAGGACATGAGCCGCTGGGAGGGCACCTTCCAGATGCGGGAGGTCGGCGTCGACGAGCGCGGATACGTCAGGATCGGCGTCGACGATCCCGACACCGCCCGCCCGCTGATCGAGCGCGAGTTCGGCACCGAGCACATCAGGGTCGAGCAGGTGGATCAGGCCCGACTGGACTGACCAGGCCCCATCGGCGGGCCCGATGACCCCATCGTCACGCGGAACGAGCCGCTGTCGCCGCCGATTCCATCCACGGTGCCGCAGGCGGTGAGTGAGACGAGGATCGCTGTGGTGATCATTGCTACGGGAGCGCGTCGAGCAATGGTGACTTGCACACTACGGGTGTTCACACGAGGTGCTTTCCGGGCGAGGGACCGGTCTTGCGCCCCTGGTGGCAGGGGACAGGGACGTGGGGTTGCTTCTTTTGTCATGCCTTGATGAGGTCCGCACCCTTCTCGGCGATCATCATCGTGGGTGCCATGGTGTTGCCGCTGATCAGCTTGGGCATGATGGAGGCGTCTGCAACCCGCAGGCCGGTCAGGCCGCGAAGGCGCAGTTGCGGGTCGACCACGGCGTCTTCGCCGGTGCCCATGCGGCAGGTGCCGACCGGGTGGTAGTCGCAGGAGGCGTACTGGCGGATGTAGGTCATGATTTCTTCGTCCGTCTGCAGATGGGTCCCTGGCAGGAGTTCCTCCTTGATGAAGTGGGCCATCTCCGGCTGGGCGAGTACTTCGCGGATGGTCCGCACTTGCCGCAGTGCCATCTCCCTGTCCCGCGGGGCGCTGAGGTACTGGGGGTCGATGAGCGGTTCGGCGGTGGGGTCGTTGCTGGCGAGCTTGACGGAGCCGACGCTTTCGGGGCGCAGGAATGTGGAGTTGATGGTGAAGCCGTGCCCGTCGAGCCGGGTCTGGCCACCGCGTACGACGAGCGCGGGTGCGATGTGGATCTGCATGTCCGGGCGGTCGGCTCCGGGGCTCTTGAAGAAGCCGCCGCCTTCGACGATGACGGATGCGGCCGGTCCGGTGCGCAGGAAGACCCATTGCATGCCGGGAGCGAGGAGCTTGGGGAACCGGTCGAGCCCGTCGTAGCTGATGGGTTCCTTCAAGCGGGAGTGGACGTTGGTGTTGAGGTGGTCCATCAGGTTCTTACCGACGGCCGGGAGGTCGTGGACGGGCCTGATTCCTATCGCGTCGAGTTCGTCCGCTGCTCCGATGCCGGACAGCATGAGCAGGCGCGGGGTGTTGATGGCGCCGCTGGAGAGGATGACCTCGCGGTCGGCGCGCACGATGGTGGAGCCGTAGCCACGGCCGATCTCCACGCCCACGGCTCGTCCCTTCTCGACGACGACGCGGAGTACGCGGGCGCCGGTCTTGAGGGTGAGGTTCTTGCGGCGCCGGATCGGGTGCAGGAAGGAGGTTGCCTGAGAGCGGCGCATGCCCGCGCGGTACGTCACCTGGTACATGCCCGCGCCGTACATGGAGGCGCCGTTGGAGTCGGGGTTGTAGGGCAGCCCCCAGGAGGTGGCGGCGCGGACGAAGGAGGTGCTCAGGATGTGCGGGTTGGTCTGGTCCGACACCGCCTGGGGACCGCCTTGGCCGTGGTAGTCGTCGACGAGGCGGCTGTTGTCCTCGGACTTCTTGAAGTACGGCAGCACGTCGTCGTAGGACCAGCCGTCGTTGCCGAGCGATGCCCAATGGTCGTAGTCCTCCTTCTGGCCGCGGATGTAGATCATGGCGTTGATGGCGCTGGAGCCGCCCAGGGTCTTGCCCTGGGGGTACCAGATACGCCGGTTGTCGAGGTGCGGCTGGGGGACGGTGTGGAAGCGCCAGTTGACCCGGGGGCCGAAGAGCATGCCGATGCCGCCCGGGACGTGGATCATGGGGTTGATGTCGCGGCTGCCGGCTTCCAGGAGCAGAACTTTGACGCTGGGGTCTTCGGTGAGCCGGTTGGCCAGAACGCAGCCGGATGTTCCGGCGCCGACGATGATGTAGTCGTAACTCACGGACGTTCTCCTTGGCTGTCGAACCCCAGGCGGGAGCTCGAGCGGGGGCATGCGGCCCCTGCGTCTTGTGGCGGGATGGTGCCGGGTTGGCGGGTCAGCGCACGACGTCGTCGGATGGCGACAGCAGGGCGTCGAGTTCGTTGCGGGTGGGCAGCAGTTCGCAGTCACCGGGCACGGTGACCGCGTAGGCGCCCATGGCGCAGGCGGTACGCAGCCGCTGTTCGGCGTCGGCGCCGGTGAGGCGTTCGGTGAGATAGCCGGCGACGAAGGCGTCTCCGGCGCCGACGGGGTCTACCAGGTGCACGCTGATGGCGGGCTCGGCGAGCACGGCTCCGTCGATGCACGCCGCGCAGCCGTCACGTCCTGCCTTGATGATCGCTTCCTTCGGGCCCAGCAGCGAAAGGCCCTCGGCCAGCGATGCTGCGGAACCGGTATGGGTATCGAGGACGAGTTGTGCCTCTTCGATACCGGCGAAGACGATGTCCGCCGAACTGACGAGTTCGCGAAGGTGGGGGCGGGCGTGGTTGCGCTCCCAGAGCTTGCTGCGGTAGTTGATGTCGACACTGACAGGCACGGCGGCGGCTTTAGCGGCAGCCAGCGCGTGTTGAACGGTCTTCCGGGCAGAGTCGCTCAAAGCGGGTGTAATGCCGGTCAGATGCACGATCGAGGCTTGCTCGATCAGCTCGGCAGGCAGGTCGGACGGGGTCAGGTGCGAGCCTGCCGATCCCGCGCGGTGGTAGTCGACGTGTACGGCGGTCCCGGCGCGGCAATGGCGCACCATCAGCCCGGTGAAGCTGCGGTCACGGATGGCACGGACGTTGATGGCCTCGGCGCGCAGGCGGCGTTCGATCACATCGCCGGTGGCGTCGGATCCGATACGGCCGACCCAGGTGACCGGGACTCCCAGGCGAGCCGCGCCGATGGCGACGTTGCTCTCGGCTCCGCCGATACCGAAGGTGAAGGCGTGCACATAGTCGAGGGAGCCGGTTCCGATGGCGCTGACCAGGCCCATCGTCTCACCGAGAGTGAGCAGACCGACCGGCGTGCGCCGACTGGGGACAGCGGCGTTGACGGTCATGATGTACTCCGTGCCGCAGCGATGAATCCCAGAGCCTGCCGGGCCCGTACGGTGAGGTCTTTGGTGACTCCGTCGGTGCCGGCTGCGCCGCTGAGGGGGCTGCCGAGTCCGACGGCGGCGGCGCCTGCGGAGATCCAGGCGGGGATGTCGGTCAGGGCAATGCCGCCGGTCGGGATGATGGAGACGTCGGGCAGGGGCCCGTGCACGTCGGTGATGAACCGCGGCGAGGCGGCCGAGGCGGGGAAGAGTTTGACGGCCGGGGCTCCGGCATGGTGCGCGGCGGCGATTTCGGTCGGGGTGAGGGCACCGGGGTAGGCCGGGACTCCGGCGATGCGGGCTGCCGCGACGACGTCCGGCGCGGCGACGGGGGAGACGAGGAAGCCGGCTCCGGCCTCGATGCACATGTCGGCCTGGTCGGCGGTCAGTACCGTGCCTGCCCCGATAGCGATGTCGTCGCCGTAGGCGGCCGTCAGCGCGCGCAAGCAGGACAGGGCTCCGCCGGTGGTCAGCGTCACCTCGATGGCACGCACGCCGGCGCGGACCAGGGCGTCGGTGATGGCGGGAAAGTGGTGGGCGGTCGGGGCGCGCAAAATCGCGATGAGGCCGCTGGCGGTGATGGCCGCGGTGGCGTCGTGTCGCGGACCGGGGACGGGCTCGGCGGCAGAAGCCGGAGTGGGAACGGGGCGTGATGTGACCGTCATACCTGTGGTCCTCCCTGACGTGTCTGGCCGGCGGCCAGATCGAGGGCTTCGAGGAAGTAGTAGTCGCCCCACATGACGCTCTCGTCGATGCCGAGGCCGTTGCGCTGGTGATAGGTGGCGTGGCGGATGATGCCCTGCCAGCCGGGGGTGTCGGCGGCGATGAACTCGGTCGAGCGCAGCGTCGTGAGGATCCGCAGCCCGTAGTCCCGGTAGCGGTCGGCGTCCGCAGTCGAACTGAGGCAGCCGGCGAGGCGGAGCATCGCGGCGGCGGCGATGGCTGCGGCGGAGGCTTCGAACGGCTGGGCGGGCGAGGGATCGTTCCAGTCGTTGGGCGGCACGCCGTGGTCGGGCGTGTGCCCGATGTAGTAGTCGGCGGCACGCCGGGCGGTGTCGAGCATGCTGTGGTCGCCGGTGTGCTCATAGGCGGTGGTGAAGCCGTAGATCGCCCAGGCCTGCCCGCGTGACCAGGTGGAGTCAGCGCGCCAGCCCTGGTGAGTGGCGCTGCGCAGGAATTCGCCGGTGGCCGTGTCGAACCAGGCCTCGTGCAGGGTGCTGCCGTCCCCGCGCATCAGATAGCGGCGGGTGGTGTGGCAGTGGGTCACGGCGATCTTGTGAAGTTCTGGGTCGTCGCTGTAGGCGGCGGCGCGGAAGATGATGCCGACGTTCATCATGACGTCGATGAAGGTGCTGCCGGGGTCGACCCAGGTGCTGAGGTAGCCGCCGGGGGCTTCGAGTCGGCCGGCCATGGTGCGGCCGCCTTCGATGAGGACGTCGCGGCCGCGGGGGTTGGGGTCGAGGTCGTACCAGCGACCCCAGCTGGGTTCGAGGACGAACCCGATGTCGTGGGTGCCGGTGTCGGCTTTGCGCGGCTCGAGCAACTCGCTGTACCGCTCGGCCTGCTGACGCCACCACGGGTCCTGGGTGCGGTCGGCGAAGATCCACATCATGCCGGTCAGGAAGCCGCCGCTCCAGGTCGGAGCCCAGGGGTCGTCCGTAAGGGCCCAGGTGCCGTGTTCGGTATAGGTCGGCATCTGTCCGGGCGCCTTGGTGATGAGGTTGCGGACCTGCTGCTGGGCGAAGGCGAACGCTTCGCCGAAGTCCAGCGTGCGGCCCACGTCTTCGGGGTGGGAGGCAGCGGACCGCTGTGGATGGTGGTCGCGGTGCGAGAAAGCCATGGCGGTGGACCTTTCATCGGGTGGCAGTGGTCAGGCGCGGTGACGCGGCCGGTCAGGAGCCACTCGGGGTTCTGCGCTTGAGGAATGCCTGCACGGCCGCTTTCTGCTCGGCCGTCTCGCAGCAGGCGGCGACGCCATCCGCTTCCACGTCCAAGCCCGCCTCGTAGCCGTGCGTCAGGCCGATGTGGATGGCGCGTTTGGCGCCTGCGACCGCGGTCGCGCTGTGGGCGGCGATCCGGGCGGCGAGGTCGACGGCGGCGGTGACCGGGTCGTCGGCCACCTCGTCGGTGAGTCCGAGCTTGTGGGCGTGCTGGGCGGTGATGAGGTCGCCGGTGAGGATGAGCCGTGTGGCGCGGCTGCGGCCGAGGAGCCGCGGCAGGCGTTGGGTTCCTCCCCAGCCGGGCAGGTTGGCCAAGGTGATCTCGGGCTGCCCGAGGCGGGCGGAGGGCGCAGCGATGCGGAGGTCGGCAGCCATGGCGAGTTCGAGGCCGCCACCGAGCGCGAAACCGTTGATCGCGGCGATGACCACGACGGGAAGCTGCTCGATGCGGTCGAAGACCCGCTGGCCGCGCCGCATCTGCTCGGCTGCCCGGGATCCGCCGATGCCGTCGAGTTCGGTGATGTCCGCGCCGGCGCTGAAGGCTTTCGTCCCGGCACCGGTGATGACCAGGGCCCGGTGGGGATCGGTGCTGGCCTGGGACTGCTCCACCTCGTCGGCCAGGTCGTCGAGGGCGTCGATGAGGGGCTGGTTGAGGGCGTTGCCTTTGCGCGGGCGGTTGAGGGTGGCCAGCAGGACCGTTCCGCGCCGCTCGCGCAGCAGGAGGTCGTCATTCTGCGCCACGACCGTGTTCCTTTCGGGAGGAGGGCAGGGTGAGCCCCATGGGTTGTGCCTGGAAGAGGCGGGAGTCCATCGCATGAAGGTCGGGGCTGATGCGTGGTTTGAACTCGAGGTGATCGAGCACGTCCCGGGTGAGATCCAGGCCTGGTGCGATCTCGGTGAGCTCCAGCCCTTCCTCGGTCAGCCGGAAGATGGCCCGCTCCGTGACGTAGGTGACGGGCTGCCCCGCGCGCAACGCCTGCTCGGCGGAGAAGCTGATCTGGGCGACTTCCTGGACCGCTTTGGTGGGGCGGTTCTCGGGAAGGGTGAGGGGCTGGTCACCGCCTATGGCGTAGTCGCCGCCGACGACGAGGGTGCCGATGAAGACGAGGCGTTTGGCGCCTTGGGAGATGTTGATGAAGCCGCCGACGCCGGGGATGCGGCCGCTGAACCGGCCCACGTTGACGTTCCCGGCGGCGTCCACCTGGGCGAAACTGAGGACCGCGACATCCAGGCCACCGCCGTCGTACCAGTCGAATTGGTGACCGGCGTCGATGGAGGCCTCGGGGTTGACGCACATGCCGAAGTCGCTGCCCCCGACCGGGACACCGCCGATGTGACCCTGCTCGACCGTGAAGGTGACCTCGTCGCTGAGTCCTTCCTCGGCTAGGACGGCGGCCACCCCGTCGGGCATGCCGAAGCCGAGATTGATCACGTCGCCGTGGCGGAGTTCGAGAGCGGCGCGGCGGGCGATGACCTTGCGCACGGACAGCGGCATGGGGGCGTGGGCAGCGGCCGGGGCGCGTAGTTCGCCGGTCATGAAGGGGTCGTCCGCGGTGGCGAAGGACAGCCGCTGGGCGGGGTCGATGACCAGGGCGTCGACGAGGACGCCGGGGACGCGGACCCGCCGCGGGTCGAGGGTGCCGGCCTGGACGAGTTCGCGGACCTGGGCGATGACCAGGCCGCCGCTGTTGCGGGCGGCCTGTGCGGCAGAGAGGGTCTCGGCGAACAGGCCCTCGCCGTCCATGGTGATGTTGCCCTTTGTGTCGGCGCGGGTTCCGCGGATGACGGCGACGTCGATGGGGAAAGCGGGTGTGAACAGCCACTCGCGTCCGGCGAGCTCGATCAGCTGCACGATGTCTTGGGTCGCGGAGGCGTTGAGGCGCCCTCCGCCGAGGCGGGGGTCGACGAAGGTGCCCAGTCCGACGGCGGAGATGGCACCGGGGCGCCCGGCGGCGATGTCGCGCATGAGGTGCGACAGGGTGCCCTGGGGCAGACAGTAGGCCTCGATCTGTTCCGTGAGAGCGAGGTTCTGCATGCTTGGGGTCCAGCCCCAGTGACCGCCGATGACGCGGCGGACCATGCCGGGGTGGGAGAAACGATCGATGCCGCCGCCGTGGCCGTCCCCCATGCCGGAGATGTGCACCAAGGTGAGGTCACGGGGATGGCTCTCTGCCAGGAAGTGGGCTTCCAGGCCAGCCAGGATCGCTGCCGGCTCGTTGACTCCGCCGCCGGACCCGTCGACGAGGACGGTCGCACCGTCCGGCACCAGGGCCGCCGCCTCCTGGGTGTTACAGATTCTCATCGCCACCGCTCCTTGAGGAACTTGCGTGGGTGGCCCGTGCGCGATCGCCGGGCAGAGAAGGGTCAGGACCTGGGCGCATGGACGCCGCCGAAGGCGAAAGTGCCGCTGCGCTTGCCGGTCCGGATGCTCACCGACTTCAGCTCGGTGAACTCCTCGAAGCCGGCCTGCCCCATTTCCCGCCCCACGCCGCTTGTCTTGAATCCGCCGAAGGGCAGGGTCGGCGGGGCGTCAATGGTGGTGTTGACGTAGACGGTGCCGCTCTTGAGCGCTTTGGCCACGGGCAGCACCGTGTCGACGTTCTTGGACCAGATGCTGTTGGCGAGGCCGTAGTCGACGTCGTTGGCCAGGTTGATGGCCTCTGCCACGTCGTGGAAGCGCGAGACCGTCAGCACCGGTCCGAAGATCTCTTCGCGGAAGACGCTCATACCGGGACCGACGCCGTCGAGGATGGTCGGCTGAACGAACAGGCCCTCGTCCAGAGCCGGCCCCGAGGCGCGGGCGCCCCCCGCCACCACGTGGGCACCCTGGTCCGTGCCCTGGGTGATGTGGCCGAGGACCGCTTCCAGGTGTCCGGGGTGGATCATGGCGCCGACGTCGGTGGCGTGATCAAGGGGCTGGCCAACCCTGATCCGCCCGACGCGGGACTTCAGTTCCGCGAGAAAATCGTCGGCAATGCTGTCGTGCACCAGCAGGCGGGCCTGGGAGACGCAGCATTCGCCGTTGTTGAAGAAGGCACCGAAGAGCACACCCTCCGCGGCGTCATCCAAGTCAGCATCGGCGAACACGATGTTGGCGGCCTTCCCGCCCAGTTCCAGGGAGAGCTTCTTGAGGTTGCCCTGCGAGGCGGTGAGGATCTTCCGCCCGGTCGTGGTCGAGCCGGTGAAGGACAGCACGTCCACGCCGTGGTGCTCGGCCAGTGCCTGCCCTGCACGGCCATCGCCGGTGACGACGTTGAGCACACCGTCGGGCAGTCCGGTCTCGGCGTACAGCCGGGCGATCTCCAGGGTGCTGCTGCTGGTCAGCTCCGACGGCTTGACGACCACGGTGCAACCGGCGGCCAGTGCGAAGGGCAGCTTCTGGCACAGGATGAGGGCCGGGAAGTTCCAGGGGGTGATCAGCCCGGCGACCCCGGCGGGTTCGCGGAGCACCAGTCCGGTGTGGTCGGCGCCGTGATTGGTGTAGGTGGTGCCGTGCATTTGGACGGCCAGGCCGGCCGCGTAACGGGTGAGGGCGGCGGCGCCTGCGATGTCGCCCTCGCTGAGGCGGATGGGCTTGCCGCCTTCCTCGGCGTCGAGGGCGGCCAGCAGCGCGCTGTTGGCCTCGATCATGTCTGCGACGCGGTGCAGGATGCGGGCCCGCTCGGTGCCCGTGGCATCCGACCAGATGCCACTGTCGAAGGCGTGCCGGGCAGCCCGGACGGCCTCGTCCACGTCGCCGGCAGTGCCCGCCCCCACGGTGCTGACGACGGCGCCCGTGCCCGGCGCATGCCGCTGCAGTACATCGGCGGGCTCGCGCCAGGACCCGTCGATGAAGTGTCCGCAGATGCGCGGGCGGTTCGTGTCCGAACGTCCGGGAACTTGTGTGGTCTGTGCGGTCATTGCTCTTGCCTCTTTCTCACGGTCGTGCGGTGTTGTCGGCGGCTGTGCGCTAGGCGCGTCCGTGTGCCGCGCGGGATCGCCGCGCGAGTGAATCGACGATCACGGCGATCAGCAGAACGACACCGGTGATGACGAATCGGATGGACGAGCTGAGGTTGAGCAGTGTCAGGCCGCTTGCGATGGCCGTGATGACCGCGATGCCCAGCAAGGCGGAATAGGCGCTGCCCCGTCCTCCGAAGAGGCTGGTTCCCCCGATGACCGCCGCGGCGATGGCGTTCAGGTTGGTGTCGCCCACGCCGCTGCTGGTGCTCGCAGTGGCCAGGCGGCCGGCGGCGAGCAGTCCGCCCAGGGCCGCGAGCAGGGAGCAGAGGGCGAAAGCGGAGATGTAGATGTGGTTCACCCGGATGCCGGCACGGCGGGCCGCTTCGACGGAGCCGCCGACGGCGAACACGGACCGGCCCCACACTGTCCGGGTCAGCAGGAAGTTCATCACCGCGACGAGGGCGACGAAGAGCACGAAGGGCGCGCTCACACCGCGGTCCCGGTTCAGGTACCAGCAGCCGGCCTCCAAGGCAGCCAGGAAGATGCTGGACTTGACGATCGCCGCTATGGGTGCCGGTGTAGACAGGGAATGCCGGCGCCGGCGCCAGTGGCGGGCCAGTTGGGAGGCGAGGTAGCCCCCAGCGATGAGGGCCGCCAGAACATAGGCCACGGGGCGTGCGACGAACGTCTGCTGGCTGAAGCGGACGATCCAGCTGCTGAAGGGGAGGTTGATGGATCCGTTCGTGCCCAGGATGTTCAGCTGCAGTCCCAGCAGTGCCAGTAGTCCGCCGAGGGTGATGACGAACGACGGCACGCTGAACCGGGTGAAGATCATCCCGTAGATGATGCCGATGAGGAGTCCCGCGGCGAGTGCGCAGGCCAGGGCGGTCCACACGGACCAGCCCAGCTGGGTGAGGCCAACGCCGAGAATGGCCGAGGCCAGGCCGCTCATGGATCCCACGGACAGGTCGATCTGGCCAAGCAGCAGGACCAGCACGATGCCCAGGGAGATGGTGCCTACGGCGGCGCACTCGGTGGCGAGTTCGACGAGGTTGGCGCTGGAGAGGAAGAACCCGTTCAGGCTCTGGAAGATGACGGCGATGAGGACCAGGCCGATGACGACCGGCAGCGAGCCCAGATCGCCGCCGCGGACGCGGTCGAGGAAGCCGCGCAGGGTGCCGTGCGCCCGGTCGGGGAGGATGAGGCGTTCGTCTCGCAGGTCGATCGGCGTGGGGGCCGTGCCGGCCGGTGTCTGGTCGGTCTTCGTGGCGCTCATGACGCGGCCCCTTCCGTGTTCTTGGTCGTCACCACGGCGGCCGCCCGGCGTGTGACGGCGCTGTCGCTGGCTCCGGTGATGGCCGCGATGATCTCCTCGTGGGTCACGTCCTTGACCTGGAAGACCCCGTTGTTGCGTCCCAGTCGCAGGACAACAGCGCGGTCGGCCACCTCGCGCACATCGGCCATGTTGTGCGTGATCAGCAGGACTCCGTGGCCGCGGTCGCGGAGCCGTTCGATGAGGTTGAGGACCTCGGCGGTCTGCTCGACGCCCAAGGCGGCGGTCGGCTCGTCGAGGATGACGATGGACGGGTCGCCGATCAGCGAACGCGCGATGGCGACGGTCTGGCGCTGGCCGCCGGACAGTCCGGCGACCAGGGTACGCACTGAGGGGATCTTGGCGGACAGCTGGCGCAGCAGGGTCCAGGCCCGCTCCTCCATGTCTTCTTCACTCAAGGTGAAGCGGGTACGTTCGCAGCCGAGGAACAGGTTGGCGACGACGTCGAGGTTGTCGCACAGGGCCAGGTCCTGGTAGATGGTGGCGATCCCGAGGCTGCGGGACTCACCGGGAGAGGTGATGCTCACCCGCTCATCGTTGAAGCTGATCTCGCCGGAGTCCGGGAGATGTGCGCCGGAGAGGGTCTTGACCAGGGTGGACTTGCCTGCGCCGTTGTCGCCGAGCAGGGCCACGACCTCGCCCGGGTAGATGTCGAGGTCGACATCGGTGAGGGCTCGGACGGCGCCGAAGGTCTTGCTCACGCCCCGCAAGGACAGCAGGGGTCGCGGGTGCCGCGAAGGCGGGGGGATTGATGCGGTAGGGGTGGGAGACGTCATCGTTGCTCCTGGCAGTGCCGGGTTGTGCGGATGGGACGGTGCACCGGGCGGCCGGGGAAGTTCGGTACGCGTCTCCGCTACTTGATGCCGTGCTCGGCACATGCCGCCTGGTAAGGAGAGGTGCACAGCTCGGCTGCCCGCCAGAAGCGGTCACGGATCACGGTCGACTCGATGGTGGACGCCGTGACAGCGACCGGCGGGTTCAGCGTGGCGGGATGCCCGTCCACGGTGGCGGGAGCCTTCGGCGTCTTGCCCTGCGCGAGGTCGTAGGCGGCCGTGGCGGCGGTCTCCGCCTCATGCTGGAAGGAGTTGTACGTCGTCATGTACTGGTTGCCGACGAGGATGGCCTGCAGCCCCGCGAGTGTCGCGTCCAGCCCGGTCATCGGCGGAAGCTGCGAGACACCGGCTGCCTTGAACGCGGCGATCGCACCGCCGGCGTTGCCGTCGTTGGCCGAGTACACGCCGGTGATCTTCTTGCCGAAGCGGGTGATCTGTCCGGCTGCCCACTTCTGCGCGGCTGCGGGGTCCCAGGTGTCGGTGGAGGACAGGACCCTGTAGCCGCTCTTGTCGATCACACTGAGCGCGCCCGCCTTGATAGTGCCCGCGTTGTTGTCGGTGGCGGCGCCGTTCATCATGATGATGCCGCCCCGCGAGGGAGACACCTTGTCGGCCTTCAGTCTGTCGACGAGAGCCTGCGCCTGCAGCTTTCCGACCTGCTCGTAGTCGTTGGACACGACGTACGACAGATCCGGGCTCTTGATGAGACGGTCGTAGGCGACGACGGGGACGTTCTTCGACTTGGCGGCCGTGACGATGCTGGCTGCCGCCACGCCGTCCACCGGGTCCACCACGAGCACATCCGCGCCCTGGGTAAGCATGGACTGTGCCTGCTGCTGCTGCGTTTCGGCGCTGGAGTTGGCGTTGGCGTACAGCAGGCTGCACGAGGGGCACAGCTTCTTCAGATGGGCTCGGAAGTACGGCTTGTCCTTGCCCTCGTATCGCGGAACGGCGGTCTCGGGCAGCAGCAGGGCGATCTTGTAACCGCCGCTGTTGCCCTTGGCCTGCGCGGATGAGGACGAGCTCGGGTTGTTGGTGCTGCACCCGGCCAGGACGAGGACCCCCGTGGCACATGCAGCGAGCAGACGCGCCTTTGCGTATCTCATAGAACGAAACCAACTTTCCAGGACTACCGACCAAGGCTGCGGAAATCGCCGTAATGCGGTCACTGCAGCCGAACTGCGCTCACCGTAGGCCCGACGTTTCGTTCTCGTTAACGCTGTTAGCGAGAGGCAAACACTTGTTTGCGGCCCTGAGGGTCTTCGCGTGCAGACTGTTCCCGGAGCCGTTCGGTATGGGCAAGCACATCCAGGAGTGGGTGGGAAGCGTTGATCAGTCACCAGACGACGGCCGCCGGTGCAGCCACCACGTCACGCCGTGTCCGGGCCGTAGATCACGCGGTGGACGTGCTGCAGGCCATCGCGCGAGCCGCGCATCCCGTCGGAGTGAGTGACCTCGCGCGACGCACCGGCCTGAGCAAGGCGACCGTCCACCACTTGCTGGCCACACTGGAGAGCCGGCGCCTTGTCATGCGGGACGAGGAAACCACCCGCTACCGCCTCGGCTGGGGTCTGTATGAACTTGGAGCCAACGTTGTACGCGACGTGGACCTCTCTCGCGTCGCCCGTCCCTACCTGGACAAACTGGCCGTACAGACCGGCGAGTCGGTCCTGCTGGGCATTCTCAACGACGAGTCGGTGCTCTACCTCGACCGCGGAGAACCTCCCCACGGGCTGCGCATGGTGGCCAACGCCGGCCGACGCGGCCCCTTGCATGCCACCGCCTCCGGAAAGGCACTGCTGGCGTTCGCGGCCGACTGCGAACTCGTCGAGAAGATCCTTAGTGAGCCCCAGCACCGCTACACCAAGACCACCATCACTGACCCGGCCCAGTTGAGGCAGGAGTTGGCACAGGTGCGCCAGCAGGGTTACGCCACCTGCTGGCAGGAACGGGAAGTGGGCCTGTGCTCCGTTGCCGTGACCCTCCGGGACTACACCGGCGCCGTCGTGGGCGCACTGACCGTGGCAGGCCCGGCCACACGGCTGACCTCGCGGAACCTCAGCAGTCACCTCACGCCTCTGCAGGCGGCCCGCCATGCCATCGAGACACGGCTGGGAGCTCAACCGGAGTCCCCGTGAAGAGCCTCTTGCTCGGGCTCTCATGGTGAGTCAACGCCGTGCCGCTCCGCTCGACGGCAGATTCATGCCATGGCACCGGGCGCATCCACATGCGCCCGGACGACCCGCCCAGCGCGCCCCTTACGGCTTCCCCACGACGCGGCGGCACGGGCGACCAGGAACAGCCCCCAGCCCGGACTCGCCTTCCAGATTCTGACTTCCAGAGACCGGACCTGGGAGGTCACACTGGACTGCGCGTACCCGAGTTCGGCCGCCGCGCGGGTGAAACTCAGCACGGTGGCGACCTTCTCGAAGGTGACCAGCAGCCGCAGCTCCATCACTCGCCCTTCGGCTCGTCGTCCTTCCGCGGCCTCTCGTCCTCGCGTGTCCCCTCGTCCTTCGGCTCCGTCGCCTCGCCCAGGGACTTGAGGAACTCGGGGTTGTCGTCCGGCGCGACCCAGCGCGTACGGCTGCCCGACACCCCCGACCAGCCCTCGGCGGCGGGGCTGCGCCGCTTGCCCGCGAGGATCCACGACAGCGAGCCGACGAGCGGGAACAGCAGCACGAGGATCGCCCACAGCGGCTTGGGCATATGGCGGACGTCCTTCTCGTCCGTGCTGATGCAGTCGATGAACGCGTAGATGCTCAGTGCCAGCGGCACGAGGAACATCAGCACCCTGAGCATGGAGTACAGCCCCTTGTGAAGGCGGTGGGGCGTTGTGTCCGGCCCCGGTGACGGGCTCAGGTTAGCCGCTCGGGGATACTTGGCCGCATGGCTTACGACGATCTTCGCTCCCTGCTCAGGGCACTGGAGCGCGACGGGGACCTGAAGCGCATCAAGGTGGAGGTCGACCCGTATCTGGAGGTCGGGGAGATCGTCGACCGGGTCAACAAGGCGGGTGGTCCGGCGCTGCTCTTCGAGAACGTGAAGGGCTCCTCGATGCCCCTCGCGATGAACGTGTTCGGCACCGACCGCCGCCTGCTGAAGGCCCTGGGCCTGAAGTCGTACGACGAGATCAGCGGGAAGATCGGCGGGCTGCTGAAGCCGGAGCTGCCGCACGGGTTCGTCGGCGTGCGCGAGGCGTTCGGCAAGCTCGGCGCGATGGCCCATGTGCCGCCGAAGAAGGTCAAGCCCGACAACGCCCCGGTGCAGGAGGTCGTCCTGCGCGGCGACGAGGTCGACCTGGACCGGCTGCCGGCGCTGTTCACCTGGCCGCAGGACGGCGGCTCCTTCTTCAACCTGGGTCTGACCCACACCAAGGACCCGGAGACGGGCATCCGCAACCTCGGGCTGTACCGGCTCCAGCGGCACGACAAGCGCACGATCGGTATGCACTGGCAGATCCACAAGGACAGCCGCAACCACTACCAGGTCGCCGCCCGCCGCGGAGAGCGCCTCCCGGTCGCCATCGCCTTCGGCTGTCCGCCCGCCGTGACGTACGCCTCCACGGCCCCGCTGCCCGGCGACATCGACGAGTACCTCTTCGCCGGGTTCGTCTCCGGCAAGCGGATCGAGATGGTCGACTGCAAGACGGTTCCGCTCCAGGTGCCCGCCCAGGCGGAGGTGGTCCTGGAGGGCTGGCTGGAGCCGGGGGAGACGCTCCCGGAGGGGCCGTTCGGCGACCACACCGGCTTCTACACGCCGCAGGAGCCGTTCCCGGCGCTGACCATCGACTGTGTGACGATGCGCAGGCGCCCGCTGCTCCAGTCGATCGTGGTCGGCCGGCCGCCGACGGAGGACGGCCCCCTGGGCCGCGCCACCGAGCGCTTCTTCCTCCCCCTGCTGAAGATCATCGTTCCGGACATCGTGGACTACCACCTGCCCGAGGCGGGCGGCTTCCACAACTGCGCGATCATCTCGATCGACAAGAAGTACCCCAAACACGCGCAGAAGGTCATGCACGCGATCTGGGGCGCCCACATGATGTCCCTGACCAAGCTGATCGTGGTCGTGGACTCCGACTGCGACGTCCACGACCTGCACGAGGTCGCCTGGCGGGCGCTGGGCAACACGGACTACGCCCGCGACCTCACCGTCGTGGAAGGCCCCGTCGACCATCTCGACCACGCCTCCTACCAGCAGTTCTGGGGCGGCAAGGCGGGCATCGACGCGACGAAGAAGTGGCCCGAGGAGGGGTACACGCGGGACGGGGGGTGGCCGGACATGGTCGAGTCCGACCCGGACACGGCCGAACGGGTGACGCGGCGTTGGAAGGAATACGGGCTGTGAGCGCCTCCGCCGCCGCGATGCCCCAGCCCGGCAGGGCACGCGCCTTCCTGCGCCTCGTCATGATCGAACACTCGGTCTTCGCGCTGCCCTTCGCGTACATCGCCTCGCTCACGGCGATGTACGAGTGGGACAAGAACATCCACTGGGCGAAGCTGCTGCTCGTCACCGTCTGCATGGTCGGACTGCGGACCTTCGCCATGGCGGTGAACCGGATCATCGACCGGGAGATCGACGCGCGCAACCCCCGTACGGCGCACCGTGAGCTGGTGACCGGCGCGATGTCGGTGAGGCACGCCTGGACGGGCGCCCTGATCGCCCTGGCGGTCTTCCTGGGCGCGGCGGCCCTGCTGAACCCGCTGTGCCTGGCGCTGGCCCCGGTCGCGGTGATCCCGATGGTGGTCTACCCGTACGGCAAACGGTTCACGAACTTCCCGCAGGCCATCCTCGGCATCGCCCAGGCGATGGGCCCGGTGGGCGGCTGGCTGGCGATCACCGGGGAGTGGTCCTGGGACGCGGTCCTGCTGGGCCTGGCGGTCGGCGTCTGGATCGGCGGCTTCGACCTCATCTACGCCTGCCAGGACGTCGAGACCGACCGCGAGACCGGCGTCATGTCGGTCCCGGCGCGCTTCGGCATCCCGGCGGCGATCCGGGGCGCGCGGGTGTGCCATGTCGTCACGACGGTCCTGCTCGCCTGGTACGCCCTGGCCACGGACGCCGGCGCGTTCTTCTGGCTGGGCCTGCTGATCGTGGCGGGCGCCTTCGTCTACGAGCACAACATCGTCCGCCCGCACGACCTGTCCCGCCTGAACCGCGCGTTCTTCTCGGTCAACGGCTTCATCGGCATCGCCCTGTTCGTGTGCGCGCTGCTGGATCTGCTGGTCCGAGGGCTGACTCTCTGACGCGAGTGCGCTCCGCCGACTGAGCAACGTCTCCGACTACAGGCCGCCCGTGGCCGTTCGCGCAGTTCCCCGCGCCCCCAAACGCCACCCCGCCGGGTCCTGCGAGCGCGTGACACCACACCCCGACCCACGAGAGACCGTCGGGCCCCGAGAGGCGCGGGGAACTGCGCGAACACCGACGGGGGACCGGCAGGGGTCAAGGGGCGCGGGGAACTGCGCGACCAGCCACGGCGGACCGGCACGTTCTGAGGGGCGCGGGGAACTGCGCGACCGGCCACGGCGGACCCGCACGTTCTGAGGGGCGCGGGGAACTGCGCGAACGCTTACGACGGGCCGGCAGGCTCAAGGGGCGCGGGGAACTGCGCGACCAGCCACCACGGACCCGCACGTTCTGAGGGGCGCGGGGAACTGCGCGATCGGGCGCGCCGAATCCGCGGCCCGAGGCGGACGGGGCGACCGCCCGTGGACCCCAAGGCACCCGCCCCGGCCTGAGCGACGCCCGTCTCACCGGTACGCTCAAGATGTGAACGCAGGAGAAACGCAGCGCAAGCCTTGGATCGTGGGGGTGTCCGGTGCGTCCGGGACGCCCTACGCGGCGGCTGTACTGCGGGCACTGCTGGACGCCGGGGAGAGCGTCGATCTCGTGGTCAGCCGGGCCTCGCGGCTCACGTTGCTGGACGAGACCGGGATCTCCTTCCGGGACGCCCATTGGAGGGACGACCTGCGGGAATGGCTGGGCAGAGGGGCCGACGGAAAGCCGGACAGCTTCGATGTCGACCTGTCCGGGGTGAGGTACTGGAACGCCGGTGACCTCGCGGCCGGGCCGTCCTCGGGCTCGTACTCCACGAAGGGCATGCTGATCGTGCCCGCCTCCACGGCCTGTGTCGCGGGTGTCGCGCTCGGCCTGTCCAAGGACCTGTTGCAGCGCGCGGCGAGCGTCACCCTCAAGGAGCGCCGCGCCCTGGTCGTGGCCGTACGGGAGACCCCGTTGAACGGCCAGACCCTGCGCCATCTCGTCGCACTCGACGACGCCGGCGCCGCCGTCGTACCCGCCTCACCCGCCTTCTACGCGGGGGCCACGCACATCCAGGACCTGGTGGACTTCGTGGCCGGACGCGTGCTGGACGCGGCGGGTGTCCCGCACGGCCTCTACCGCCGGTGGGAGGGCGGCCTCGGCGGGGCCCGCCCCTCCTGACCGGTTACTCGTACCAAGACCCCATCACTTTTTATCTCGGAAGGCTTCGATCGCATGGACGCGGTGGACAGGCAGCTCATCCAGGCCCTGAGAGAGAACGGCCGGGCCTCCTACGCGGAGCTGGGACGCCTCGTCGGCCTGTCGGGCCCCAGCGTCACCGACCGCATCAACCGGCTGGAGGCGGCCGGGGTGATCACGGGCTACCGGGCCACGGTCGACTCCGCCTCCCTCGGCCTCGGTGTCACCGCCCTCATCGGCATCTCCTTGTCCGACGCCGCCGACCACGAGGACGTGGCGCGCCGGCTGAAGGACTTCACCGAGATCGAGGACTGCTGGTTCATCGCCGGTGACGACTCGTTCATGCTCAAGGTGCGGGCGAGCGACGTGGACGGCCTGGAGAGGATCATCCGGCGGCTCAGCGGGACCAAGGGCGTGTCGCGGACCCGGACCACCATCGTGCTCTCCACGAAGTGGGAGAACCGCGTCGGCGAACTCCCCGACGAGGTCTAGGACCTGAGGGCCTGGTAGGGGTCCCTGCGCCGGTGGGGCGGGGGAGTAACGTGGGGCGGGCTGTCGTAGAAAGGGCAAACGCATGGACGTCGGGCTCAAGCGCGAGCTGGAGGAGAAGGTCCGCTCCGGTGAGCGGCTGACTCGCGAGGACGGCATCGCGCTGTACGAGTCGGACGACCTGGCCTGGCTCGGCGGCCTGGCGCACGAGGTGCGGACGCGGAAGAACGGCGACGTCGTCCACTTCAACGTCAACCGCCACCTCAACATGACCAACGTGTGCACGGCCTCCTGTGCGTACTGCTCCTTCCAGCGCAAGCCGGGCGAGAAGGACGCGTACACGATGCGCATCGAGGAGGCCGTCAAGCTCGCCAAGGCGATGGAGAGCGAGAACCTCACCGAGCTGCACATCGTCAACGGCCTGCACCCGAACCTGCCGTGGCGCTACTACCCGCGCTCGCTGCGGGAGCTGAAGGCGGCGCTGCCGAACGTCTCGCTGAAGGCGTTCACGGCGACGGAGATCCACCACTTCGAGACGATCAGCGGGCTGTCGGCCTCGGAGATCCTCGACGAGCTGATCGACGCGGGCCTGGAGTCGCTGACCGGCGGTGGCGCCGAGATCTTCGACTGGGAGGTCCGGCAGCACATCGTGGACCACCGCACCCACTGGGAGGACTGGTCCCGCATCCACCGCCTGGCGCACGAGAAGGGTCTGAAGACCCCGTGCACCATGCTGTACGGCCACATCGAGGAGCCCCGCCACCGCGTCGACCACGTGCTGCGGCTGCGTGAGCTCCAGGACGAGACCGGCGGCTTCCAGGTCTTCATCCCGCTGCGCTACCAGCACGACTTCGTCGACGTGCAGGACGGCAAGGTCCGCAACACCCTCCAGGCCCGCACCACCATGGCGACCCCGGCCGAGGCCCTGAAGACCTTCGCGGTCTCACGTCTGCTGTTCGACAACGTCCAGCACGTCAAGGTCTTCTGGGTCATGCACGGCGTCCAGACCGCGCAGCTCGCCCTCCAGCACGGCGCGGACGACATGGACGGCTCGGTCGTGGAGTACAAGATCACCCACGACGCGGACAACTACGGCACGCCCAACAAGCTGACCCGCGACGACCTCCTGGACCTGATCCGCGACGCCGGCTTCCGCCCGGTGGAACGCAACACGCGCTACGAGATCATCCGCGAACACGAGTCCCCCGACCCCACCCGCCGAGAATCCCCCCAGCCCATGCGCCTCTGACCACAACCACCCCCTTCCGAGGATCAGCGGGATACCCAACCGCCCCTCTCCCAGGGCCACGGGAAACTCCGCGCCAATCCCCCACGGCACCGCACCGCCCCCGACAGGGGGCGCGAGGAACTGCGCGCCAAGCCACGCACGACCCCACACGGAACAATCCCCCCGCACCCCCCCCGGCAAGGGGCGCGGGGAACTGCGCAACAGGCCACGCACGGCCCCGCACCGGACAAGCTCTCCGCCACCCCCCGACAAGGGGCGCGGGGAACTGCGCGACAAGCCACGCACGCCCCCGCACCGGACAAGCCCTCAGCCACCACCGGGCAAGGGGCGCGAGGAACTGCGCAACAGACCACGAACGGCCCCGCACCGGACAGGCCCTCCGCCACCCCCCGACAAGGGGCGCGGGGAACTGCGCGACAAGCCCCACGGGCCCGCACCGGACAAAGGCCTCCGCCCCCCGCGAGGGGCATGGTGCCGAGTCCGCTCGGGGACGGTGACTGTGAGACTCGGTCCCTGGCCACGTCGTGGTCGCTCGCGCAACTCCCCGCACCCCCGGAGGGCATGAACCCGAGGTGCCTCACGGCGCGCGCGACCCGTCCAGCATCTGAAAGCCGCGGTACAGAACTCCCCGTAATAGCTACGCTTCCTCCGTGGCCCTTACCTTCACCCTCGACCCCGCCATCACCCCCACCCTCCGCGACGGCCTCCTCACCCTCTGGACCGACGTCTCGAACACCGGCGGAGCCGTCGGCTTCGTGCCGCCCGTGACCCGCGAGGACATCCGCCCGTCGCTGCTCAAGCACTTCACCGCGATGGCCGACGGCACCAGCCGCCTGCTGGTCGGCCACGACGAGGACGGCACGGTCGCCGCCACCGCCTTCGTCACGCACAACAGCCACCCCCTGATGAAGCACTGGGTGTGGCTGTACACCGTCATGGTGCACCCCCGTCACCAGGGCCGCGGCTACGGCCGCGACCTGCTGGCCGCCGCCGAGAGGTCCGTCCGCACCCTGGACGGCATCGAGGCCATCCGCCTGACCTGCCGCGGCGGCCTGGGCCTGGAACGCTTCTACGCCTCCTGCGGCTACAAGGAGGTCGGCCGCGTCCCCGACGCCATCCGCGTGGCCCCCGGCGACGACCGGGACGACGTGATCATGCTGCTGCCCCTGGCCTGAGGCCCCCCTCCAAGATCGGCGATCCGGCGTGGTTCACTGGACTGTCGTCCTGTAAGGAACCGGAAGAGTGGAATTGCGATGCTCCGCTACACACTGATGCGCCTCGGAATCTTCGCGGGCTGCCTCGTGGTCGTCTGGGGCCTCGTCTACTCCGGCATCGTCCCGCGGGGCCTCGGCGGCTCCAATGGCATGTGGGTCGTGCTGCTCGCCCTGGTGATCTCGGCGCCCATCAGCTTCGTCGTGCTCCGCAAGGAGCGGGACCGGGCGTCGATGGCGATCGTGCCGAAGGTGGAGCGGATGAAGGCCAGGTTCGAGGCCGAAGCCGGCCAGGAGGACGCCGCGGTCGACGAGGCGGCCCGTACCCGGCAGACTTCGTAACTACCCTTGCTCCCATGGGAGCTGTGAAGACCAAGCGGATGCCGCGCGCAGTCCGTGAGCAGCAGATGCTGGACGCCGCGGTACGGATCTTCGGTCAGCGGGGGTACACGGCCGCGTCGATGGACGACATCGCGGAACTCGCCGGTGTCTCCAAGCCGTTGGTGTACCTCTATCTGAACTCCAAGGACGACCTCTTCACCGCCGTCATACGCCGTGAGGCCGCCGCGCTCATCCGGGCGGTCCGGGAGGCCGTCGACCCGGGCCGGCCCGTCGACCAGCGCCTCTGGGACGGCCTGCTGGCCTTCTTCACGCACACCTCGCGCAACCCCGACGCCTGGTCCGTCCTGCACCTCCAGGCCCGCACCCACGGCGAGCGCTTCGCCGTCGAGGTGGCCGCGATGCGCGCGGAGATGGTCACCTTCGTCACCCGGTTGATCGCGGTCGCGGCGCGGGAGGCCCATCAGGACCCGGATCTCGCCGAACGCGAGGTGGCCGGCCTGGCGGAGGCCCTGGTGGGGTCCGCCGAGTCCCTGGCGACCTGGGCGAACGCGACCCAGGGCGTGACGGCCCGGCAGACGGCGTCGACGCTGATGAACTTCGCGTGGTCGGGCCTGGCACACCTGATGACGGACCAGGGCTGGTCGGCCCGCCCCTAGGACGCGACCCGGCGGCGAAGTTCACCACCCCCGCAGCCGCCCGGTCAGATGCACCCGCCCCCCCGCCGCGCAGCTCGAACCGCCCGTCCCGCGCCCCGTACTCCACGACACCCGGCAGCAGTACGGGCGTGCGGAACTCCACCTCCACCAGCGCCCGCTGCGGCACGCCGTACGCGGCGAGGCAGCGCGCCGCCGCTTGGACGCGGAGCGCGTCGCGCCGCGGGCGAGCAGCGGGGCGAGGGCGGGCGGGCCGGTGAGGGTGACCTCGGGCATGGGGCGGCTCCCAGCGCGTTCGGCGACGCGGCGATTCACAGCACGGCTCTATCTTCTTACTCCGAAGTAAGGTTACCGTAGGTAAACCAAGGAGCCGCAAGGGGTCACGGCTGCACAGCCCCTCGTCATCACCGGCCGCAAGAAGGAGATCATCATCACCGCGGGCGGCAAGAACGTGGCCCCGGCGCCGCTGGAGAACTGGCTGCGCTCCCATCCGCTGATCTCCCAGTGCCTCCTGGTCGGCGAGGGCCGCCCCTACGTCGCCGCGCTCATCACCCTCGACATGGACGGGGTGGGCCACTGGCGGCGAATGCGGGGCAAGCATCCCGTCCCCGCCGAACTCCTGGTGGACGACGAGGAGTTGCGCGAGGTCCTGCAGCGCGCCGTGGACGACGCCAACCGGTTCGTCTCCCGCCCCGAGTCCATCCGCCGCTTCGCCGTCCTGCCCGTCGACTTCAACGAGATCGACGGCCATCTGACCCCGTCCATGAAACCGCGCCGCCAGACGATCCTGCGGGACTTCGCGGACGCGGTGGAGGGGTTGTACGAGGGCCGGGCGCGGGAGTGAGGGGGTGTGTCAGTGAGGTGAGATAACGACAAAACAAGCCGCAACGGCACCGCCCCCAGGGGCGCGGGGAACTGCGCGACAAGCCACGACACCGCCGCAGGCCGCGTCACGACGGCCGGACCCACGGCGCCCGGCATCGCCTTGAGGGGCGCGGGGAACTGCGCAACGAGCCGCAACGGCACCGCCCTCAGGGGCTGAGCGACGAGCCGCAACGGCACCGTCCTCAGGGGCTGAGCGACGAGCCGCAACGGCACCGTCCTCAGGGGCTGAGCGACGAGCCGCAACGGCACCGCCCTCAGGGGCGCGGGGAACTGCGCGACAAGCCACGACGCCGCCGCAGCCCGCGTCACAGAGGCCGGAGCCACGGCGACCGGCGATCGGCGGCCCGCGCCACAGCAACCGTGTCGGCGAACGCCCGAGCGGCAGGCGTCAGCGCGTCCCACCGCCGCACCGCCCACCCCACCCGCAGAGCGTCGATCTCGGGCAGCGGCAACAGGCACAGGCCACCGCCGCTCTCGCCCGAGAAGGGCAGCCCGGGCCGGGCCGGTACCAGGGCCCGCCCGAGCCCCAGTTCGGCCAGCAGCAACGCGGTGTCCCAGTCGGCGACCCCGGTGTCGAAGGCGAACCGGACACCCGCCTCGGCGCAGGCCGCGTCGAGATGAGCCGCCGAGGCCGAGTTCGGCGGCAGCCGGATCAGCCGGGGCTCGGGCAGCGCGGCGAGATCCCGCAGGGTCAGCCGCTCCCGCCCGGCCAGCGGGTCCTCGGGCCGCACGGCCAGCACCCAGGGCAGCTCCGCCACCGGCCGCTGCTCGATCCCGCGCACGGGCGCCCCGAGCGTGATCCACGCCAGATCCAGCGCGCTGTCGGCCAGCGCCGTGTAACACGCGCGGCTCGAACTCTCCGTACGGAAATCCAGGTTGACCTTCGGATGCAGCCGACGGAAGGCGACGATCGCGTCCGCCATGAAGTGCCGCACGGTCGTCGCGCCCGTAGCCACCCGCACCGAGCCGCTCTCCCCGTCCGCCAGGTCCCGCAGCCGCCGCACCGCCTGATCCAGCCCGGCGATGCCCTCCGCCGCGGCCGCCTCCAGCACCCGGCCCGCCCCGGTCGGCGCCACCCCGCGCGGCAGCCGCTCCAGCAGGCTCACACCCGTCTCCCGCTCCAGCCGCTTCACATGCTGGCTCACCGCCGACTGAGTGCAGCCCAGCTCCCGGGCCACCGCACTCAGACTGCCGGCCCGGCACACCGCCACGAACACGCGTAGGTCGTCGAGGGTCATACCGCGACAATACCCAAGCATTTCCTTGGAGTTGGAGAGAAAACCTTAGGATTGACTGGGCTCCGCCCGCTGCGCGACGATCTCCACGGGCCCAGGGCGGCAACCCGCTCCCCGTCCCGCCGAGGTCCGGACCAGTGCGAGGACGCGGGGGCGGGTGCCGACCCAGCCGGGGCCCCACACGAAGGGACGCACCTCATGCCGAGCCAAGTCCTGGAATTCCTCCGCCGGTCGGGCGCCGAAGCCATCGCGCACCCCGGCGGCACCCTCCTCGCCCATCTCGACCGGGTCCGCCGGCGCCTCGCCTCCTGGGACGCCCGCCCCGCACTCCAGCTCGCCGGGCTCTGTCACGCCTGTTACGGCACCGACGGCTTCCCCACCACCCTCCTCCCGCTCGACCGGCGTGCCGAACTCGCCGCCCTGATCGGCGCGGAGGCGGAGGAGATCGTCTACGCGTACGGCAGCTGCGACCGGGGCGCCACCTACGCGGCCCTCGCCGAACCCGGCGCGCCCTTCCACGACCGCTTCACCGGCCGCCCGGTCGCCCCCACCCCGCGCCTCCGCCGCGACTTCGCCGAGCTGACCGCCGCCAACGAGCTCGACCTCGCCGGCCGCGACGAGGCCTTCCGCGCGCTGTGGGGGGCCGAACTGCTCGACCTGTTCGGCCGGTTGAGGCCGCTGCTGAGCCCGGCGGCGTGGGACGACTGTGTCGCCGTACTCGACGACCGCAGCACGACCGGACGACTCTGACCCCCCGGCTCCCCGCCCGACCCGGCCCCGCCCGGGCGGCCGCCCCACCGCGCCCGCGCATCCGAACCGGTTTCCGGGGCCGCACCCGAGTCGCCATTGACTCCTACCACGCCTTCCGGATCGTGCCGGGGGATCTGGGCACGAAGGGCGGGCTGGTGACGGACGCCCGTGCCCGCGTACTGCGTGCCGACGGCTCGGTGATCCCGGGGCTGTACGCGGCCGGGAACGCGAGCGCGGCCGTCATGGGGCGCTCGTACGCCGGAGCCGGCTCGACGATCGGCCCGGCGATGACCTTCGGCCACATCGCGGCGCGGGACATCGCCGGGGGGGGGCTGTAGCGAAGGTGCCCGCGGCTCGGGTCAGTCCGCCCTGACGGCGATCAGGAAGGCCTGAGGGGCGGACTCCCCGACCGTCTCGTCCGGCTCGCGCAGCGTCCGCGAACGCAGGGCGAAGCCGGCCTCCTCCAGCAGTGCCGCCATGGCCTCGGGGCGTCTGCGCAGGAAGTCCAGCGTCACCGGGTGCCCGAACGGGTGCTGCAGGCGGCGCGGGACATCACCGGCCTGGAAGGCGAGCAGCAGCGGTGCGCCGGGGGCCAGGGCACGGTGGAAACCGGCGAACAGGGCGGGCAGGCGGTCCACAGGGGTGTGGATGGAGGAGTACCAGCACACGATCCCGGCGAGATGCCCCTCGGGCACGTCCAGGTCCAGCATCGAGCCCTGCTCGAACCGCAGGGCGGGGTTCTCCCGGCGGGCCACCGCCAGCATGGACGCCGACAGGTCCAGTCCGTAGACGTCCAGCCCCAGCCCGGCGAGGTGCGCGGTCACCCGGCCGGGACCGCACCCGAGATCGGCCACCGGCCCCGGGCCGGACACCAGCTCGGCGTAGGCGGTGAGCAGGGCGCGGTCCAGGGGCTTGGCGGCGAGTTCGGCGCGGAAGCGGTCGGCGTAGTCCTCGGCGACGGCGTCGTAGAAGATCCGGGTGGCGGTGAGGAAGTCGGAGTCGGTCATGGCCGGGGACCCTAACGGCCCCCACCGACAGCCGGCCGCCTTTCCCTCGCCCCCGACTTCCCCGCGCGGGCCCGTGCCGTCCCCTTAAGCCACCCCGGCCGCTCGCAGCAGGGCCGTGGCCGCCGCCGCGCCCAGCACCACCAGCACGAAGGGGGCACGGAGCCAGGCCAGTACCCCGGCGACCAGGACCCCGGCGGGCCGGGCCCAGCCCGCGAAGTCGGCGGCCTGGGTGAGGGCACCCGTGGCGAGCAGCGCGGCCAGCAGCACCACGGCACCGGCGGCCAGCAGTTCGCGCACGCGGGCCGGGATCTCCACCCGGCCGTGCAGGGCGGGACCCACCAGGCGGAACGCGTAGGTGCCCAGGGACAGGGCGAGGATCATGCCGAACGTGGCGTTCATGCCGTACGGCCCTTCGTGCGCGGGCGGCCGTGGAGCGCCAGGCCGGCCAGGGCCAGCAGCACCGGGACCCCGGCCGGGACGAACGGTGTCGCAGCGAGCGCCAGGGCGGCGCCCGCGAGCGCGGCGCGGCGCAGCCCGGTGTCCTTGCGCAGGGTCGGCAGGACCAGGGCGACGAGGACGGCGGGGAAGGCCGCGTCGAGGCCGTAGCGGGCGGTGTCGCCGAGGGCGCTTCCGGCCAGGGCCCCGGCGGCGACGCCGGTGTTCCAGACGGCGAACAGGGCGATGCCGCTGACCCAGAAGGCGGCGCGGCGGCGGGCCGGGTCCTGCTGGGCGAGGGCGAAGGCGACCGTCTCGTCGGTGACCAGGTGCGCGCCGGCCAGCCGGGCGAGGCGGCCGCGGCCGATGACCGGGGCGACGGCGAGACTGAAGGCGGCCGTGCGGGTGTTGAGGAGCAGTCCGGTGGCCGCGGCGGCGACGGGGCCGCCTCCGGCGAGCAGTACGCCGACCGCGCTGAACTGGGCGGAGCCCGCGTAGACCACCAGTGACATCACCACCGGCACACACACCGGCAGGCCGCCCGCGACGGCGATCGCGCCGAAGGAGACGCCGACGATCCCGCCCGCGAGGCAGACGAGAGCGACGTCCCGCAGGAGGTCGGGGTCGACGGAACCGGTGCGTGGTGTTCGCTGTGCCGAACGCATGTTTTCTACAATGAACAGCATCCCCAGTGTTCGTCAAGGCGAACGAGCGTACCGATGGAGCGAACGATCATGACGGGTTCCGTACCGCCCCGCCTCCCCCTCGACTGGATCGCCGCCGCGCTGCGGCGCGAACGCGCCCGCGTCGGGCTCTCCCTTTCGGAACTGGCCAAGCGCGCGGGGATCGCCAAGTCGACGCTGTCCCAACTGGAGGCGGCGAGCGGCAATCCGAGCATGGAGACCATCTGGGCGCTGGCGGTGGCACTCGGCGTGCCGTTCAGCGCGCTGGTGGAGCCGCCGGTTCCGGCCGTCCGGGTAATTCGCTCGGGGGAGGGCCCCGCGGTCCGCTCCGAGCAGGCCGACTATGTCGCGACCCTGCTGTCGGCGAGCCCGCCCGGAGTACGCCGGGACATCTACGACATCCTGCTGGAGCCCGGCACGGTGCGGGATTCGGAACCGCACATTCCGGGAACGGTGGAGCACCTCGTCGTCAGTACGGGGAAAGTCAAAGCAGGCCCGCACGGAGAGAGCGTGGAACTGGGCCCGGGGGACTACATGTCCTATCGGGGGGATGTGCCGCACGCTTACGAGGCGCTGGAACCCGGCAGCCGCTTCGTGCTGGTCATGCAGCACCTATGAGGTATTCGCGGAGAATTCACCGAGGCTTGGTGATCGCAAAGGCAGGAGCCCCGCCACCGTGAACGGCGGCGGGGCTCCTTGGGTGCTGCACTCGGTTTCGATCAGAAGTCGGATCGAACCGATCCGGTCAGCCGGATCGGGAGGTTCCGGACGATCAGACCGGGGTGACGTTCTCCGCCTGCGGGCCCTTCGGGCCCTGCGTGACGTCGAAGGACACCTGCTGGTTCTCCTCGAGCGAGCGGAAGCCGCTCGCGTTGATCGCGGAGTAGTGGACGAAGACGTCGGGGCCGCCGCCTTCCTGGGCGATGAAGCCAAAGCCCTTTTCGGCGTTGAACCACTTCACGGTTCCGGTAGCCATAAGCCCTCCTTGGGCTCAAAAGGGTTGCCCTGCTCCAGAACCAGCAACCGTGAAGACTAAATTCTGCACAACTGCATATGTCTGAAAACGACGAGAGCCCGCGGTCACATGCTCCGCAGGCTCTGTACTGCAAGGGAAACCAAACTGCAACTTGCGGCGAGCCTAGCACGCGGGCCGCCGAAAGCAATAGAGGGCAAGATCACGTCACCCGGACGTTTGACGAGTTTGTCACGGAGCTGACGCCGGGGTGGTCCGGAAGGTGGCGCGGAGGTTGCGCCGACGCGGCCCGCGGGGGTCGGACACGGGTCCGGCGCCGACAGGGTCTAGCCTCACGATGTGGACAATTCTCGCACCCGGCCGCGTGTCGGCCACATCCAGTTCCTGAACTGCCTGCCCCTGTACTGGGGGCTCGCGAGAACCGGCACGCTCCTCGACTTCGAGCTGACGAAGGACACCCCCGAGAAGCTCAGCGAGCGCCTGGTCCGCGGCGACCTCGACATCGGTCCGATCACCCTCGTCGAGTTCCTCCGCAACGCCGACGACCTGGTCGCCTTCCCCGACATCGCGGTCGGCTGCGACGGCCCGGTCATGTCCTGCGTGATCGTCTCCCAGGTGCCGCTGGAGCGCCTGGACGGCGCCCGCGTCGCCCTCGGCTCCACCTCGCGCACCTCGGTCCGCCTCGCCCAGCTCCTGCTGGCCGAGCGCTACGGCGTCACGCCCGACTACTACACCTGCCCGCCCGACCTCAGCCTGATGATGCAGGAGGCCGACGCGGCCGTCCTGATCGGCGACGCAGCACTGCGCGCCAACCTCCTCGACGGACCCCGCTACGGCCTGACGGTCCACGACCTCGGCGCGCTGTGGAAGGAGTGGACGGGCCTGCCCTTCGTCTTCGCCGTATGGGCGGCGCGCCGCGACTACCTGGAGCGCGAGCCCGTCATCACCCGCCAGGTCCACGAGGCCTTCCTCGCCTCCCGCAACCTCTCCCTCGAAGAGGTCTCCAAGGTCGCCGAACAGGCCGCCCGCTGGGAGGCCTTCGACGAACGGGTGCTGGAGCGGTACTTCACCACCCTCGACTTCCGCTTCGGCGAGCACCAGCTCGCGGCGGTCACCGAGTTCGCCCGGCGCGTCGGCCCGACGACCGGCTTCCCCGCAGACGTGAAGGTGGACCTCCTCCAGCCGTGAGCGCGGCACTACGCTGCTGAGCAGTCAGGCGTACGGGGGAGGACGAGTGGACGCCATCCAGCCGCTCGGCACGGACGAGCCCACGGCCGTGGGGCCCTACCGGCTGCTCGGCCGGCTGGGTTCCGGGGGCATGGGCCGGGTCTATCTGGGACGAAGCGCGGGCGGCCGTACGGTCGCCGTGAAGGTGGTGCATCCGCACTTCGCGCTCGACGAGGAGTTCCGCGCCCGCTTCCGCCGCGAGGTGGCGGCGGCCCGGCGGGTCGGCGGCGCCTGGACCGCTCCGGTCCTGGACGCCGACCCCGAGGCCCCGGTGCCGTGGGTGGCCACCGCGTACGCCGCCGGGCCGTCCCTGACGGCGGCGGTCACCGGCGGCGGCCCGCTGCCCACGCCCTCCGTGCGGGCGCTGGGAGCGGGGCTGGCGGAGGCGCTGGTCGTGGTGCACGGCCTGGGCCTGGTCCACCGGGACGTGAAGCCCTCCAACGTGCTGCTCACGCTCGACGGGCCCCTCCTCATCGACTTCGGCATCGCCCGTGCCACCGAGGGCACGGCGTCCCTGACGTCGACCGGAGTCTCCGTCGGCTCGCCCGGCTACATGGCGCCCGAGCAGATCCTCGGCAAGGGCGTCACCGGCGCCGCGGACGTCTTCTCCCTGGGCGCGGTCCTCGCCTACGCCGCGACCGGCGAACCGCCCTTCCCCGGCGACTCCTCCGCCGCCCTGCTCTACAAGGTCGTCCACGAGGAGCCGGAACTGGGCGGCTTGGAGGGCGAGTTGCGCGAGCTGGTCGCCGCGTGCCTGGCCAAGGAGCCGGGCACGCGGCCGGCCCCCGGCGAACTGGCCCGCCGCCTCGCCCCCGAGGGCGCGGCCCGCCTGGTCTCCGGCGGCTGGCTGCCGGGGGCCCTGGTGGAGCGGGTCAGCCGCAGTGCCGTGCAACTGCTGAACCTGGACGCGGGAGAGCCGCACGCGTCCCCGTCCGGGCCGGTGGGCTTCGGGGTGCCTTCGCAGGGCGCGCCGGGGGATGCGCGGCCGGGGGTGACGTCGCCGGGTGGCGCGGCCGGCAACGGATTCGGGGCGTCTTCGCCCGGTTCCGGCACTGGGTTCGGGGCGCCCTCGCCCGGTTCCGGCACCGGGACGCCTTCCCAGGGGGCCGCCGCCGGGGCGTTCGGCCCGCCGCCCGTGATGCCCCCCGGGCAGCCGGTGGCCGACGGGCACGGCGCGGCCGGGCGGCAGCCCGGGGCCGGGGCGAAGGCCGCCGAGAGCCCCGGCCGGTTCTCCGTCACCGTGGCCGCCGACGCGACACCGGGCGCGGGCGGCCGCGGGCGGCGGCTGAGCTGCTCCCTCGTCCTCGCGGTGGCGGGCGCGCTGGCGGCGGTGACGGTCGGGTCGGTGTTCCTGTTCGACCTCATGCCGGACGACCGCCGGGACACCGCGGGCGGCGGCCCCCAGGACGCCTACTCCCCGGCCCCGAGCGCGTCGGAGTCCCTGCCCGCGTCCGAACCCACCGCCGTCCCGGGCGGTGTGCCCGAGCGCTACCTCGGCACCTGGGAGGGCCAGGGCACCGCCCTGAACGGCACCCTGCCCATCGGCACCTTCCGGATCACCGTCCGCGAGGCCGCCGTGGGCGAGGAGCTCGGCCGGCTGACCCAGACGGACATCGCGGGCGGCGTCTGCACCGACGTACTGACCCTGAAGCAGGTCACGGACAAACGGCTCGTGGCCACTTCCGTCGGCGCGAAGGACAACCACGCGGGCTGCAACCCGGCCCGGACCACCGTCCGCCTCGTCCCCACCGGCGACGACCTCACCTACGAGTCGGACAGCGCCGAGTCGGGGAACCCCGAGGCCCGCATGTCCCGGGTCAACTAGCGGCTTCCGCCCCGGCCGCGGGCCGCCCGGCGCGCGGAGCACGGCGTACGAGTACGGCGATCAGCAGCGCGGCCACGGCGAGCGTGACGAGGAGGCCGACCAGCCAGACCCACGGATAGTGCACATGCACCCAGCAGGGATGGCCCTCCCTGTAGCAGGCGCCGTCCCAGTCGCGTCGACGCTTGGGCCGCATGACGCCGAAGATCACCGCGGCGAGTGCCTGGCAGGCGAGCAGCCCCGGCAGGGCCGCGGCCGCCCAGGCGAGCGAACGGGCCCTGCCCGCACGCCAGTTCATCCGGGTGAGCGGGGCGATGAACGCCGCCAGGGCGAAGGGGACCGCGGCGCCGACCGTGGCGGCCAGGCCGTAGCCGCCGCCGGGCCAGGCGGACGCCGTCTCGCCCCAGACCGTCTCGCCCCAGGCCAGGGTGCCCAGGGCCACCGGCACGATGAGCGCCAGCACGGCGAGGAAGATACCGAGGCATCCGAGGACCCCGTTCCCGTCCCGGTCCCTCGGCGCGGGCGGCCGCCCCCGCCGGTTGTCGTAGCGCAGGCTCGCAGGTGCCGCCCGTCCGCGCTTCGGCCGTGCCGAACCCTTCGCCATGGCTGCCCTACCCCGGCACCACGACCGTGCGCAGCTCCCCGTCGCCGAGGTGCAGCATGCCCTTGCCCGGGGCGATCTGGCCGCCGACCAGGCTGCGGGACAGGCGCAGGCCGATGAGATCGCCGCTGGAGGACTCCTGGGGGGAGAGGAGGATGCCGCGCCGGGCCTTCTTGGCGTCGACCTGCCAGCCGGAGAAGCCGCTGCAGACGTCCTCCTCGTCACCGGCGATGACGAGGGCGAGGCCGCGTTCGGCACCCCGGGAGACGATCTTCTTCAGCTGGCTCGCGGCGTCGGCGTCCTCCAGGATCTCGGCGTCGTCGATCAGGACGGCGACCGGCTCGTCCGTCGACGGCTCCGCCTCGTCCAGCAGTTCCTCGAACTCGTCCTCGTCGATGTCGTCCCCGGTGAAGACCTTCAGGACGCCTTCCGTGCCGTCCAGTTGCCGCAGCGGCGACTGGCGAGGGGCCGCGATCACGAGTCGTACGCCCTGCGAGAGGAACGACTGCGCGAAGTTCATCAGGACCGTGGAGCGGCCCGACTTGGCGGGGCCCGCGACGACGAACGCCGGGACGCCCTCGGACAGGTCGGGGCCGAGGCCCTCGATCTCGTCGCCGCCGATGCCGGCCAGCGCCCACAGCCGGGCGCGCGAGGCCTCCGGGCCGCGCATCTCCCAGGCGTCGGGGAAGGAGATCCGGCTGGGCAGGCTGTCGACGCGGAACGGGCGCCGCGAGCGCGGCACTTCGGCGTCCCGCGCCGCGGCCGCCTCGCCGATCGCGGTGAGCGCCGCGGCCTGGCCCTGGCCGGTGGTGTCCTCGGCGAGCAGCGCGAACTGCGTCTCCGTACCGGACTCGTTGCGGAAGCCGCGGCCCGGCGGGATCTCCTCGGGGACCTTGCGGGCCGGGATGCCGAGCGAGGAGAAGTCGGCGCGGTCGGCGAGCCGCAGGCCGTACTTGTCCTCGGTGAGGGTCGCGATCCGACCGACCAGCAGCGTGCGGTCGCCGGTCAGGACCAGATGGACGCCGACGCTGGCGCCCTCCCGCATGATCGTCTGGAGTTCGTCGGTGAGGGAGCCGTGGTCCACCTCGCCGAGCGTGGGCACCCAGCCCTCCCAGCGGTCCAGCAGCACCACGATGTGCGGCAGCCGCTCGTCCTCGGCGACGGCGGCCCGCTGCTCGCCGATGTCCGCGAAGCCCTTGTCCGCCAACAGGTCCTGACGGCGGGAGAGTTCGCCCTTCAGCCGGTTGACCAGCCGGATCACCCGCTCGGTCTGGTTGCGGCTGACCACCGCGCCGCAGTGCGGCAGCCGGGTGAGCGCGTTGAGGGCGCCGTTGCCGCAGTCGATGCCGTACATGTGGACGTCGGCGACGGAGTGGGTGCGGGCCAGCGAGCCGGCGATCGTGCGCAGCACCTGGGAGCGGCCGCTGCGCGGGGCGCCGCCGATCATCAGATGGCCGAAGCCGGAGAAGTCGACCACGACCGGGCGGCGGGCCTGCTGGGCGGGCAGGTCCTCGATGCCGTACGGCGCGGGCGGCAGGGTGCCGGGCCGGGACGCCACGGCCGGCACCCGGATGTCGTCGAGCAGCAGCGTCTCGTCCAGCGCGGGCAGCCAGGGGCTGTGCTGGGCGGGGATGCCGAGGGAGCGGTTGGCGTCGCGGACGGTGTCGACCAGCACCTTCAGGTCGGTGATCTCGTCGTCCTCGCGCGCCTCGGACTTCGGCTTGGCGAGCGCCGCCCGGCCGAGGTCCTCCCAGGACAGCGCGCCCACCCAGGGCGCGAGCGCGGCCGGGTCGGCGGCACCGGGCCTGCGGCCGCCGACGCGTCCGGACTGGAAGGGCACGAGGGAGGCGTGGCCGAGCCGGGCGTAGGCGCGGCCGGGCGTGTTCTTGGAGATGTGGCCGGCCTCGGGCGAGTCGATGACGTCGGAGGACTCGCCTCCGTCGGTCACGCGCAGCGCGATCCGCAGGTTGGTGTTGGCGCGGATCTCGGGGGAGACGACACCGGAGGGCCGCTGGGTGGCGAGCAGCAGATGGATGCCGAGGGACCGGCCGCGCTGGGCGATGTTGACCAGGCCCGTGACGAAGTCGGGCAGATCGCGGACCATCGAGGCGAACTCGTCGATGACGATGAGCAGTCGGGGTACCGGCTTGTGCGAGGGGTCGCGGCGCACCAGGTCCTGGTAGTCCTCGATGTCCTTGGCGTCGGCGGCGGCGAGGATGTGCTCGCGCCGGTGCAGCTCCGCGCCGAGCGACTCCAGGGCCCGTTCCACGAGATGGGCGTCGAGGTCGGTCACCATGCCGACGGTGTGCGGCAGATGCACACAGTCCTTGAACGCCGCGCCGCCCTTGTAGTCGACGAGCACGAAGGTCATGTTCTCGGGCGTGTTCGCCACGGCCAGGGCCGCCACGATGGTCTGGAGCAGCTCGGACTTGCCGGAACCGGTCGTACCGGCGATCAGACCGTGCGGGCCGTCCTTGCGGATGTCGATGCCGAAGGGTCCGTCGTACGACTCGCCGATGACGGCCATGGTCGACTGCCCGCCCATTCGCCACCGGGCCACGATCGCGTCGCTGGTCGGCGGTTCGAGCTGGAGCACGTCGAGCAGCCGGGAGGAGCCGGGCAGCGCCGAGTCCTCGGTCTCGCCGCTGATGTCCCGCAGGGGCGCCAGGGAGCGGGCCAGCCGCAGACACCAGGCGGGCGAGACGAAGTCGGGCCGTACGTCCTCGATCCGCCGGGCACCGGCCTCCTCCACGCGCAGCCGCAGCTGGAGCGGGCGGTCGTCGGCGCGTTCGGGCTCCCGCGGACCGGCGGTGTGCCAGGCCTGGAAGGAGGGGAAGCCGCCGGAGACGGGGTGAGGGGTGTCCGCGGCGGGCTGCTCCTCCTGGTGCCGCGGCTCGGCGACGACGTACGCCTGGCACTCGCCGGGCAGGAAGCGCTCCTCGGAGTCCAGGCAGATCGCGAACATCGACACCGACGGCCCCTCGCGCAGCAGCCGCACGACACCGGGCAGCGACCGCAGCCGCCGCGATCCGTCCCATACGACGACGATGTCCGGGTCGGAGAAGGTGGCGTTCTGCCCGCGGTTCTGCTCGGCGGCCTTCTTGCGGGCGTCGAGGATCTGGGTCAGTTCGCCGATACGGGCGCCGACAGTCTCGGCGTCGGTGCCGATGACGATGTTCACGTCCAGGCCGGAGGCGGGCCGGGCGTGCGGCAGCCAGCGCAGCCAGTCCCAGCTGTCACGGGCGGAGTTGTCGCTCAGCACGCAGAACTGGACGTCCATGGGGCTGTGCAGGGCGGCGGTCTGCGCGACCGCCCACCGCCCGAGGGCACGCGCCGAGTCGCCGGGCCCGGCCACGCCGACGACACCGAGCCGGCGCAGCTCCAGTGCGACGGGCGCGTCCTCGATGTCCCAGGTGACATGGCGGCGGTGGTCGTCCTGCTCGGGATCGTCGAGGACGACCTCGGAGGGCAGTTTTCCGGTGCCGACCCGAAGCAGCAGATGGTCGGCGTCGGTACGTCGCCGTTCCCACAGCCGGGTGCGCGGGCCGGTGCCCATGGACAGCACGGCGGCCGGGTCGGGCACGGCCTTGCGCCGGTCGTCGCGCTCGGTGCGCAGGGCCTCCTGGGCGTCGGCCTCGATCCGCTCCTTCTGCTCCTTGTACTCCTTGACCTGCTTGGCGTGCGACTTGCGGCCGTGCTTCTTGTCGTTGAAGTAGTTGGCGAACAGCAGGATCGGGCTGAGGCCCGCCATGATCAGGTAGTACCAGCGCTGGAAGATCAGCACCGACACGATCGCGCCGACCAGCGGGGTGAGCGCCATCAGCCAGGGCAGGGGCCGGGCCTCGTAGTCCCGGGGCGGGCTGGGCAGCCGGAACGAGGTCTGCCGATCGGCCGGGCGCAGCCGGGGCGGCCGGTTGTAGTCGAGCCCGACGCCGTCGTCGGACCACTTCAGGGCGGCGTTGGGCGGGGAGTAACGGGCCAGCTGGAGCAGGCTGTTGCCGACGGACACCTGGGCGTCGAGCGGCCAGGAGTCGTCGTCCTCCCGCTCGGAGACGGACGAACCGTCGACCCGCACGCCCTCCTCGTCCGCGTGGACGGAGAGGGTGCAGGTGCCGTCGGTGGCGACGGAGAGGGTGAGGGCGCGGGCGTCGACCTCGGGGTCGTCGAGGCGGATGTACGCCGCGGGCCCGCTGCCGATGTCGTACCGCCCGACCCCGAGCCGGTGCACGAACCCGGCGGCCGGCCCGCCGACCACCCGCAGTTCGACCAGTCCGGTCGGCTCGCCGGGCAGACACCCGGCGGGATCCTGCAGGCTCACGACCGCGCCGTCGCGCAGCGGCGAGCCGACGACGGTGGCACCGGGGTCGACGGCGTACCCGTCGACGTAGACGAGCGGGCTGCCGCCGACCCTGCTCTGCTGCCCGATCGGGATGATCTGCGCGCCGATGTCCCCGACCTGCTTGGCCAGTTCCTCGGCGATGTCCCCGACGGTGGACTCGGGATCGGCATCGAGCACCACGTCGGCGGAGCCCCCGCCGAACGGATCGACGACGGTCAGAGTCAGGCGCACGCTTGTCCTCCCCAGTGCGAGTCGTTCGTGACGATAGCCGCTTCGTGCGGCGGGGGAGCAGTGGGGGACGGGGCATCCTTCCCGATGGCAACGCCCCACGCCTGTCCGCCCGGTGGGGCACACATCTCACACACGCGCCTGCGCGTCTTGTTCACACGGTCGGGATGTGACACCACAAGCCCCACCCGTAAGCTGCTGCCTCAGGACGGACGATCACACCGGTCCCCACCCGGCCCTCGGGCAGGGCGTCGAGACCGACACGTCCGCAAACAGGGAGCCACGGGGGTTGGCCCTGCGGCGTTGCGAAGAGGGAGCGGCTTCATGGCCAAGGACCTTGACATCACATACACAGACATGCGCGACGCGGCCAAGCATGTCGTGAAGGAGAAGGAGAAGCTCCAGGAGAAGCTGGAGGGCCTGCGCAAGTACATCAACAACCTGGTCCAGTCCGGCTACGTCACCAAGAGCTCCTCCAAGGCCTTCGACGAGAACTTCGACGAGTTCGTGCGGGGTACGAAGGACACGCTGGACGGCCTGGACGGGATGGGTGACTACCTCACCACGGCGGCCGACAAGTTCGAGCAGATCGACGAGGAGCTGGCCAAGGCGGCTCGGAGCAAGTAAGCCTCCGGTCCGTACCCGCCCGGTCGCGTCGGCCCACGCCGAACGCACCGGGCGGGGCCCGTCAGTTGCCGGGGCGGGGCTGCCGGATCAGGTACATGTGGAGGTCGCTGCGCGGCTCTTCCGTGTCGACGCGGAGCCAGGACCCGTCGCGGAAGCTGAGGAGCACGCACGTCGTCTCGAACTCGCCCGACAGGGGGTCGACCAGGGCGGCTTCGTCGGCGGGGATCCGGCCGACGACCTGCATGCGCTTCTCCCGTCCGACGGTGACGCGTCGTGGCGGAGCCGCCAGGACGATCCCCTCCTGTGTCGCGAGGACCAGCCGTTCGGGGTGCGTGGACCGGCTGTACCAACGCAGCAGCAGCTGACCTGCGTCGCCCTGCCAGTCACCGTCGAAGACCTGGTCGAGGCCTCGTTGGGCGAGCAGGGCGTCCCGGCGCCTCTCGTCCTCCTGCTCGGCCCGCCGCCGTTCCTTCTCGTCCTTCGTGCCAAGGGATCGCTTGACGGCCTCTTCCGCTTCGGACAGAAGCTTCAAGAGCATCAGAACGGCCAGGAACGGTGCGGCCAGCACCATGGCGAGGACGCCCAGGGGGCCGGGTCCGGCATGGCGGAGCCGAGGGTTGCCTGCGGCCCGGAGCACGTCCGCGGGGGGCTGCGGCGTCTTGCCGATCGTGCACCAGGCCCCGGCTTCGGGACGGATGCCGAGGCGGTCCGCCGTCACGCGCTGCTCGGCTCTACGGGTCACGTCACGACTCTCCTTGTCGGCGTGGAACAGGATCGGTGTCGAGACAGTGAGCCTTTTCCAACCTGGTTCTGGAGTCCGACAGTTGGGCTGACAACGTGGTGAAGCCCCTGGTAGATGGGTTTTCGACCAAGAGAACCGTCTC
>NZ_JBEXPR010000027.1:27725-120881 GCF_040612135.1 Streptomyces sp. NPDC006458 | reverse complement strand
AGTACATCCAGTACGAGGGCCTGCACCCGGCACACCGAGAGCACGCGCCGGACGCCGCTCCTTGACGGGCAAACGCTGCCTGCCGGGGCACTAGCTAGGCCCCGCGACCCCTGGACGGGAGGGCCAGCAGGACCAGGCCGGACGCGAGCACGGCCAGTCCGCACCAGGAGGCGGCGGGCAGCCGCTCGCCGAGGACGACCACGCCCAGCACCGCCGCGACGGCGGGCTCGGCCAGGGTCAGCGACGTGGCCACCGACGCCGGGGTGCGGCGCAGCCCGTGCCCGAAGAGGCGGTAGGCCAGGAACACGGTGAACACCGCGAGATACCCGCCCACCGCCGCCCCGCGCCAGGTGCCCAGCCAGTCGGTGTCGACGTACAGCACGAGCGGTACGACGAGCAGCCCGGCGGCGCCGAACAGCACGCCCATCACGGCGTCCGAGGCGTGCCCGCGGGTGATGAGGCCGCCGCCGATCAGCGCGTAGACGGCGTACGACAGTCCCGCGCACGCGGCGAGCACCACGCCCACGGGGTCCACCGCGGTGCCGTGCCCGGACAGGGCCGGGCCCAGGACCAGCAGGGCGCAGCCGAGGACGGCGGCCGCGGTGGCGGCCGTCCAGCGTGCGGTGGGCCGGGCCCGTCCGGTGCCCCACGCCAGCAGGCCGGTGAACACCGGGGCGCTGCCGAGTGCGATCACCGTGGCCACGGCCACGCCGGTGCGGGCCACCGCCGGATAGAAGGTGAGGGGGTACCCGGCCACCGCCAGTGCGCCCAGCGCGAGCAGCCACCGTTCCCGGCGCGTGCAGGCGCCCGGCAGCGAGCGGGCTGCGCGCGAGGTGAGGAACAGCAGCATGCCGCCGAGCGCGAGCCCGGCACTCCCGATGGCGGCCGTCGGCGCACCGGTCGGGGCCAGGGAGCTCGCCGTTCCGGTCGTGCCCCACAGCACGGCCGAGACGAGGATCGGAGCGGGTCCGCCGAGGAGCCCCGGGCGGGAGGCGGGCGCGCCGGGGTTCTTCGGGCGCGCGGGGGTCGGAACAGCGGTGCGGTTCGGCACAGTCGTAGGTCTTCCGTTGTCGAATGCGTGAGGGAATCGATCCGCAACAGGCGCACGACAACAGCTCCCTGACCGACCTCAGGTCGGTGGGAGCCGGGAAGACATCCGCTTCCGCTCGGTCCGCGCGCCCGTCAGGCGCGGGGAGGCGGAAGGACGACGTGCCAGTGGGTGTTCACCCCGCGATGATAACCACACCGCGCGCGGGCCCGGTCGTACGTCGCCGGACGCCCGGGCCGCCGCCGGCGCAAGTGGGGTCGGCCGGCGGCGGGGTCTTCCGGTGTCAGGGCGAGCGGTGGAACCGGGCCCGCACCCAGTCGCCGTGGTCGCCGGACTTGGTGCCGTCCGTATGGGTGACCGGCAGGTTCACCCGCCGGGCACCCGCGAGGGGCACATCGGCCCCGGCGGGGTCGGGCCGGGCGGGGTCGGGCCGGGCGGTAACGGTCGGCGAGGACCGCAGGGCGCGGCCGTCGGCGATGACCGCGAAGGAGAATGGAGCGGTCATGTCGATCCCTTCCCTTCGCCGACGTCCGTCGGCACAGAATGGCCGTGGTGACAGAAGCTGATTGAAAAGTGGTTCCTGCGCGCAGAATCAATCAGGCGAAGAAGATATAGCGCATTGCCGCCCCGTCTGGCCAGAGTGTGGGCGGGAGAAACGGGCCAACGGGCCCCTGAGTGGCGGAAGTCGAAGGAGCCGGCCGCGTGGCGACACGTGCCGACCCCGACCGTGAAGTCGCCGAAGGTCGGCGCAGCTTGCGGCAGTACAGCGCGTACGGCGTACGGGAGGAGCCCGGGCGGCTCGTGCGGGCGATGCCGGCCGCGTATTCGTCGTCGGCGCACTGGCCCTTGTAGTGGCCGTGCGCGAACTCGCCGCACTTGAGGGCCGGGCCGCGGTCGAACCAGAGGGTGCGGCCGCCGGCGCCCGTGATCGTGCCGGCCGTGGCCGGGGCGCACAGAGCGGCGAAGACGGCCGCGCCGCGGACGCTGCAGCCGACGAGGAACTGGCCGTCGGCGCACTGGAGTTTGCCGTACCTGGACGCCCAGTCGGACCGGACATGGCGCTCGTCCCCGGCGCCAACTGGTCGGGCGACGACCACTGGTGGGAGAGCTGGATCGCGGAACGTGGTCCTTGATGCCGGGGCCGGAGATGCCGTGGTTGACCCTGGTCTACGACAGCGCCGGCCTCGGAGGTGACATGACCATCTGCCTCACCCCCGGCCAGGAGGTCTCCTACAACGGCGTCGCCAACGACAGCGGCGACTCCCACACCTGGGCCATGAGCTGCTGAAACCCGCAGCGGAGGGGGCGTTGTCAGTGCCCTCTGCCATGATCCCGGCATGCTCGACGACGCCCGGGTGACCCCACCCGGCAGCAACGACCGGCACGGCGGCGCGACCGCTCCCGTGCCGGTCGGCGCCCCCTGTCCGCCGTCGCGAGGGGACGCGCGATGAAGCCCGCCGTGCGGCTCGTGCGCGCCCTGACCGACCCGTCGTACGAGATCACCGACCCGAGCCTTCTGCGACAGATCGAGCGAGGTGCCTGATGGCCACCGTGACCTTCCGGGACGAGACCGCGACCGGCAAGCCGGTCGCCGAGCTGGCAGTCGACGGGCTGCCCGGCCGGATGAGCGTGCGGGAACTGATCCGGCTGCGCGTGCGCGAGGAGGTCGCCCGCCACAAGGCCAGACCGCGCGACCGGTTCAACGGCCTGGTCCGGCCCGACGACGCCGAGACCGCGCTCAACGGCTACCGGCTGCGCGAGCCCCGCCGCATCGACTGGGAACGCCAGGCCGACATGGCCGAGCAGGCGTTCCTGGCCAACGGGTACTTCGTGCTGACCGGGGACCGGCAGATCGAGGACCTCGACGAGCAGATCGACCTCACGGCCGCGCCGGACCTGGTCTTCATCAAACTGGTGGCGCTGGTCGGGGGCTGAGGGACGCGGCGGCCCGGGTCACCCGCCCGCGCCGCTCCGCCCGATGTCCACCACCCGCGCCCAGGGCGGCGGGCGATCGGGCACATACCCCGGATCGTCCTCCCGCCAGGAGTCCGACGTCCCGCCGCGAGGGAACAGCCCGATCACCGTGCGGCAGGGCGGCCGGCTGGCCGGCCAGGGGGTCTGGCCGTCCGTCAGGGCCACGACGACGTCCGGGCGGGGCCGCGCCGCGAGCGCCCTGGCGAAACCGCTGCGCAGATCCGTGCCCCCACCACCCAGCAAAGGGATGTCCTCGTCCCGGCACAGTGGCCGCACCACGTTCGCCGCCGCGTCGCAGGACAGCACGCTCACCAGGTCGCGCCGCCCGCCGACGGCACGGGAGATCGCGGCGATCTCCAGCAGCGCGCCGCCCAGTTCGGCGTCGCTGACCGAGCCGGAGGTGTCCACGACGACCGTGACCCGCGGCGGGGTGCGGCGCAGACTCGGCAGCACCACGCCGGGCAGCCCGGCCGAGCGCCGGGCCGGGCGGCCGTAGACGTAGTCCTCGCCCGCCCCGGCGGCGGAGGCCGCCGAGCGGACGGCCGCGCCCAGCAGTTCCCGCCACGGCTGCGGCGGATGGAAGACCTCCTCCGCCCACCGCCGCCACCCCCGCGGCGCGTCCCCCGGCCGGCCGGTGATGCCCTGGGCGACCCGGAAGCGCACGGCGTCCCGCTCCTGCTCGCTGAGCCCGTGCGCCCCGTCCGGGCCCAGGTCCCAGGCCCGGTCCAGGCCGTCGGCGCCGCTGCCGCAGTCCAGCCACGCCAGATACCGGGTCAGCGGCCCGAGCCGGATCTTCTCGACGTACTCCTCCATGAGCAGTCCGCCGGACAGCATCAGATGGTGGGGGAGCACCGCGCCCTTCGGTGTGGCGAGACCGTCGCCGAACGCGTCGTCGTTGATCTCGCAGTCCGCCGCGAGGTTCATCCGCAGCCGGTCGCCCGCACCTGTCACGCCCTGCCGGCGGGCGAGCCGGTCGCTGCGCCCGTGGTGGTCGCGCAGCAGATGCGACACCTCGTGCACCCACACCGCGGCCAGGTCCTCCACCGGCATCCGGTCCACGAACCCCGGTGCGGCATAGCACCGCCAGTACCGGTCGACGGCCATCGTCGGCACCCCGCGCGACTCGACGACACGCAGGGCGAACAGCGCGGTCGCGAGAAAGGGCCGGGCGCGCGCGGCATGCAGCCGGGCGGCGTACAGCTTGTCCAGGTCCAGCGTCCGGGCCGTCTCCGCGCTCATCGGGCCCCCTGCCCGGCGAGCGGGGCCGACTCGGCCGCCCGGTCGGCGGCCCGGTCCGCACGGCGGGACAGGGACACCGCTCCCGCGAGCCGTTCGACGGCCTCGGGCACGTCCCAGTCCTCGCGGCGCAGCCCGGCGAGCGCGGTGGCGGGAGCGACCACCAGATCGGGCGCCCCGGTCTCCAGGGCCCGCACCAGCAGCGCCCAGGCCGCGTCCCAACGGGCCCGCTCCGGACGGGCGTTGACGGCAGCCACCACCGCGTCGAGGCTCGCCTGCCGCAGATCCCCGCGCTCGGGCAGCTCGGCCCGCGCGGGGTCGGCGAGCAGCACCTCGGGGTCGGGCAGGTCCATACGGTCCATCGCGGCCAGCAGCTCAAGTCCGGGGCCGTCCCCGACCGTTCCCCTGACCAGCAGCGACAGCACCTCCCGTGAGACGTCGGCGGCGGTCGCGAACGCGATCAGGGACAGCGTCATGTCCCAGCTGCGCGGTGAGGGCCAGGCCCCGCCCCGGCGCGCCTCGCCGCTCGGCAGCCGGTGCACCAGGGTGGGCCGGGCTGTGAGGAACTCGCACACCGCGCGGCGCGCGAAGGCCACGGCCTCGGTCAGCAGGGCGGGGTCGAGCCGGGGCAGGGTCGCCCGGGGCCAGGTCCCGGCGAGGCCCCGTACGACGACCTCATGGTCGTGGGCCCACTGGAGGTGGACGAACCGGTTGGCCAGCGGCGGACTCAGCTCCCAGCCGTCGGCGGCCGAGGAGCGCGGGTTGGCCGCCGCCACGATCCGCACACCGGGCGGCAGCCGGAGGGCACCGATCCGCCGCTCCAGGACGAGCCGCAGCAGGGCGGCCTGCACGGCGGGCGGCGCGGTCGACAGCTCGTCCAGGAACAGCAGCCCCCGGCCCGCCCGCACCAGGCGCACCGCCCAGTCCGGCGGGGCCATCGGCACGCCCTGCCGGGCGGGGTCGTCGCCGATGACGGGCAGTCCGGAGAAGTCGGACGGCTCGTGCACGCTGGCGATCACCGTGGTCAGCGGCAGATCCAGGGACGCGGCCAGCTGGTTGAGCGCGGCGGTCTTGCCGATGCCGGGCTCACCCCACAGCAGCACCGGCAGATCGGCGGCCACGGCGAGCGTCAGAGCCTCCAGCCGGGTGTCGGGACGGGGCTCGGTCGTGGTGTCGCGCAGCAGGGTCAGCAACTCGCCTGCCACGTCGAGTCGGGTGGGGGAAACAGGGGTCTTGGGCATGCGTCATCACCTGAGGAAGGGTCGTTGGGACAGGGCTCGGCCCTGGCACCCGGAAGTCGGAAGACAGAAGGGGGAGTCGTCAGCGCCCGGTCGTGTGGCGCGGGTGGGAGCGGTGGCCGCTCGGCCGCTTGGGGCCCGGCCAGGAGGAACGGCCGGGTCCGGGTCCGGCGAGGCCCGCCCTGAACAGCCCGTAGGCGATGCGCCGCGCGGCGGCCGCCTCCAGCTCGTCCAGCAACGGGCCGCCGCGCAGCACGGCTTCGGGCCCGAGGAGGCCCTCCACGACGGCCAGTGCCCCGGCGATGTCGCCGTGGGCGAGACGTTCACGGACGCCGGTGAGACAGTCGGGCCTGCGGTGGGCCTCGTCGATGGCCCGCAGACAGGGGAGCGACGGTCCGGAGAGCGCCGCGAGCAGTTCCTCCCGCCGGACCTCGGCCGGGTCGTGGTCGAGCGGGGCCAATACGCCGTCGACCAGCCCGATCCGGTGCCGTGCGCCCCGGCACTCCACCAGGCGGGCGGCTCCCAACGGGTCCGCGGCACGGGGCGGGCCCGGCACGTGTCCGGGGGCCAGCGCCGAGGCGACCAGCGGATGCAGCAGACCGGGCTCGACGAGGCCGGCGCGCAGCAGTTCGAGGTCGGGTGGTACCCAGGTGGCCGCCTCGGGCAGCACGGGCAGCGCGGACACCCGCCCGTCGGCCGGGGCTGGGGTGATCCTGACCTCGCCCGGTCCGGTGAGCCGGACAAGCAGCCGGTGCCGGGCGCCCAGGCGTACGGCGACGGCATCGGCGGGCCGTTGCTCGGCGTTCAGCAGGATCGCCGCCTCGGCCGCCCACCGGTCGACGGCACAGTGCGCGGTGTCCGGCAGGCCTGGGTCGGGCACGTCGGGCCGCGCCGACGGCGACCCGTCGGCCCCCGACCGCGCTCGCAGTTCGCCGGACCTGCGTACGTCCCACAGGTGCCGGTGCAGATCGAGGCGGAACCGTCGGTTCGGCCGGGCGTGCGGATGCCCGCCCGTCCCGGAGGCGGGGCGGGCCCCGTCCCACAGGGCGAGGCTCATCCGTTGCCCGGCGTCCGCGCGGGCGGGCGGGGTCCGCACGACCAGATGCACCGGGCTCACGCCGTCCCGCCCCGCGGCCTCGTACCGGGCCAGGGAGAGGGTCAGGCCCGGACGCAACAGCCCGTCGGGCGCGACCCGCGGCATGTGCCAGCGCAGCAGGTCGGGCGACAGATGGCGGAGATCCGCGCGCAGCCGGGCCGCGAACTCGCGCCCGTGGAGGTCCGCGGCGGACCGCGGACGCAGGTCGACGTCGACACCGGCGGCGGCACACGCCCCGGCCCAGTCGCCGGTGCGGCGACGGACGGTCGCGGTCTCGATCATGGACGTCGGCACGGCGTACTCACGCACGCGCAACCAGAAGGAAAGTCGGGAATCGCCGTTCGCGAGATGAGTGGTCATCAGCACTCACCTTGCGCGGACGGTGCCCCCCAACTCTGAAGAGAGTGGGTAGTCATCGCGGCGATGGTAGCCACGAACCCGCGGATCTGTCGTGTCATTTGATCGCGGTCCCCGGCCGCCCGCGTCGTCACCCGGCCGGGACCGACGCCCGCACGACCGCGGCCGTGACACCCGGGTCGTAGCCCTCCGGCACGCCCGCCACCAGGATGATGTCGCCCACGATGTGCCGGGAGCGCGGCGGGGCGATCTCCTGATACGCGGGGGAGTCCCACCGGGCCCGCGCCTCGGCGGTCCCGGGGAGGCCGGTCACCACGACGCCACCGGGCCGGTCGCCCTCCAGCACCTCGTGCCGGGTGCTGTGCACCGGGAAACGGCCGCCGAACGGCTCGAAGGTGGCCGCGGTGCGCTCGATGCACTCGGCGATCTCCGGGTGCGGAGTGATCTCCCGCGGCCGAGCGATGGCACAGGCGGACATGGCCCGTCCCTCCGGCCGGCCGAACGGATCCCCGTACGCCGACGATCGTGGCACGGGCCCGGACGGGGGTCGATGACCCCGGAGGCAGGGCCCGACGCGCGGGCGGGCAAAAGGGTTTGACTCCCCGCGACGGCCCCGGGTCGGATGGCGCCCCATGGACACAGGGGACACAGGGCAGATGCATCCCGGTCAGCACGCGATCGACGACGACCTCGTACGACGGCTGGTGGCCGGACGGTTCCCGCGCTGGGCCGGGCTGCCGGTCGAGCGGATCGCCTCCGGCGGCACGGTCAACGCCATGTACCGCCTGGGCGACGACCTGGTCGTACGGCTGCCGATGGTGCGGGGCGGCGTGGCCGACGTGGCGCTGGAGCAGGAGTGGCTGCCCCGCCTCGCGGACCGGCTGCCGACGGCCGTCCCCGAGGTACTGGGGGCGGGGGCGCCCGCCGAGGGCTACCCGTGGCCCTGGTCGGTCTACCGGTGGCTGCCGGGCGAGAACCCGCGGGCGGGCGACCTCGCCGAACCTGTGGCACTGGCCGAGCAACTGGCCCGGTTCGTGGCGGCGATGCGCGACATCGGCCTTCCGGGCGGGCCCCGCGCCCACCGCGGCGGCCCGCTGGTCGAGCAGGACGTGGAGACCCGCGCGGCCATCGGGCGACTTCGCGCGCTTCCGCAGGAGGGCGTGGACTGCGACGCCGTGGCCGCGCTCTGGGACGACGCGCTGCGCGCCCCGCGGTGGGACGGCCCTTCGGTGTGGCTGCACGCCGACCTGATGCCGGGCAACCTGCTCGTGGACGGCGGCGGGCTCGGCGCGGTGATCGACTTCGGCTGCGCGGGCCTCGGCGATCCGGCCTGTGACCTCTTCCCCGCCTGGAACCTGCTGCCGCCGGACGCCCGGCGGGTCTTCCGCGAGGCCCTGGGCGTCGACGAGGTGACCTGGCGGCGCGGCCGTGCCCGCACCCTGTCCCAGGCGCTCATCGCCCTGCCGTACTACCGCGACACGAACCCGGCCATGGCGGACAACGCCCGGCACGTGATCCGCGCGGTCCTGGAGGACAGCCCCTGACCCCGACCGCTTCACCGGCAACCGCCTCGAACGGGCGCCGGTCGTAAACGCGTTGCCCCTACGTCGGCCCCCGCCTACCGTCGCGATCATGCTGCCCTTGGTGGAGACGGACGAGGAGTGGGACGCGATCGTCCCCGACGAGGCGGTGATGCGTCCCGGCGCCGAGGCGCTGGCCGCCCGGCTCGGTCTGGGCGGTGCCCCGCTCAGCCGCTTCCCGGACGGGTCGCAGCCCGTCTACGCCGTCGGTGACGAGCACGTCCTGAAGCTGTTTCCGGCCGCCGCCGCCGGGGACGGCCTCGCCGAGGCCAGGGTGCTCGCCCATCTCCAGGGGCGGCTGCCGATCCCGACGCCGAGGGTCCGCGAGCACGGCACGTACGAGAACGGCTGGCGGTACGTGCTGATGTCCCGGCTGCACGGCGAGAACCTGGCCGGTGCCTGGGAGGGCATCGCGCCCGCCCAGCGCGAACGCCTGGTCGCCGAGGTCGGCGAGGCCCTCGCGGTGCTGCACTCCCTCGGCACGGAGCCCCTCGCGGACGTCCTCGGCCCGGGTGACTGGGGTGCCTTCACGGACCGCCAGGCGGCGAGCGCGGTGGCGCGGCAGCGCGGCCACGGCCTGTCCGAGACCTGGCTGGAGCGGATCCCGGACTTCCTCGCCTCGGTCCTGCTGCCCCGCGACCCGCGGCCCTCACTGCTGCACACCGAGGTGATGCGGCAGCATCTGCTGGTCGACCCGGCCGACCCGGCCGACGCGGACGGCCCGCGGTTGACCGGCCTGTTCGACTTCGAACCGGCGATGATCGGCGACCGGGCCTACGACTTCGTGGGCGTCGGCCTGTTCGTCACCCGCGGCGACCCGGCCCTGCTGGCCCGGCTCGCCCAGGCCTACGGGCACACCTTCGAGCCGACCGTGCTGCTCGCGTACACCCTGCTGCACGTGTACAGCAATCTCCCCTGGTACATACGGGAGTTGGGTGCGCCGGCCGAGGGTGACCTGCCGGCGCTGGCGGAGGCATGGTTCGGCACGGCATGACTCCGCCGGGCCTGACGCGTCTCAGCCCCGCGGCTGCACGATGTCGATCATCCAAGGGACGCCGAAGCGGTCCGTGCACATGCCGAACACATCCCCCCACATCTGCTTCGCCAGCGGCACGGACACCTCGGACCGGGCGGACAGCTTCTCCCAGTAACCGCGCAGTTCGGCCTCGTCCTCACCGCTGACGCTCACCGAGAAGGAGGTGCCGCGCGTCGCCTCCGTGCCGGGTGGGGAGTCGGCGCCCATCAGGGTGAAGCCGGCCTCGGTCTCCAGCATTCCGTGCATGATCTTGTTCTCGTCCGGCGTGCCCTTCTGGCCGAACTCGCCGAACGTATTGAGCTTGAGCGTGCCGCCGAAGACCTCCTTGTAGAACTCCATCGCCTCCCGGGCATCGCCGTCGAAGCTGAGGTAGGGGTTGAGGCGTGACGCCATGAGAACCTCCCTGAACGGGCAGATCGGTCTATTACGCGCACAGTAGCGCGGGCCACTGACACCGGCCCGCCGGGCGCACCCGGACCCGCCGCGGAGGGTCGCGGCGCCCGAACGGCATCCCTAATCCCCTTCACCCGTTCGCGGGGCACGTGATAGTGCTTGGGCGCATGATGTCGATCAACGCCGATCAGGGCAGTGACGATCCGCAGGTGGCGGAGGCGGTGGCCGCCGAGTACGAGTCGCTGTCACCGGGTTGCCGGGCCGACGCCGACCGGCTGCGGCACTTTCTCGCCCCGGACTTCCACGAGTTCGGCGCCTCGGGCGGCGAGATCGTCTTCGAGGGCACCGCGGAACGCGTAGCCGCCTACACCGATCCGGAGGGTCAGCCCATCGAGGTCGAGTGGATGCGGGGTGTGCGGCTGGCCGACGGCCTGGTCATGCTCAAGTACAAGGTGAACATCGACGGCCGCTGGTCCCACCGGACCTCGCTGTGGCGCCGCGCCGCCCCGGGGCACTGGCAGATGTTCCACAACCAGGGCACGCCCACCGGTCCTCCGACGACCTGACCCTTTCCACTGCGTCCGTAGTACTCTGCTGTCACCACCATGGCCGTAGTACTGCAAATGGAGTGGTTCGATTGGTGCGCAGGAACGATCAGCGACGGGCCGCCCTGGTGGACGCCGCCATCGAGGTGCTGGCCAGGGAAGGGGCCCGCGGTCTGACCTTCCGGGCCGTGGACGCCGAGGCAGGTGTGCCCGTCGGGACCGCCTCGAACTACTTCTCCCACCGGGACGACCTGCTCATCCAGACCGGCGCACGGGTCTACGAACGGCTCCAGCCGGACCCGTCGGAGTTCGAGCGGCTGCGTGCGGCCGAGCGGGACCGGGAGCTGTACCGGCAGGCGATGCACGGTGTGGTCGGCCGGGTCGGCGGGTTCCGCGCCGGGTACCTCGCACTGCTCGAACTGCGTCTGGAGGCCACCCGGCGCCCCGGTCTGCGCACGCTGCTGACCGAGCAGGTGCGCGGCGACCTGGAGGCGAACATCGCGTACCACGAGGCGTCCCGCCTGCCGGGTGACGCACTCACCGTCAAACTGCTGTACCTGGCGCTCAACTGGCTGATCGTCGAACAGCTCACCCTCCCGGACGTGCTCTCGCGGAGCGAGCGCGAGCAGCTCGTCGACGCGGCGGTCGAGCGTCTGATGGGGGAGTGGCCGGACGCGCCCGACACGCCGTAGGCGCGGGCCGCCCACCCCGTTGAGCTGGCGGGGCGGCGGCCCGCGCGGCCCGGCGCCGTCAGTACAGCTTGTCGACCGCCGTCCTGGTCGTGCGCTTGAAGTCCGTGACCTGCGCGTGCCGGAAGTCGCCCATCTGGGCCCACTTCACGAAGGTGACCGTCCGGCCGTCCCGGCCGACCGACATCAGGGCGACGTCGGAGGCGCCCCAGGTCGTGCGCGTGTGCAGCCCGTAGACGTGGGCGCCCTCCTCGACCCCGAGCTTGCCGTAGTACTTGCCGGTCGCCGACACCTCGGGGTCCTGCTTCTCCAGCGTGGCCGCGCAGTCGCGGATCTTCCTGCGCAGCAGAGCGGCGAAGTCGGCGGCCTTCGTCGCGTTGCGGGCCACGACGGTCACCTGGACCGCGTTGGTGTCGTACTCGGTCCAGAAGGTGCGGTGGCGGGAGGCCGACGGCAGTGCCTCGCCGGCACAGATCGGCAGCGGGTCGGGCTGCCCGGCGGTGACCGGACCGGCGTAGCAGGCCGAGGAAGGGTGCGGCGGCAGCTCGGCCGGCCTCAGGAACCTGGGCCCGGTGGCGGCGGTCGCCGCGGGCGCGGCGGCGGTGAGGGCGGCGGCGGTGCCGGTCGCCACCGCGGCGAGTGCCAGCTGGATGCGTCGAGGACGGACGGTCATGCTTTCCCCCATGGGTCGGTCGTGTGCGGGTGCTGTGCCACGGCAGTGACTGTGCCTTGTACGACCCGTGGACACGCTCGGCCGTTGCCCCGTGTTCCGGCACAAACGGGTTCCGTTCTTCACGGAAGGGCAACATCCTTGTCCGTCCGGGGCGTTCGGCGGATGGCGCACGACTCTTGACTCCCCAGGTCCCCCATTCGATCCTCGTCGGTAACTTTCGCTGGGCATGACAAATCCAGCCGTCCGACCGAGGGATGTGGCCATGCACCGACGCCCGTACGTCGCTGTCGTCTCGCTGCTGCTGCTCGTGCTGGCCATGGCCCTGGGCCCGGCGCCGAGTTCCGCCGCGGAAGCCGACGACTGGTGGAACCCGGCCGCGCGACCCGCCCAGGACTCGCGGATCGGGGTCACCGGCGAACCGTTCAAGGGCACCGACTCCCGGGGCCGGGTGCGCGGGTTCGTCGACGCCCATGACCACATCTTCTCCAACGAGGCGTTCGGCGGGCGCCTGTTGTGCGGCAAACCCTTCTCCGAGGCGGGCATCGCGGACGCCCTCAAGGACTGTCCGGAGCACTACCCCGACGGCTCGCTGGCGGTCTTCGACTTCATCACCAAGGGCGGCGACGGCCGGCACGACCCCGTCGGCTGGCCCACCTTCAAGGACTGGCCCGCCCACGACTCGCTCACCCACCAGCAGAACTACTACGCCTGGATCGAGCGCGCCTGGCGCGGCGGCCAGCGCGTGCTCGTCAACGACCTGGTCACCAACGGCGTGATCTGCTCGGTGTACTTCTTCAAGGACCGCTCCTGCGACGAGATGACCTCGATCCGGCTCCAGGCGAGACTGACCTACGACCTCCAGGCGTACGTCGACCGGATGTACGGCGGCACGGGCAAGGGCTGGTTCCGGGTCGTCACCGACAGCGCACAGGCCCGGCAGGTGATCGAACAGGGCAAACTCGCCGTCGTGCTCGGCGTGGAGACCTCCGAGCCGTTCGGCTGCAAGATGATCCTGGACATCGCGCAGTGCAGCCGGGAGGACATCGACAAGGGCCTCGACGAGCTGTACGCGCTCGGGGTGCGCAGCATGTTCCTCTGCCACAAGTTCGACAACGCCCTGTGCGGGGTGCGCTTCGACGAGGGCGCGCTCGGAACGGCCATCAACGTCGGCCAGTTCCTGTCCACCGGCACCTTCTGGCGCACCGAGAAGTGCGCGGGGCCGCAGGCCGACAACCCCATCGGCCTGGCCGCGGCACCCTCGGCCGAGCAGAAGCTCCCGGAAGGCGTGGCGGTGCCCTCGTACGCGAGCGACGCGCGGTGCAACGTACGCGGGCTCACCGACCTCGGTGAGTACGCCGTGCGCGGCATGATGAAACGCAAGATGATGCTCGAGATCGACCACATGAGCGTCAAGGCGACCGGGCGGGCCCTCGACATCTTCGAGTCGGAGTCCTACCCGGGCGTGATCTCCTCGCACAGCTGGATGGACCTCGGCTGGACCGAGCGTGTGTACGCACTCGGCGGGTTCATCGCCCAGTACATGCACGGCTCCGAGGGCTTCGGCGCGGAGGCGCGGCGCACCGAGGCGCTGCGCGACAAGTACGGCGTCGGCTACGGCTACGGCACCGACATGAACGGGGTCGGCGGCTGGCCCGGCCCGCGTGGTGCGAACACCCCCAATCCCGTGCAGTACCCCTTCCGCAGCGTCGACGGTGCCTCCGTCATCGACCGCCAGACCACCGGCGAGCGCACCTGGGACCTCAACACCGACGGAGCCGCCCACTACGGCCTCGTACCGGACTGGATCGAGGACATCCGGCTCACCGGCGGACAGGACGTGGTCGACGACCTGTTCCGGGGCGCCGAGTCCTACCTCGGCACCTGGGGCGCGGCCGAAGGCCACCGGGCCTCGGTCAACCTCGCCAAGGAGGCACCGGCCACGGCCAGTTCGACCGAGTGGAGCCTCTTCACCAGCTACGCGCCCGGCCGTTCCGTCGACGGCACCCGTGACACCCGCTGGGCGAGCGGCTGGAGCGACGACCAGTGGCTGCGCCTCGACCTCGGCGCGACGCAGCGGGTCGGCCGCGTCACCCTCGACTGGGAGCGGGCGTACGGCCGTTCGTACCGGGTCGACCTGTCCACCGACGGCGTGAACTGGCGCACCGCCTGGTCCACGACGACCGGCGACGGCGGCCTCGACACCGCCGACTTCGCCGGCACACCCGCTCGCCACGTCCGCCTGCAGTTCCTCGGCCGGGGCACGAACTGGGGGTACTCGCTGCACGAGGTGACCGTCCACAGCGACTGACGGCACATCGGTGGCCGACGGCGCACGACTGGCCGACGGCCCTGTCAAGGAGGCTGACTCCCGCCGGACTCGGCGGCTCTGCGAGACTGGCCCGCATGGACGACGCCCGGTTCGCTCGTGAGGTGTGGCAGGTCCTCGAACCGCTGCACGCGGTCACGTACTTCGCCGAGGAGAGCCACGAGGCGGCTCGCGCGGTGGGGCTGCGCGGCTTCTGGATGGGCTACTTCGCCCTGCGGGCCGCGCCCCTCGGCGCGGTCACGCCCGGCGTGGTGGAGGCGGCCTTCTACAACTTCCACCCCGCGATGGTCCGGCGCGCCCTGCCCGACGCCTGGGACTTCGCCGCACCCGAGGCCGTCCTGCGCGCCCGCGCCGAGTCCGCCACGGCGGCCCTGCGCCGGGTGGCGCCGTCGGCACGGGAGGCGGCCGGGCCGGTCGTGCCACTGCTGGAGCGGGTCGTAGCGGCCGCCGACGGGGCGGGGCGGCCGCTGTTCGCCGCCAACCGGGGCGTGCCCGCCTCCGACGACCCCGTGGGCGCGCTGTGGCAGGCCGCGACCGCGCTGCGCGAGCACCGCGGCGACGGCCATGTCGCCCTGCTCACCGCCGAGGGCCTCGACGGCTGCGAGGTCCATGTGCTCTTCGCCGCCGGGGAGAACGTGCCGGCGAACGTCCTGCGGGACAACCGCGGCTGGTCCGAGGACGACTGGCGGTCGGGCCTCGCCCGGCTCACCGTCCGCGGGATCCTCGGGGAGGACGGGGCGCTCACCGCCGAGGGCCAGGCGCTGCGGACCCGCATCGAGGCCCGCACCGACGAACTCGCCGTCCGCCCCTATCGGGCCCTCGCGCCGCACGAGGCCGCCCGGCTGGTGGAGCTGCTCGGCCCGGTGGCCGACGAGGTGTACGACAGCGGGGTCATCCCCGTCCCCAACCCGATGGGCCTGCCGGCTCGCCGGTAGTGCGCTAGGTGTTCTGTCCAGGGAGGGTGTGGACGGGTGATGCAGGTCTTGGCTGAGGGATCTTGAACGGGTGAGGGCCTTCCGGGTTCGGTGTGGATTGCGACGTCTACACCGACCAGAAAGGCCCTCGTGGTCCACCGTAATGCACCCCTGACCGAGACCGGACGGCTGTGCCTGGCCGCGGTGACCTCCGTGGCGGCCACCACGCCCGAGCTGCGCGGGACGCGGGAGCGCGGCCCGGGAACCGAGGCGGCGGCCGAGGCCTGACCGGGACCCTCCCAGCGGATCATGCACCGAACCGCCATCGGCTCTCCCGGCGGATCATGCACCGCACCGATCCGCCGACGGCTCTCCCGGCGGATCATGCACCGCACCGATCCGCCGTCGGTTCTTCCGGCGGGCCGTGCATCGCGCTGATCCGCCTACGGCTCCCGCGGCGGACCGCGCACCGCGCCGATCCGCCGGGAGAGCCCGCGCCGCGGTCAGCCGATGACCACCAACAGGTCGCCGCCCTCCACCTGCTGCACCCGGTTGACGGCCAGGCGGGACACCCGGCCGGCCTTGGGCGCGGTGATGGACGCCTCCATCTTCATCGCCTCGATGGTGGCCATCGTGGCACCGGCCTCCACCTCGTCGCCCTCCGCGACCACCAGCGTCACCACACCGGCGAACGGCGCCGGAACGTGGCCCGGGTCGGAACGGTCGGCCTTCTCCGTCACCGGGATGTCGGACGCCGCCGCCCGGTCCCGGACCTGGATCGGACGGAGCTGGCCGTTCAGCGAGGACATCACCGTGCGCATGCCCCGCTCGTCGGCCTCACCGACGGCCTGGAGCTCGATGAGCAGACGCACACCGGGTTCGAGGTCGATCGCGTACTCGTGGCCCGGGCGCAGACCGTAGAAGAAGTCCTTGCTGTCCAGGACGCTGGTGTCGCCGAAAGCCTGCCGGTGGGTGTCGAACTCCCGGGTCGGCCCCGGGAACAGCAGCCGGTTCAGCGTGGCCCGCGGCTCCTTCTCCAGGCCCTCGCGGTCCTGCGTGGACAGCTGCGCCATCGGCTTGGCCTCCGCCCGCCCCTGCAGCGCCCTGGTGCGGAACGGCTCGGGCCAGCCGCCGGGCGGGGTGCCCAGCTCGCCGCGCAGGAAGCCGATCACCGAGTCCGGGATGTCGAACCGGGACGGCTCCGCCTCGAAGTCCTTCGGGTCCACGCCCGCACCCACCAGGTGCAGTGCCAGGTCGCCCACCACCTTCGACGACGGCGTGACCTTCACCAGCCGGCCCAGCATCCGGTCGGCTGCCGCGTACATCGCCTCGATCTGCTCGAAGCGGTCGCCGAGGCCGAGCGCGACCGCCTGGGTGCGCAGGTTGGAGAGCTGTCCGCCGGGGATCTCGTGGTGGTAGACGCGGCCGGTCGGCGCGGACAGGCCCGCCTCGAACGGAGCGTAGACGTTGCGCACGCTCTCCCAGTACGGCTCCAGATCGCCGACCGCCGCCAGGCTCAGCCCCGTCGGCCGCTCGGAGTGGTCCGTCGCGGCCACGATCGACGACAGCGACGGCTGCGAGGTGGTGCCGGCCATGGAGGCCACCGCACCGTCCACCGCGTCCGCGCCCGCCTGGATCGCGGCGAAGTAGGTGGCGAGCTGCCCGCCCGCGGTGTCGTGGGTGTGCAGATGCACCGGCAGGTCGAACTCCCGGCGCAGGGCCGAGACCAGCTTCGCCGCGGCCGGGGCCCGCAGCAGGCCCGCCATGTCCTTCACGGCCAGGACGTGCGCGCCCGCCTCGACGATCCGCTCGGCCAGCCGCAGGTAGTAGTCCAGCGTGTAGAGCTTCTCGGACGGGTCCGACAGGTCCGAGGTGTAGCAGAGCGCCACCTCCGCGATCGCCGTACCGGTCTCCCGCACGGCGTCGATCGCGGGCCGCATCTGGTCGACGTCGTTCAGCGCGTCGAAGACACGGAAGATGTCGATGCCGGTGGCCGCGGCCTCCCGTACGAACGCGTCGGTCACCTCGGTCGGGTAAGGGGTGTAGCCGACCGTGTTGCGGCCGCGCAGCAGCATCTGGAGACAGATGTTCGGCACGGCCTCCCGCAGCGCGGCCAGCCGCTCCCACGGGTCCTCCGCGAGGAAGCGCAGGGCCACGTCGTACGTCGCGCCGCCCCAGCACTCCAGGGACAGCAGGTCGGGCAGCGTACGGGCGACCACCGGGGCGACCGCCAGCATGTCCTTGGTGCGCACGCGGGTGGCGAGGAGCGACTGATGGGCGTCGCGGAAGGTCGTGTCGGTCACGCCCAGCGTCGGCGACTCGCGCAGCCAGCGTGCGAAGCCCTGCGGGCCCAGCTCGGCCAGCCGCTGCCGGGAACCGGCCGGCGGCTCACCCGCGGGCAGCGGCGGCAGCTTGCCCGACGGCTCGGCCAGCGCCGGGCGCTCGCCGTGCGGCTTGTTGACCGTCACGTCGGCCAGGTACGTCAGCAGCTTCGTACCGCGGTCCGCGGAGTGGCGCGAGGTGAGCAGATGCGGACGCTGCTCGATGAACGCGGTCGTGACCCGGCCCGCCTGGAAGTCCGGGTCGTCCAGCACGGCCTGGAGGAAGGGGATGTTGGTGGCGACACCGCGGATGCGGAACTCGGCGACCGCGCGCCGGGCGCGGTTCACGGCCGTGGTGAAGTCCCGGCCCCGGCAGCTCAGCTTGACCAGCATCGAGTCGAAGTGCGCGCTGATCTCCGAACCGGCGTGCGTGGTACCGCCGTCCAGCCGGATGCCGGAGCCGCCGGGGGAGCGGTAGGCGCTGATCCGGCCGGTGTCCGGGCGGAAGCCGTTCGCCGGGTCCTCGGTGGTGATACGGCACTGCAGGGCGGCACCGCGCAGCGTGATGTTCTCCTGGGCCAGACCGAGGTCGGCCAGCGTCTCGCCGGATGCGATGCGCAACTGCGCCTGCACCAGGTCGACATCGGTGACCTCCTCGGTCACCGTGTGCTCGACCTGGATGCGCGGGTTCATCTCGATGAAGACGTGGTTGCCGTCGGGGTCGACGAGGAACTCCACCGTGCCCGCGTTGCGGTAGCCGATCTGCCGGGCGAACCGCACGGCGTCCGCGCAGATCCGGTCCCGCAGCTCCGGGTCGAGGTTCGGCGCGGGCGCGAGCTCGATCACCTTCTGGTGGCGGCGCTGCACCGAACAATCGCGCTCGAACAGGTGGATGACACCGCCCTCGCCGTCCGCGAGGATCTGCACCTCGATATGGCGCGGGTCGACCACGGCCTTCTCCAGGAACACCGTCGCGTCACCGAACGCCGACGCCGCCTCCCGCGAGGCCGCCTCGATCGACTCCCGCAACTGCGCGGGGTCCGCCACCCGCCGCATGCCACGCCCGCCACCGCCCGCGACGGCCTTCACGAACACCGGGAAGCCGATCTCCTCGGCCGCCCGCACCAGCTCGTCGACGTCCGTGGAGGGCGCCGAGGACCCGAGCACCGGCACCCCGGCCGCACGCGCCGCCGCCACGGCACTGGCCTTGTTGCCCGTCAGCTCAAGGATCTCCGCGTCCGGGCCGACGAAGGTGATCCCCGCCTCCCGGCACGCCCGCGCCAACTCCGGGTTCTCGGAGAGGAAGCCGTAGCCGGGGTACACGGCGTCCGCCCCCGCACGCAGGGCCGCGCCGACGATCTCCTCCACCGAGAGGTACGCCCGTACCGGATGCCCCGGCTCGCCGATCTCATAGGCCTCGTCGGCCTTCAACCGATGCAGAGAGTTGCGGTCCTCGTGAGGGAAGACGGCAACCGTCCGCGCCCCCAGCTCATAGCCGGCGCGGAACGCGCGAATCGCGATCTCGCCACGGTTGGCGACCAGCACCTTGCGGAACATTCTGGATCCCTTCAGCCCGGCGGTGAAGAGCCCATGGTGTCGTTCCGTACCGTCCGGACGCCATGTGACCCGGCCCACTGACACCATTTCTGACACCAGATCGTCGGGGGACCGACCCACAGCGTTTCCGAGCTGAGACGTCGGGGGACTGCCCGACCGCAACCGCCATGACTGAAAATGTGTCTCTCAACGCGTCCGCCGCTCGGGAACCTCCGCGGCGGCACGGCGGCCTGGGGGGTCGGAATGAGCGTATGGACGGTGCCCGGATACGCCGAGTCGCAGGAACTCGGCTCCGGGGCGAGCGGACGGGTCGTACAGGCCGTGCACCGCGACTCCGGCATGCCGGTCGCGGTGAAGTACCTCAGCGACTCGCTGCGCACCCGGCCCGGCTTCGTTCAGGAGTTCCGGGCCGAGGCCCGGCTGCTCGGCGGACTGGACAGCCCGTACGTCGCCGGTCTCTACGAGTACGTCGAGAGCCCCGACGGCGCCGCCATCGTGATGGAACTGGTCGACGGCGTCTCCCTGCGCACCCTGCTGGCCGGCCAGGCCGAGGCGCTGGAACCCGAGGCCGCCCTCGTCCTCCTCAAGGGCTCCCTGCTCGGCCTCGCCGACGCCCACCGCCTCGGTGTCGTCCACCGCGACTACAAGCCCGAGAACGTCCTGGTCGCCCCGGACGGCACCTCCCGCCTCGTCGACTTCGGCATCGCGGTCGACTCCGGGATCAGCGCGGGCATCGCGGGCACGCCCTCCTACATGGCTCCCGAGCAGTGGACCGGCGCCCCGGCCTCGCCCGCCGCCGACGTGTACGCGGCGACGGCCACCTTCTTCGAGTGCCTCACCCGCCGCAGGCCGTACACCGGGGAGAACCTCGCCGAGCTGGCGCTGCGCCATGTCGACGCGCACATCCCCGCCGAGCAGGTGCCCGCGCCGGTCCAGGGTCTGGTGCGCCGCGGACTGGCCAAGGACCCGGCCCAACGTCCCACGAGCGCCGAAAACTTCGTACGGGAGCTGGAGACCGTGGCCGGTGCGGCCTACGGGCCCGGCTGGGAGGAGCGCGGCCGCGGCCGGCTCGCGGCGCTGGCCGCCCTGCTGCCCCTGCTGCTGCCCTCGCCCCGTACGGCGCCGAGGGGGACGACCGACATCGCGTGCACGGTCCTGGCCCCGGCCCCGGCCGGCGGCGGACTGCGCTCGTGGCTGCCGGGCCGGGCGGGCGCGCTGGTGTCCGCGGCCCTCGTCGTGCTGGCCGTGCTGCTGGCCTACGGCGTCCAGCCGGCCACCGGAGCGTCGCCGGGCGAGACGGCGCAGGCACTGGCGACGACGAGCGCGGGGCCGGGCGCGCAGACGACGGACCCGTCCGCCCCGTCCGCCTCGGCATCGGCCTCCGCGAGCCCCTCGGCGTCCGCTTCGGCCTCACCGAGCGAGTCGGTCTCGGGCTCGGCCTCCGCGGAACCCTCCGCCTCGGCGACCTCGACGCCGCCCGGGGGCACGACGACCCCGCCGGACGGAGAGACGCCTCCGCCGGGCGGCAGCACGCAGGTGCCGCCGACGACGGACCCGCCGTCCTCACCGGCCGGTCCCGTCGCGCCCGCGGTCAAGGACGTGGCGGTGGTGGAGTTCCGGCAGACCGGCCCGGTCACCGCGACGGCGACCTTCACCGTCACCACGGACGGACCCGGACCGGTGTCCATCACGGTGTCCTGGTCCACCGGCGACACGACCTCCGCCCTGGGCACCCCGGACGGCGCGAGCGACACCTTCCAGCGCAGCGGCGCCACCAGCTACACGGTCACCGTCGACCACACCTTCGTGACGCGCGGCTGCTACTGGGCCGTGCAGGCCACGACGAACCCGGCCTCCGCCGACGGCGGCGCGTCGCAGCAGCTGCTGACCAGGCAGTGTGACATCCGATGACAGGGACCTACGACCGCATGCCCGAGCCCGAGCCCGAGGACAGAACACCCGCTTCCGAGGAGGCCGAGTACAGCGCGACCGTGCTGGCCAGCCACTGGATCCAGCGGCCGGAGAGCGAGGAGGACCAGGCCGAGCCGACGCGGCGGGAGCCCGGGGCGCAGCCGGTCGGGCCGACGCTCCGGGAGGGCGGGCTCAGCCCTTTCGAGCCCACGCTGCGGGAGCCCGGGGCGGGGGCGGCTGAGCCCACCCGCCGGGAGGGCGGAGCCGGCCCGGTCGCACCGACGTGGCCCGAGGCGGCCGCGGAGTACCCGGCCGAGCCGACGCGGCGGGCACACCCGCCCGGACCGGGCTCACCGGAGGGGCCCGGCCCGGTGCGGCCGGACCGGGTCGAGGGCACCCTGCTGCGGTTCGGGCCCGGAGTGACCGCGGCCGTCGCCCAGCGCACCCAGCGGCCGCTGCCGGTCGTCCCCACGCCCCGCGTGCCGCCGCGTCGGCGCCTGCGCAGGCACGCCCTGCCCACGCTGGTGTTCCTGTGCGTGCTGGCCTTCCTCGCCTGGCAGCGGCTCGCGGCGCCGATCGAGGTGCGCACGGTCACCGTCACGACGAACCCGTCGGAACTGGACTGCGGCGGCACGGCCGACGTGTTCGCCCGCGTCTCCACCAACGGCCGCCCCGGCACGCTCACCTACCGCTGGATCCGCAGCGACGGCACCGCCTCCGCCGTGCTGCGCGAACGCCTCGCCCGCGGGCAGCGGCACGCGAACCTGCATCTGCGCTGGACCTTCGAGGGCGAGGGCCACCACCAGGGGCAGGCCGAACTGCGCATCCTCACCCCGACGGAGCGCACGGCCACGGTCCGGCTGACCTACGACTGCCCCTGACGACCTCCGAACATCAGGGGCGCCGGTTGACTTCGAGCGCGCTCCACTGCCTAGCGTCGTGTGCCGACGGACCACGACCAGGAGGCAGCAGCATGAGTGACATCCCCGTCCGGCACCTCGGCGCACTGACGGTCTCCGCCCAGGGGCTGGGCTGCATGGGCATGAGCCACGGCTACGGCGCCTCGGACGACACGGAGTCGGTCGCGACCCTGCACCGGGCACTCGACCTCGGGGTGACCCTGCTCGACACCGCCGACTTCTACGGCTTCGGCCACAACGAGGAGTTGATCGGCCGAGCCGTCGCCGGGCGGCGTGAGGAGGTGGTGCTGGCGACGAAGTTCGGCTTCGCCAACCGCGTGGGCGAGCCCACCCTGATCCGCGGGGACGCGGCGTACGTGCGCGAGGCGTGCGAGGCCTCGCTGCGCCGCCTCGGGGTGGACCACATCGACCTCTACTACCAGCACCGGGTGGACCCGAGGGTGCCGATCGAGGAGACGGTCGGCGCGATGGCCGAGCTGGTGCGGGCCGGCAAGGTCCGTCACCTCGGCCTGTCCGAGGCGGGTGCGGACACCCTGCGGCGGGCCCACGCGGTGCACCCCATCAGCGCGTTGCAGAGCGAGTGGTCGCTGTGGACCCGGGACCTGGAGGCGCGGATCGTCCCGGTCTGCCGCGAACTCGGCATCGGCATCGTCCCTTTCTCCCCGCTCGGCCGCGGTTTCCTCACCGGCACGGTCGCCTCGGTCGAGGGCCTCGCCGACAACGACGTACGCCGCAGCCAGCCGCGCTTCGCCGACGGCAACCTCGAACACAACCTGGCGATCGTCGCCCGGCTCACCGAACTGGCCGAGGCCAAGGGCGTCACGGCCGGGCAGCTGGCCCTGGCGTGGGTGCAGCACCGGGGCGACGACGTCGTCCCGATCCCCGGCACGCGCCGGCAGCGGTACCTGGAGGAGAACCTCGCGGCGCTGTCGGCCGAGCTGACCCCCGAGGACCTGGCCGCGGTGGAGTCCGCGGCCCCGCCGGAGCGGATCGCGGGCCGCCGCTACGACGCGACCAGCCTGACGTTCGTCAACGGCTGAGCAGGGCGGGGCGGTCGGCGCCGAGCACGCCGCCGGCCCCGGTGGACGGGTCGGTGACTTCGACGCGTGCCGGGCACTGCTCCAGGGGTGGGGGACCGTCGTCACCGGGGCCGCCCGCCGGGGCCGCCCGCCGGGGCCGGGCGGTGGGGGCTCAGCGAGCAGCGGCGGCGGGCGTCAGCGCCCGGTCATCCGTACGACGGCGGTGCCCCCGTCGAGATCGACCGTCGTGCGGTGCGGCGGGGCGCCGTCCTCCTCGTCGTCGCGGAGCGTCAGCGACGACTGGCGCTCCTTGAGCTCGTTCTGCTTGCCGGGGGAGAGGGTGGCGTGCAGCTGCTCGAAGCCGGTCGCCGATATCTGTCCCGCCCGCGCGCTGTTCCGCCAGGGCAGGAACCCCGCGCGCCCGGCGTGCAGCAGCGCCTGGTCGACCAGGGCGAGGGCGGTCAGCAGGATGACCAGACCGGGCAGAGTCATGAAGACGAGGAATCCCATGGCTCCAGTATCCACGTCACTGTTCCGCGACTCCTTCCTCCGGATGGCGTACGGCCTGCTTCACGTCGTCCTCGACCTGGTTGCGGGCGGTGCCCTGCTCGCGCGCGTACTCGGTGACCGACTGCTGGACGTCGCGCGCGAGGTCGCGCCAGGCGCGCCAGGCGGTCTCGTACACCTCGGTCTGGTGCCCGGTCCACGGCTGCTGTGCGGGCGGCCCGTACTGGTCGCGCAGTTCCTCGACGCGTGTGTGCGCCGCGTCGGCCGCGCGTTGCTTCTCGATCAGCTCTTCGAACGTATGCGCCACTTTGCGATCGTAAGAAGCGACGGCCGATCCCGCACGGCGAGGGCGCCCACTCTGTTTGCATGATCATGCATGGTCGTGCATACTCTTCCTATGTCCAAGGTCCTCACTTCCCTTCCGGCCGGCGAGCGCGTCGGTATCGCCTTCTCCGGCGGCCTCGACACCTCGGTCGCCGTCGCGTGGATGCGCGACAAGGGTGCAGTCCCCTGCACCTACACGGCCGACATCGGCCAGTACGACGAGCCCGACATCGCCTCGGTGCCGGGCCGCGCGAAGACCTACGGCGCCGAGATCGCGCGCCTGGTGGACTGCCGTGCGGCGCTCGTCGAGGAGGGCCTTGCCGCGCTCGCCTGCGGCGCGTTCCACATCCGCTCCGGCGGTCGGGCGTACTTCAACACCACGCCGCTCGGCCGTTCGGTCACCGGCACCCTGCTGGTGCGGGCGATGCTGGAGGACGACGTCCAGATCTGGGGCGACGGCTCGACCTACAAGGGCAACGACATCGAGCGGTTCTACCGCTACGGCCTGCTGGCCAACCCGCACCTGCGGATCTACAAGCCCTGGCTGGACGCGAACTTCGTGACCGAGCTCGGCGGCCGCAAGGAGATGTCGGAGTGGCTGCTCGCCCACGACCTCCCCTACCGCGACAGCCCGGAGAAGGCCTACTCCACGGACGCCAACATCTGGGGCGCCACCCACGAGGCCAAGACCCTGGAGCACCTGGACACCGGCGTCGAGACCGTCCAGCCGATCATGGGCGTTCGGTTCTGGGACCCGTCGGTCGAGATCGCCGCCGAAGAAGTGACCATCGGCTTCGAGCAGGGCCGCCCGGTGACGATCAACGGCAAGGAGTTCGCCACCGCCGTCGATCTCGTCCTGGAGGCCAACGCCATCGGCGGGCGGCACGGACTGGGCATGTCCGACCAGATCGAGAACCGGATCATCGAGGCCAAGAGCCGCGGTATCTACGAGGCCCCGGGCATGGCCCTGCTGCACGCGGCCTACGAGCGCCTGGTCAACGCGATCCACAACGAGGACACCCTCGCTCAGTACCACAACGAGGGCCGCCGCCTCGGCCGCCTGATGTACGAGGGCCGCTGGCTGGACCCGCAGGCGCTGATGATCCGCGAGTCCCTCCAGCGCTGGGTCGGCGCGGCCGTCACCGGTGAGGTGACCCTGCGGCTGCGGCGCGGCGAGGACTACTCGATCCTCGACACCACGGGCCCGGCCTTCAGCTACCACCCCGACAAGCTGTCGATGGAGCGCACCGAGGACTCGGCCTTCGGCCCGTCGGACCGGATCGGCCAGCTCACCATGCGCAACCTCGACATCGCCGACTCGCGCGCCCGGCTGGAGCAGTACGCCGGCCTCGGTCTGATCGGCACCGCCGGTCCGGCGGTCGGCGCCGCGCAGGCGGCCGCGACGGGCCTGATCGGCGCGATGCCGGAGGGCGGCGCCGAGGCGATCGCCTCCCGCGGCGAGGTCTCCGAGGAGGACGAGGTCCTGGACCGCGCGGCGATGGAGTCCGGCACGGACTGATCACACGGAGCCCGCGAGGGGCGGCCCGGCACCGCGGGTGCCGGGCCGCCCCTTCCGGCACACGCGCTCCGCCGATCGAGCGGCCGGGTGCGGAGTCGCCGTACCCGGGCCCGTCCTGCGCCGGAGGCCGTCGTCGGGCGCGCTGCCGGAGCGCGGGTACGTTCGGCGGCTTCCAGCCGCCCAGCGCGGCCGCCCGCACGCCGAACCGCAACTCCAGCTCCACGCCGGGAGCTTGCGGCGCGGGGGCGGGGTCGGCCAAGGGTTTGGTGGGGACCAGTGGTGGAGTCGTCTCGTGGGAGCGGTGCTCGGGGCCTCGGCGCCACGGCGCTGCGGGATCCCGGGAATTTCCGTGGCCGCTCGGACGTCCTATCTGTGGAGGGCGGAGAGCCGAGGACCGGGGACCGGGGTCCGGGGACAGAGGCCCGAGGACAGAGGCCCGGGGACGAGGATCCGTGGTGCACGACGGAGGGGGAACTGTCATGAAGGCCGACGGCACGAGCGAGCACGTCGAGACCACCCTGGCCGACGGACGACGCATGACCCTGACGCTTCCCGCGACGGACGCGCCGTGGGCCGCGGACGGCATAGCCGCGCTGCGCGTGGTCCCGCCCACCCACACCGGTCGCGCCGAGGCGCCGGCCCCGCTGCCCGAACAGCCTCCGCTGCCCCTGGAGACGGCGCTGCTGCTCGGTCCGGTGTTCTGAGCGCCGTCGCGAGGCCGCCTGCCGGAGCAGGGTGCGCAGCCGTGCATCCCATGCGTCCTACGCGTCCCTGCTCCAGGGCCCGTTGACGTCAGCGCACCAGCACGTCAGCGCACCAGCTCCGAGGCCAGCAGGTCCATGAGCAGGCCGTCGTGCCATGTGCCGTCGGAGCCGCGTTCGTACTGCCGCATGACCCCGACCGGGCGGAAGCCCGCCTTCGTGTAGCAGCGGATCGCGGGGAGGTTGTCGGCGGCGGGGTCGATGATCAGGCGGTGGTAGTGGTGGTCGTCGACGAGATGGCGGGCCAGGGTGCGGACGGCGTCGGTGCCCAGGCCCCGGCCGTGCACGGCGGGCGCGAGGAAGAGGTCCATGCCGGCGTGCCGGTAGTCGGGGTCGTCCTCGGCGTACCACTGGATCAGCCCGGCGATCTCTCCCTCGACCTCGATGGTGAGGGTGTGTGTGCCGGGGTCGTCCAGGTCCGCCGCGACCTCCGCCTTGAGATCGTCGCCGCCGCGCCAGCGGGCCCTGACCTCGGGCGTGGCACGGATGGCCGCCAGGGCAGGGACGTCGGTGGGGGTGGCGGGACGCAGGACGACGTGGGTGCCATGCAGCACGGTCATGCAGACGAACGTTACGCCGAATGATCGTGTTGCGGTCGTAAGTAGCCTGGCTGTGGCCGATCCATGGCAGTGCGATGTCCGGATGTGACAGAACACCGTCATTGCGGTCGGCCACGGCGCACCGGACCATGGACGAGGATCTGGTGCCGGCCGGCTTCATGACGCACATGTGCGTCACCTTCACCGCCCAGGGCGCGTTCTACCTCGGATACCGGTCCACCGTCGTCGCAGAGGCCACCGCCACCCGGTCCCTGACCGCGCCCGACGGCACGCTCGTCCCCGCCGCCACCCTCCACGCGGCCGCCGTGACCACCGTCCGCGACCTCTTCGGCACCGTCGCCGTCACGTTGGACGATCTCGCCCGACCAACTGGGCCCGTCCCGAGGCCAAGGCTCCCCGCACGGTGGTGTTGCAGATCACCGTGTGAAGGTTGAGGTGAGGGGGGAAGGATCTTGGCCTGCGGACCTTTGACACTTGTGGGGGATTCCTTGAACGTGTGTGTGATCGGTGCGGGCTTGTCGGGGCTGGCGGTCACGCATGCCCTCGCGCTGCGTGGCGTCGACTTCGTGTGTCTGGAGAAGGCGCCCGACGTGGGCGGCATCTGGCGCCAGCCGCAGGCGGGGGAGCGGGGACCGGGGTATCTGGCGCTGCATCTGAACTCCGCCAAGGACCTGACCGGTTACGCCGACTATCCGATGCGCGATGGGCTCCCCCTCTACCCGCGGCACAGCGAAATGGCCGCCTATCTGCGGTCCTTCGCCGACTGGGCCGGGGTCTACGACAGGATCGAGCTGAACACCGAGGTCGTGTCGGTGCGGCAGGCCGCGGACGGGCTGTGGGATGTCGTCAGCCGCGACGGGTACGGAGCCGAGCGGACGCGTCGGTTCGAGCAGGTGGTCGTCGCCTCCGGGCACAACACGCTGCCGAACATGCCGCATCCGCTGCCGTCCGGTGCCGACTCCTTCGGCGGCAAGATCCTGCACGCCCTCGACTACCACGACGGCCGGGACTTCGACGGACAGCGTGTGGTCGTCGTGGGACTCGGTGCCTCGGCCGTGGACATCGCCGCCGATCTGTCCCGGCATGCGGAGCGCACGGTGCTCTCCGTCCGCCGCGGGCTGCACATCCTGCCCAAGCAGCTGTACGGCCTGGCCCTGGACCACATCGCCAACGCCCCCTGGTGGACCCGGATGTCGCTGGCGGAGCAGCGCAGCTTCATCGAGCAGGCACTGCTGGTGGCGCGCGGCAAGCTGGCCGACTACGGACTGCCCGAGCCCGATCACCCGATCTTCGCCTCGGCGGTGACCATCTCCGACGACATCCTCAGCCGGATACGTCACGGCGGGGTGATCCCCCGGCCCGGGATCGACTCGCTGGAAGGGAACGTGGTGCGCTTCGCCGACGGGAGCGTGGAGGAGGCCGACGCGATCGTCTACTGCACCGGTTACCGGATGGCCTTCCCGTTCCTGCCGGACGGCTGGCCGGTCGGGCCGCGTGGGGCGGTCGAGCTGTACAAGCGGGTCGTCGCGCCCGAGCTGCCGGGACTGTACTTCGTCGGTCTGGTCCGGCCCGTGGGAACGATCACCCGGCTCGTGGAGGCCCAGTGCTCCTGGATCGCCAGGATCGTGTCCGGTGAGGTCAGCCTGCCCGCCGTGGACGTCATGCGGGAGGAGATAGCCGGCCACCTGAGCGGTATCGCCGAGCGGTACGGGGAGGGCGAGAGCTCCTCCATCCAGGTCGACGTCGTCCCCTATCTGCGCCAGCTCGCCGAGGATGGCTGAGCCGGAACCGGTGGGCACAGGGTGCGGGCATCGCTGACCCGCACCCCTATAGGCATGTCCCTCACACTCAGGGGGCGGACGCCGTCCGCCGAACCGGCGTCGTCACCGGGGGCCGCACCGCGTACGCCTCCGACGAGAGGTACACCGTCACCCGCGGCGGCTTCCCGTGCTGATGGGCCAGCGCCAGATAGGCGATGAGACCCACTCCGTCCTCCAGAGACCGGCCGGTGATGGCGGGCAGCGCCTGGAGCAGCGGCCCGGGATCCATGCCGTACCGGTTCAGCAGAGTGACGGCGCGGTCCAGGGACTCGCCGTCGTGCCGGGCGTAGTCGCGGACCGGGATGTACAGGGTGAAGCCGTCAGGTGCCCCGGTCGCGGCGTCGGTCAGCACATGGCAGGACTGACCGGGGCGCCGGACGAGGCGCAGACTGTCGTCCTTCGCACGGCCGGTGGCGATGTGGAAGAACTCCTCGATCTCGGCCCGCTCCGGACCCGACGACATCCGCGACAGTCCCGCCGAATCCGCTGCCGACAGGTCCTGATGGGCGAGATAGATCTTCACCCTGGGGACCTCCCAGTCGCCGAGATCCAGGGCGAAGAACAGGTGCCGTCCGGTGTCGGGCAGCGAGTCGAACGCCGCACCGTGACCGAGCCGGTCCAGCGCCTCCCGCACGGTCGCCGCCGCCCGTTCCGGGCCCGAGGCGGCCGGGTTCAGATAGACCTTGACCTTCGGCACACCACCGGCGCGCAGCTCCAGCGCGCACCACAGGGCCAACGGCCCCTGGGCGCCCGCGGGGAAGAACAGGTCCTCCAGCTCGTCCAGCCGCCGGGTCGGAAATCCCCAGCGCCGCCCCATCGCCCGCACGGCGCGCAGCCCGGCGTGGCCGCTCAGCGCGGTGGTCGCCGCACCGCTGCCCGGCTCCAGCAGCACCCGCAGCTCGGGCCGGGCTCCCGCGGTGAAGGAGAGGGAGAACTCCACGGGCGTATGGTCGTCGGACAGGAAACTGAGGTCCGGAGGAGGCTGGTCCAGGGGCCGTTCGGCCATCGGGCCGAGAGTGTCGTTCAGGACCTGCGCGTAGGACACGGCGTCGGCGGGGGGCAGCTCCACGACTTCGCACAGCCGGAGCAGCTGACGGCCTGTGAAGTCGCCGAGTGCCGGTGCGGCCAGGGCGTTGCGGCTCAGGGTCATCCGCGCCCCTGACGTCGGCCGAAAAGGGTCACCGGTGCTGTAGGGGCCGAGCGCCCAAGAAGATACCCGCCTGCGTGGGCGGGCATCCTCCCTTCCTTCCTGTGAAGTTGGCATCCTGCGCTGAAGCTGACCGCGGACCGCCCTCGTCGCTGAGGGTGGAGCGGCGCCGTCTCGACGGGTATTCGGTACACGAACCGTCCTTTGGGCTTAGAACCGTTACGCAAACGCGTTGATCATTACCCGGGCGCTTGAAGCTTCATGCAGTCTTTCTGTGGACGTTGACTGTTGTGTGAATCACTTCGTCCACTTGTGGCGTACTTCACGATCACGTGGGTCAATGACCCGGCTCTGCGCGCTACTTAGCCAGCCAGTTGAGGAACGAGCTCCACAGGCCGCCCCGTTCGGGACCCTGATCGGCGTCCGCGACCTGCGGCCGGCGGGCCGACTCGCCCGCGCCGTTCTGGATGACCGGCCGTCGTACGGGCTGAACGGGGGTGAACCGCGCGGGAAGCGAGGCCAGACCGCGGTTGAACGGTCCCGGACGCCACGTCAGGATGTCCTCGGGCACGGCGAGTTCGACATCGGGCACGCGGTTGAGCAGGTGCTCGATCGCCGTGACCGTGATCTGACGCGCGGTCTCCTTGGACGGGCAGGCGTGCGGACCCGCACTCCAGGCGAGGTGGGCCCGGTTGCTGCCGGCCTGCCGCGCGGTGGAGAGCGCCGGGCCCGTGTTGGCGGCCGCGAAGCTGACCAGCATCAGCTCGCCCGCCCGCAGCTTCTCCCCGGCGAACTCCATGTCGGAGGCCGGGTAGTGGGCGCCGAGGTTCTGCATCGGCGGGTTCTCCCACAGCGTGTCGTCGATCGCGTCGTCGATGAGACCTCCGGCGTTCGCGTACGCGTCGTGGGTGAGCAACCGGTGCAGGGTGTTGCCGATCAGGTTGCGCAGCGGCTCGTTGCCCCCGACCAGGAGGAGTGCGATCTGGTCCACCATTTCCTGGTTCGTGAGCGCCGAGTCGTGCTGCATCAGCCAGGACGTGACGTCCTCGCCCGGCCTGGACCGCTTGAGCATGATCAGCTCGCCGATGGCGCCGAACATCACCTCGGCCGCCTTCTCGGCGTTGATCCCGTCGAACAGGCCCGTCGCGCCGAACAGCACCCGGTCGCCGATCTCGGCGGGGCAGCCGAAGAGTTCGTTGAAGACGAACAGCGGCAACTGCTTGGCGTAGTCACCGAGCAGGTCGACGGAGCCGCGCTGGGAGAACTGGCCGATCAGATACTCGGCTACGCGCTCGGTGGTCTGGCTCAGCTTGCGGGTGTCCACCCGCGCCAAGGTGTCGGTGACCGCCTGTCGCAGCCGCAGGTGCTCGGCGCCGTCGGTGAACATGCAGTTCTGGCGGTACGCCAGCACCGGCAGGATCGGGCTGTCCGCCGGGATGCGCCCCTCGTTCAGGTCCCGCCAGCGCCGCGAGTCCTTGCGGAACGAACCCGAGTCCTGCAGGAGTTGCAGCGCGGTGGCGTAGTCGGTGACCAGGGTCGCGTCGACGCCGGGCGCGATCTCCACGGGCGCGGTGGGCCCGTAGTGGCGCAGGTAGTCGTAGTACGACTGCGGGTCGGCCGCGAACTCCGGCCCGTGCAGCGGCACTCGGGCACCGGAGCCGTGCGCCGGGCACCCCGGCGGGGGCACTGGGGCGGTGGAACGGTCGTCCATGTTCTGGCTCCTAGGAGGCGCGGTCCAGCAGATAGCGGACCAGGGTGATGAGTGCTTGGGCCGACGACTGCTCGTCGCGCGCGTCGCAGGCGACGACGGGGGTGTCGTCGAGCAGGTCGAGCGCCTCGCGCAGGGCGTGCTCCTCCCGCGAGCTGGCGTGATCGAAGCGGTTGACGGCGATCGCGTAGTCGAGGCCGTACTGCTCGATCAGGTCGATCACCGGGAAGGAGTCCGCCAGCCGCTCGGGGTCCACCAGGATCAGCGCTCCGAGCGCGCCGCGGGCCATGTCCTCCCACATCTGCACGAAGCGCTGCTGGCCGGGCGTGCCGAAGAGGTACAGCACCACCCGGTCGCTGATGGTGAGACGACCGAAGTCCATGGCGACCGTGGTGGTGGTCTTGCCGTTGACGCCCTTGAGGTCGTCGATGGACTCGGCGGCCCGCGTCATCGTCTCCTCGGTGGTCAACGGAACGATCTCCGAGATCGACCCGATGAACGTGGTCTTGCCCACGGCGAAGTGCCCGACGACCAGGATCTTGACGGCCGTCTGCTGCTCTCCGCTGCGGACATAGGCCCGTTCATCCAAACTTGGTCCGGAGCCCATGCAGTACCTCCTCCAGGATGCGCAGGTCGGCGACCGGCGCCCGCTCCACCGGCGGGCGGGTGATGAGATAGCCGCCTTCGACGAGCGAGGAAAGGACGATTTTCACGACCCCCAGCGGGAGTCGCGTGTGTCCCGCGACCTCGGCCACCGAGAGGTAGCCGGCGGAGCAGATCTCCAGCAGGTTCTGCTCCTCGGGGGACAGACGGGTCGGCCGCTGCTGGTGGTCCTCGACCGCGGTGACCAGAGTGATGAGCGACAGTTGCCCCTCATCTGGTAAACCGCGGCCCCGGGTGATCACATACGGCCGTACCAGTTCGGCGGACTCCGGCTCCCACTCGTCGGCGGCGGTCATGACGTGGCGCCGAGGTTCTCGCGGGGCGGCGTCATGAGCGCCTTGCCCAGCTGACCGACCAACTGCTGCATACGGAAGGTGATGTCGGCCATGTCGACATCGGGCGCGGCGGAGACGCCGAGGTAGGCGCCCTGGCCGGCGGATATCAGGAACACCCAGCCGCCGTCGAACTCCACCAGCGTCTGACGCCACTGCTGGTGATCACCCTCGCAGAAGAAGCCCAGCGAGCGGCTCAGCGACTGCACACCGCTCATCGCGGCGGCGACCCGGTCCGCGTTGTCCTTGTCGAAGTCCTTCGTCCGGGCCATCAGCAGACCGTCGGCGGAGATCAGGACCGCGTGCAGGGCCCCGGGGATCTCCAGCGCGCTGTCGAGCATCCATGCCAGATCGTGGTTCACGAGATCTCATGTCCTTCAGTGCCGGCACCATAGGTGCGGTTCGTCTCATCCGCGCGGGCCGCCGGGTCCGAGGGCGTGGCGCGACCGGACTGCGTGCCACGCTGGAACGCGCCCATGATCGCCGCCGTCTCCGCGTCGGAGCGGGCCGGACCGTCGGACACCGGCGTGCTGCCCGGCACGATGGCCATCGGCCGCTTGCGGCGTCGCTTCGGCAGACCGTCGGACGTCGAGGCGACGGACGCCGCGTTCTCGGGGCCGCCGCGGGTCGATCCGGCGGCGGTGGGGGCGCTGGGCGTGGGGATGCGCTGTTCCGGCATGCTCGTCAGCAACTCGTGCGGGAGGAGGAGGACGGCTCGTACGCCGCCGTAGGGGGAGCTGGAGTCGACCGCCACCTCGAAGCCGAAGCGCTCGGCGAGGACACCGACCACCGCGAAGCCGAACTGCGGCGGGTTGCCCAGCCCCGAGACGCCGGAGACGCGGTCGGAGGACAGGAGCCTGGTCGCCCTGGCGCGCTCCTCGTCGTTCATGCCGACACCGGCGTCGTCGACGACGATGCAGATGCCCTTGGGCACGGTGCGGATATTGATTTCGACGACCGTGTCCGGGCTGGAATAGCTCGTGGCATTGTCGAGGAGTTCCGCGAGGGCCAGTGCGACGGGTTCCACCGCACGGCTCGTGAGGGCGAAGTCGACCTGCGAGAGAATTTCCACCCGCCGGTAGTGGCGGACTCGTCCCTGGGCACTGCGTACAACGTCGTAAACCGAGGCGACTTCACGCTGTCGGCCGAGCCAGCCGTCGCACAGTACGGCAATGGACTGTGCGCGCCGGCCGAATTGGGAATTGGTGTGGTCGATTTCCAGGAGGTCGTGGAGAATCGCCGACTCGCCATACTTGCTCTGCAGTCCGGAGACGACGAGTTGCTGCTCCGCGGCGAGACCCTGAAGTGTCCGCATGGCGGACTTCAGAACCGTCTTCGTCGCTTCCTCGGCTTGCTCCTGAGCTGCCTGGACGGACTTCGCATAGTCGTTCTCCAGCTCGGCGTAATGAGCCCTCAGCCGGTCGCCGTCCTGTCGCAGTGACTGTGCCGCTCTGCGTTGGCGAACAAAGGCAGCGACCGCGACGAGGGTGGCGACGAGGAGACCCCACACCAGTGGGTTCTGTATGTACGTCATAAGACTCTCTTCAAGCGACTGACGGTCAGATAGTTGAATCTCCGTCAATGCGGGGGTGAACCAGCGGTGCGCCTATCTGTCCGCACTCCGCAAGTGCGCGGTGATCCTATCACCACCAGGAGTTATGACGATCCGTCAATATGTGTTGAGGGCTGGTGGATCGGCTTGTTCCGCCGGTAAAGCCGCTTCTGTGTCTCTCGGGGTGAATACGGGCGAACCAGGCCCGAAGTCCCAAGGGGTGGAAGGGAGTTGAGTGGGTCGCACCCTGGAGATACGTGACCGGGGAGGGGTCGGCGGGGGGCCGGCGGCAACTCTCCGCGAGAGCCCAAGAGTTCTCACGTTCTTAACGTGCCGGACAGCGGGTAGGTCAAGGATGGGGGTCCGGTTCGCCCGATGTCGGTCAGGATGTCGCCCGACGTCGCCCCGCCCCGCGGGGTGGCGGGCTCCGGCGGGACCCGTGTGGCCGAGCCCCCGCCCCCGTCGCCGTCGGGTGCGGGTGGTGCCGACCGGGGACGGACTCCGGACGTGCGGGGTGGGACTCGGTTCGTACGGGATGGGAGCCGGGTTCGTGCGAGGTGGACTGCCTGCCCTCTATTGCCGCGGGCGGGGAGGCTCTTCGAGTCCGGAGCGGGCGCTCGATCGCTTGTTTGCCCGTGAGGGGAAGTTTTGTTCGAGATTCATGGGATCGGCAAGTCTCTCGCTATGCGAGTGGCCGCATCGAAACATCAGACTTTTCGATCCGTACCCAATGGGCCGACTTCCGCTCCGGACTCAACGGGTGCGTCTGTGGCGGGATTTGTGCGGCCTTGCTCGCGGGGTGCCCGCAGGCCCGGCGCCGAAAGGCCCGTCCGGGAAAGTCGCGACCGTAAAGCGGAACTCCCCGCACCGGGCAACCAAGGCACCGGGTCGGGGAGTTCGGCGAATCAGAGGTCAGCGACCGGCGAGCAGCTCCAGCGTGTCGATCACACGGTTCGAGAAACCCCACTCGTTGTCGTACCAGGCGACCACCTTGATGTGACGCCCCTCGACCCGGGTGAGAGCGGAGTCGAAGATCGAGGAAGCGGGGTTGCCGGTGATGTCGGCCGACACCAGCGGGTCCTCCGAGTACTCGAGGATTCCGGCGAGCGGCCCCTCGGCGGCGGCGCGGTAGGCCGCCAGCACCTCGTCGCGCGTCACGTCACGGGAGACGGTCGTGTTCAGCTCGACGATCGAGCCCACCGGGACCGGCACCCGGATCGAGTCGCCGGACAGCTTGCCGTCCAGGCGCGGCAGCACCAGGCCGATCGCCTTCGCGGCACCCGTCGTGGTCGGGACGATGTTGACCCCGGCGGCACGCGCCCGGCGCGGGTCGCGGTGCGGGCCGTCCTGGAGGTTCTGCTCCTGGGTGTAGGCGTGCACCGTCGTCATGAAGCCGTGCTCGATGCCGGCCAGCTCGTCGAGCACCGCGGCCAGCGGGGCCAGGGCGTTGGTCGTGCACGAGGCGTTCGAGACGACGGTGTGCACGTCCGGGTCGTACGCGTCCGTGTTCACGCCGTACGCCAGGGTCACGTCTGCACCGTCCGAGGGCGCGCCGACCAGCACCTTCCTCGCGCCCGCGTCCAGGTGCACGCGAGCCGCCTTGGCGGCGGTGAAGCGGCCCGTCGCCTCCAGCACGATGTCCACGCTCAGCTCGGCCCAGGGCAGCTGCGCCGGGTCGCGCTCGGCCAGCACCTTGATGCGCCGGCCGTCCACGACGAGGGTGTCGCCCTCGACGGTCACCGGACGGCCCAGGCGGCCGGCGGTCGTGTCGAAGGCGAGCAGCCGCGCGAGGGTGGCCGGCTCGGTGAGGTCGTTCACGGCGACGATCTCCAGGGCGCTGTCGCGCTCCAGGACGGCGCGCAGCACATTGCGCCCGATGCGGCCGAATCCGTTGATGGCGATGCGAGTCATGAGTGGGTGTCCCTTCGTACCTGCGGCTCGTCCCTGCGCCACCAGCCTCGCGCGCGGCGTGGGCGGGTGACCCGGGCGAGAGCGCCACGGTTCGCAAGGATCACGCCAGGTCCGGACGGGGGTTCACACCGCGGCGCACACCGGGAAGGGCCGGTCCCACGCGCCCCGCTTACCGGCCTCACTCACCCCGTGTGAAGGTGCGCCGGTACTCGCTCGGTGTCGTCCCCAGGATGCGCTGGAAGTGCAGCCGCAGGTTCGCCCCGGTGCCCAGCCCGACGTCGTTCGCGATCTGCTCGATGCCGCGCTCCGAGCGTTCCAGCAGCTCACGGGCCCGGTCGATGCGCGCGCGCATCACCCACTGCATCGGTGTGCAGCCGGTGTCCTCGACGAACCGGCGGGAGAACGTGCGCGCCGAGACCGCCGCGTGCCGGGCCAGCGTCTCCAGCGTGAGCGGCTCGTCCAGTCGGCGCAGCGCCCACTCACGGGTGGCCGCGAAGCGCTCACCGAGCGGCTCGGGCACCGTACGCGGCACGTACTGCGCCTGTCCGCCGCTGCGGTACGGCGCCGCGACCAGCCGCCGTGCCGCGTGGTTCGACGCGCCCACTCCGAGGTCGCCGCGCAGGATGTGCAGGCACAGGTCGATACCGGAGGCGGCTCCGGCCGAGGTCAGCACACTGCCCTCGTCGACGAACAGCACGTTCTCGTCGACCTGGATCAGCGGGTGCCGCTCCGCGAGTGCCCGCGTGTAGTGCCAGTGCGTGGTGGCCCGCCGCCCGTCCAGCAGTCCCGTCGTGGCCAGCGCGAAGGCCCCGGTCGAGATCGCCGCGAGCCGCGCCCCCCGCTCATGGGCGCCGATCAGCGCGTCCACCACGGTCCGGGGCGGATCCTCCCGGTCCGGGAACCGGTAGCCCGGCACGAACACGATCTCCGCCCAGGCGAGCGCCTCCAGCCCGTGCGCCACGTGGTACGACAAGCCGTCGCCGCCCGTCACCAGACCGGGCGCGGCACCGCACATCCGCACCTCGTACGGCATGCTCGCGCGGGTCGTGAACACCTGCGCCGGGATGCCCACGTCGAGCGGCTTGGCCCCTTCGAGGACGAGGACGGCGACACGGCGCAGCGGAGTGGAGGCGGACACCGCACCAGCCTACGAGCCGCTCCCTCGGCGCAGGGCCGTGACCGCACGGAACGGCCCCGCGGCGCACCCCCGCCAGGTCACGTCAGGTCAGATACCCCAGCCCCGGATGCACGGCCCGGTACTCGTCCACCAGCCGCCGCGCGACATCGACCGAGTCGACCAGCGGGTGCAGGGCGAAGGCCTTCACCGCGGCGGCGCGGGAGCCGGCCGCGGCGGCGGCCATGGCCTCGCGCTCCACGGCCTTCACCGAACACACCAGGCCCGTCGCGTGGGCGGGCAGCGGTGACACGGCCACCGGGTGGGCGCCGTTGGCATCGACGAGGCAGGGCACCTCGATGACCGCGTCCGCGTCCAGCACGGACAGGGTCCCGCGGTTGCGCACATTGAGGATCAGCGTGGCGCGCTCGTCACGGGCGATGGCCCGCATCAGCGCGAGGGCGACCTTCTCGTAGCCGCCGGACTCCGTCAGCGAGGCCTCGTCGCGTTCCCCGGCGCCCGCCGCCTCGCGGTTCTCCGACATGTACGTCGCCTCGCGCTCGGCCCGGGTCGCGTCCCAGGTGCGCAGCGCGGGGGCGGCCGTGTCGCGCATACGGTCGTAGAACCGGGCCTGCTGGTCGCGCAGGAACGCGCCGCGCGTCTGCGGGGCCTGCCGGTAGGCGCGTACCGCCTCGCGGTTGAAGTAGTAGTAGTGCAGGTACTCGTTGGGCACCGCGCCGAGGGACTGGATCCACTCCGGGCCGAACAGCTTGCCCTCCTCGAAGCTGCCGAGCAGTTCGCGGTCCGCGAGGAGGCGGGGGAGTTCGTCGCGGCCGTCGATGCGCAGACCGCGCAGCCAGCCGAGATGGTTGAGGCCGACGTAGTCGAGCCAGGCCTCCTCGGGGCGGCGGGCCCCCAGCGCGCGGGCCACCCGGCGGCCCAGGCCGACCGGGGAGTCGCAGATGCCGATGACACGGTCCCCCAGGCGCCGGGCCATGGCCTCGGTGACCAGACCGGCCGGGTTGGTGAAGTTGATGAACCAGGCGTCCGGAGCGAGCGTCGCCACCCGCTGGGCGATGTGGTCCACGACCGGCAGGGTGCGCAGCCCGTAGGCGATACCGCCCGCGCCGACCGTCTCCTGCCCCAGCACGCCCTGCGCGAGCGCCACGCGTTCGTCCGCCGCGCGGCCCTCCAGACCGCCGACCCGGATCGCGGAGAACACGAAGTCGGCGCCTTTGAGCGCTTCGTCGAGGTCGGTGGTGACGGACACCCGGGGCGCGTCCGGGCAGTCCGCGGCCTGCTCGGCCAGCACGCGCGCGATCGCCGAGAGCCGCCCGGAGTCGAGGTCGTACAGGGTGACTTCGGTGACGCGACCCTCGGCACGGTCCTCGAGCAGGGCCCCGTACACCAGCGGTACACGGAAGCCCCCGCCGCCCAGAATGGTCAGTCTCACGCTTCGATCACCTTCACACCGGCCGCGCTGTGTGGCGGCGTCGGTCCGCCGGCCTGGGTGAACGCTACGCCTCGGCCCCGGCCCGGGGCCACGCGGCACTCCTCGCCCGGCACGGCGTGTCAGGCCCCGCTGTGCAGATAGGCGGCCCACAGCGACGGCACCCGGGTCCGGTCGCGTCCGTCGGGCAGGTCGTGGCCGTCACGCACGGCGCGCATGGCGTGGTGGAGGGCGAGGGCGGCCCGGCCGGTGTCCAGCGTGCCGTGACCGGTGCGGAGGTGGCCGTAGAACGCGTCGGCGACGGTGACCGCGAGTCGGTCGGAGATGGACCACAGAGTTCCGATCACATGGCGGAAACCCGCGAGTTGGAACGCCGAGGAGAGATGGATCGCCTCGTCCACCAGATCGGCGCTCCTGACGGTGGCCGTCTGGCAGGCCGACAGGTACGCCAGCTCGGCGTGCTCCAGCCGGACCGGGGCGAGACCGGCGACGGTCAGCGGATCGGTGGCGTGGTCGTCGAGCAGCAGCCGGCTCTGTGACGGATCGGTGGGATGGCTCTCCCCGTGACACGAGAAGTGGGCGATCGTGCAGACGGGCAGGTGGGCCAGGACGTCGGCCTTCGTCGGCGGGTCCGGTGCGGCGCCGGGACCGTGGCCGTCGCCACCCGGCGTCGACAGCAGCACCGTCTCGCCGAGATGCCGGCACACCCTGTCGACCTCCTCGGGCACGTGCGGAAGCGGACGACCGCCCCGCGGGCCAGGCGTGGTGGGCATCGCCACCACGAGCGCGCGCTGTGCGGAGCCCTGCGCGGGCACCGGCCGACGGGCGTGCCGCAGGGCTCGCACGGTGGGCGTGAAGGAGGAGACGACGCGGTCCAGGACGGTACGCCGCTCCGGGTCGGCCGCCGGGTCGGTGTGGTGGCCGGCGGCATGGAGGGGGAGCAGCCCGAGCAGCCCGCCCGGCGACCACCACACCCGCGGCCACGCGCCGTGCTCCGGCGGCTGACGGTGATGCCCCAGCGCGGTCAGCACGGGTTCGGCGACGGTGTCCCACAGCCACTCCAGCGTGCGCACGAGCACCGCCTGGGCCGCGCCGCGCCGCACCGCGTCGGGCCCGGCGACCGCGGTGTCCAGAGCCTGATGGAAGGCGAGGACCCGGCGGATCAGTGTGTCGTGGTCGAGACGCGGCAGTGGTATGGCGGTGACGCCGGCCCGGGTGAGCAGCAGCGCGTCGCTGCGCACACGGCTGACGTTGAGTACCGCCACGGGCCCCTGTCCGGCCTCGGCGAGCAGTTCGCCCGTGGTGGGAGGCAGTCCGAAGGCGGCGAACCCCGGATGCGCGCGGATCTCGGCCAGCGTGTCCGCGAGGTCCTGGGCCAGGCCCTGCCGGTCCCGTGCCAGTCGGTCCGCGGCGCCGGGTGCGCCGCCCGGTCCCGCCGCCGCCGGGACCGCCCCCGAGGGGGTGGCCGGCCGGTCGATCCGGTCGCGGAGGTCGGCGAGCCGCGCGGCGAGCCCGGGATGGCGCCCGCGGAGGTCGGTGAGGTCGTCGCTGATGTCCAGGGCCTGGCTCAGCAGCACCGCCCGCCCCGCCTCCAGCAGCCGCAGCGCCCGTGCCGCCCGCTGCCCGTCGGTGCCCTCGCCCGAGGCGAGCGCCAGCGCCGCCGCGTCTCCGGCCAGGTTGGGGAACAGCCCCAGGGCGTACTGCTGATCTCCCCGCTCCAGCCGTCGCGGGGCCACCTCGGGCAACAGGCGTACGGCGGCCTCCAGCAGGTCGGCCGCACGAGCCGGCCCGGCCTCGGCGAGCAGTCCGGCGGCGGCATGGGCGGCGTGGATGCGCAGGCGGGGCGGTGCGGTGGTGATCCGCCACGCCTCGTGATACGCGTCGGCCGCGCGGGTGAGGTCGGCGATGTCCCCGGTCCGCTGGTGGCGCAGGCGCCGGGCGACGCCGAGATTGATCAGCCGCTGGGCCAGGTCGGGATGGTCTGCCGGACTCGCGTCGACCGCCTCCCGGGCGAAGTGGATCGCCTCCTCCAGATCCGGTCCGTCCTCGGTGCGCTCGAAGCGCAGCCGCAGGGCGAGGCCCAGGTTGTTGAGCCGTATCGACCGGTCGGGATGGCCGACGCGGGTGGCCCGTACCGTTTCCCGCCCGGCGTGGACCGCCTCGTCGAGGTCCTCGGGGCGGCCGCTGAGCTCGTAGCGCGCCCGCAGCGCGTTGCCGAGGTTGGCGAGGACGGCGGTGCGTGAGACGTGGTCCGCGGCAGTGGTCCCGATGGCCCGCCGGAGGGTGTCGACTGCTTTGTCGAGGTCGGTCGCCGGTTGCGTGCCCTCGGACGCGGCGGGCTCGTCCGCGGCCTTCGTGCGCTCGAACCGCAGGTGCAGCGCCACACCGAGGTTGTTCAGCATCTGGCCGAGGTCGGGATGGTCCCCGGGCGTGCTCCGGGTCACCGTGCCGCCGATGTCGATGGCCTCGTCCAGGTCGGCCCGCGCGCCGGTCCGGTCGAACCGGTTCAGAAGGGCGCCCGTCAGGTTCATCAGCCGGCCCGCCCGCGCGGGGTCGCCGAGGGGCCCGGTCCGGGTGGACTCCCGGAGCGTCGCAACGGCCTCGTCCAGGTCTGCCTGGTCCCCGGTGCGCTGGCTGCGCGACTCCAGCGCCGAGCCCAGTGCGGCCAGCACCGCCGCACGGTCGGAGGTGTCCGGTGGGGCGGCCTCGACGGCCTCCCGGCCGGCTCGCACGGCCTCGTCCAGGTCGGCGAGGTCCCCGATGTGCATGTGCCGGGCCAGCAGCGCGGTGGCCAAGTTGGCGAGGGAGAACGCTCGTTGGGACGCGTCCTGCGGCGGTGTCGCCTCGACGCCGCGGCGCAGGAGCCCGACCACCTGATCGAGCAGGGCCCGCTCACCCGTGTGCTCGAACCGCAGCAGGAGGAGCGAGGCGAGGTTGGACAGGGCCATCGCGTCGTCGGGACGGCCGGGCCGGACGCCGTGGACCGCCTCCCGCGCCGTCCGCGTCGCCTCCTCCAGGTCGGAGTGGACTCCGTGACGCTTGAACCGCGTGCCCAGCACGACCCCGAGGTTGGACAGCACCTGTCCACGGCCCTCGTCGTCGACGGGCGTCGCCCGCGCCGCCTCTCGGACGAGCTGGACGGCCTCCTCCAGGTCGGTGTCGTCCCCGTCGCGCTCGAACCGTCTCAGCAGCGCGAGACCGACGTTGGACACGGTCGTCGCGCGGTCGGCGGAATTCAGCGGCATGACCTGTACGGCCCTCCGCCCGGCCCGGATGGCCTCGTCCAGGTCGGCGGGGTCCCCGGACCGCTCGAAGCGCGCCCAGTACGCGCTCCGCAGGTTCGACAGCAGGGTCGCCTCGACGGCCGCGTCGGCCAGGTCGGCGGCCGCCTCCCGGCCCACCCGGATCGCCTCGTCCAGGTCGGTGTGCTCGCCGGTCCGTTCGAACCGGGTCCACAACGCCTGGTGCAGGTTGAACAGCGTGACCGCCCGGTTGGGATGTCCGGGCGGGGCGAGCCGCAGCACCTCCCGGCCGAGCCGGACCGCCTCTTCCACGTCGTCCGGGTTCTCGGTCACCGAGAACCGCTCCATCAGCAGGGCGGCCAGATTGTGCAGCCTGCCGGGCCGGTTGGGGTGGTCGTCGGGGGTGGCGCGCACGATGCGCCGCCACGTCTCGACGGCGTTGCCCGAGGCCAGTTCTCCGCGCGGGCTCTCACGCAGTTCGCGCGCGGCGATCACGGCGGCGGCATCGGTGACGTACGGCAGCAGCGGCGCCGGCATGGCGAGGTCCTCGCCGGTCAGGAAGCACTGCGCGAAGAGGCTCACCGTGGCCGCCCAGTCCTGCTCGTCGGGGCCCTCGGGCAGCCCGCGGAAGCGGAACCAGTGCAGCCAGGCCAGCGCGTGACGGATGCGCAGCTCCGCGTCGTCATCGTCGAGATACTCGCTGAGCCGCCGCGCCTCGTCGGCCGCCGGCTTCTCCAGCGCGGCCGAGAGATCACCGGCGAAGCAGCGCTGCAACCGGGCATGAACGGCGGCCAGGAGGCGCGCCCGAGTCCCCCACCGTGCACTCACAAGGAGTGAGCGTAGCGGTACGGACAGAGGTGGCGTACTGGTTCGTCGCGCTCGAACTGTCCGCCAGAACAGGGCAGTTGCCGTTACGGCCGAGGTGGCAGGACGATTGCGCCGCGCGCGGGCGCGGCCCGGTGACGGACCTCGCTCACCAGGGTGCCGCGCGGGGGCGGTCCGGACGACGCCCTCACTCGGCCACGTGCCGCGCGGGACGCCCTGAGGGCGCCCCGCGGCATGTGCTTCGGCGAGGAAAGCGAGGGAACTCAGCTCGATTCAATTCGGGTGTTGAGAAGGAAGCCCCCTCATGGCCTCGCCGAGGCTCACGCTAGCAGTCACGCCGGGATCGCGTCGCGCAGGTTTTCCGGGGTCAGGACCCTGGAGTGCGGGTGCAGCCCCTCGGGGCGGGCCAGGCCGAGGAAGGTGACCGGGCCCTCGGGGAGTGTCGTGCCGTCCCAGAGCGTCACGGAGTCGGCCCGATCCGCCAGCAGGCCGACGAGATGACGGATCGTCAGGCTCTCGTGCTCCATGACGGCCCGCAGCAGAGCCCCCACCGTCAGACGGTTGCCTTCCACGGTGTTCCGCGCCGGGTCGCCCTTCAGGTACACATGCAGCCACTTGGCTTGCCAGCCGTCCGCGCCCCGGACGAACGCGACCGGCAGCGCGACCCGTCCGGGCCCGCGCAGCTCCGACTTCAGCCGTACGGTACGCGGTTCGAAGGGGCGGCCCCGCTGCTCGGCCTCGCGCAGCATGAAGCCGAAGAAGGACTCCCCGACCTCGTCGAAGCTCTCGCCCGAGTAGATGTCGACCTCCGGCACGAGGTACGTGCCGCGCACCGCGCCCAGCCGCAGATCGATGAACTCCGAAGCCCCGTCGGGTGCTTCGGTGATGTCACCGGAGTGCTCGCCCTCCACCTCCGTGAGCGAGGTCCACGACAGCCAGGCCATGGGTTCGTACTCGGCGTCGAGCATGACCGCCGACAGGTCGTAGTCGGTGGTGCGGCGCCGCTCCTTCCAGTACACGAAGAACCGCAGCAGCTCGCCCTCGACCCGCGACAGCGACCCGCGCGGCAGCACCCCGAGCCCCGAGGGGGCCGCGCGCCCGCTCAGCGGCAGCGCCACGTCCAGCATCCCGGGGTCGATCAGCAGATGACCGGGGTCGGGCAGCCGACGGGCGGTCTCCGCGTCCAGCGCGGCGATCAGCGCCTCCCGCTCCCGCTCGGGCACGGGCGCACGCGTGTCGTCCGCGACCCAGCCGCCACCGGCGCGGTTGACGAACACCCGTCGCCGGTCGGACTTCGCGGCGCGGTTGTGCAGGTGCTCGCGCACCGACAGCACGACCCGCCCGGAGACCTGTCCGACGGTCCGCAGCGCGGCCGCGACCACGGCGTCCCGCTGCTCCTGGTCCCGCGCCGAGCGCAGCAGCCGGTCGAGCCCGCGGTACAGCCTGCCGGGCGCGGACGTCAGCAGCTCCGCCGCCTCGGCCACCTGGCCCCCCTCCAGCAGCTCCTCGACGCGGCTGTCCAAGGACCGGACCCGCCGCTCGCCGCGTGCGACCTCGAACACGGCCGCCGCGTGCGGCCACTTCGGGTACTCGTGCGGATGCAGCCGCTCACCGAGCCGCTTCCACTGCTCGCCGTACGCCGGTACGTCGGTGAGCTTGGCCGGGGACGCCGCGACCACCGCGTCCAGCCCGCCCAGCAGGGCGCGCCGCACCGGCCGCGACAGGGCCCTGAAGCGCGTCGGCTCGCGCAGCGTCACATCGCCGTCCGACAGGGCGCAGGCCAGGCGCAGCACATCGGTGACCGTGTCCAGCAGCGGCGGGCAACCCACCTCCAGCCGGGCCCGGTTGACCACGGCCCGGTTCTCCCGGACGGGTATCTCCGCGGGCTGCGGGCCGTCGGCGCAGACACCGGCCAGGACCCGCAGATCCGCCAGCCGCTCCTCGCCGAGCGGGGTCACGCTGCCGGCCAACGCCAGATAGAGCGCGCCGGCCTCGCTCTCCAGGGCGTCGCCCAGGTGCAGCACGGTGATGCGGTCGCCCGCCGCGTCGATCAGCTCCTCGTGCGCCGCGAGCATCTCCTCGTACGCGTGGTGGTAGGTACCGTACGCCGGGAGGGTCAGCAGGTCCACGACGCCCTCGCGCAGCTGGTCCAGGGTGCCCGCGCGGGCGGCGGGGTCGGCGAGGGCGTCGGCGACGCAGCTCATCCAGAAGTCGAAGGTGTCCGGCACGTTGGCGGGGAAGTCCCGGAAGTACACGTTGTGCCGGACGTGGTCGCCCACCATCTCGCCCACGGTCCGAAGCGTCCACCGCCCCGTCTCGGCCACCGTCTCCTCGGGCAGCTCCGCCAGCCGCTCCAGCAGCTCGGCGGAGAGCTTGAACCCGACGGTCATCAGCGTGGCGTCCAACTGGCGTGCGGCGAACTCACCTTGACGTCCGGACCCGCTCGGCGGCGGGACGGGGACGCGGTGGGTGTGCCGTACGACGACCGAGGCGAGACCGTGATCCATTCGGTCATGCTGGCAGAGCGCCGCTCGGGACCGCACGCGGATATCCGCACGGCCGCGGGCCTTCACGCCGCTCCCGGACGGACCGGGGCTACAACTCGTAGTCCTCCGCGAGCGCCTCCCAGTCGATCCTGCGCAGTGCCGCGTCGGCGTCCTCGCCCGAGGGCACCGTCGTGGTCGGCTGGAACCACGCGACGGCGAGGGCGGAGCGGTACAGCACGGGTTCGTACTCCGGGGAGATCGCGGTGGACCGCAGGAGCCCCAGGCAGGCCACGGGCGGCAGCACCTCGACCGGGCCGAACGCCCCGGAGGTCGTCTGGTCCTGGTACTCCACGCAGGGCGGGACCAGATGGACCGGCCGGCCGGGGTGGTCCTGTCCGGCCTGGTGCAGCAGGCCCTTCGTCTTCATCATGTTGATCGGCTTGCAGGGGTAGCCCTCCAGCATCCCGCCGTACGTCGAGGACATGCGCAGTTCGGAGAGCTCGACGAGGCGGCCGGACGACAGGATGATGCGGCTCAGTGACATGGGGGCCCACCCTAGGGACGGAAAGGCGGCGGCGCATGTTCTTACGTGGCGCGAGGCGGCGGCGCGAGGCGGAGGAGCTCCGGGCGAAGTTCGTCGCGAACCGGGACAAGGTCCGGGCCTGGCAGGAGCGTTGGGACTGTCCCGAGGTCGAGTGGCCGCCGTTCACCGAGACGCCGTTCCCCCACGTGGTCGCGCCGTGGGATCTCGCGGACTGGCTGGAGCGGCGCGCGCCCCATCTGGTCCGGTACGAGTGGCTTCTGGAGGCCCGGCCCGTCGCGCGGGGCGTCGGCGAGCTCATCGGGCACTGGGAGTTCGGCGCGGGCCACCGTTTCGAGCAGCTGAGGATCCGCTTCCGCAGCGTCCTCGACCCGGACTACCTGGCCGAGAAGCTGGCCCTCGGCATCCGCGCCGCCGGTCTCAAGGGCTGGCGGGAGGAGGACGTCCAGGGGCTGTACGACTGGCTGCACGAAGGTGTGTCGAGCCTCGTCGGCACCGGCATGGTGCACGGGAGACACCGCACCGGATTCGTGATGAACGACCTGACCTGCGCCGCGGTCAGCCGCACCGAGGTGATCACCGAGGTCCGCAGCACGCTCACGGACACGGCCATGGACGGCACCCCGCTGAAGCCCGACGGCAGCTTCTAGCGCACCCGGCCGCCCGCGACTGCGCATCCCGCCGCCCGTGACCGCGTACCCGGCTGCTCGTGACCGCGCACCCGCCGCCCGTGACCGCGTACCCGGCCGCCCGCGACTGCGTACCCTGCCGCCCGCGACCCCCCGTACCCGGCCGCTCGGGCGCGACCTCTCAGCGGCTCAGGCGCACTCTCCCAGCCGCTCGGGCGGTGCCCTCCCGGGGCCGGTCAGGAATGAAGAAGCGCCCGCGCCCGAGCGGTGTCTAGGGTGGCCCTCGTACGCCCGCGGACGCGCCCCGGCGCCCGGCGCGCGGTATGCCCCACTGTGGGCTAGCATGCCCGACGGTCGCCGGTCGGCCCGCCGCCCCCGGCGCCCCGCGCAACAGATGGAGACAGGATGAGCAGGGCCAGGAAGACGGACACGCAGCCGGACGGCCGGCCGACGCCGCACCTCGCCGACAGCCACGAGCTGATCCGGGTCATCGGCGCCCGCGAGAACAACCTCAAGGACGTCAGCGTCGAGATCCCCAAGCGCCGTCTGACCGTGTTCACGGGCGTGTCCGGCTCCGGCAAGAGCTCCCTGGTGTTCGACACCATCGCGGCAGAGTCGCAGCGGCTGATCAACGAGACGTACAGCGCGTTCGTGCAGGGCTTCATGCCCTCCCTCGCGCGGCCCGAGGTCGACGTCCTGGACGGCCTGACCACCGCGATCATCGTCGACCAGAAGCGGATGGGCGCCGACCCCCGCTCCACCGTCGGCACCGCCACCGACGCCAACGCGATGCTGCGGATCCTCTTCAGCCGCCTCGGCGAGCCGCACATCGGCCCGCCCAGCGCCTACGCCTTCAACGTGCCCTCGGTCCGCGGCAGCGGCGCGATCGCCGTCGGCGACAAGAAGGCCGTGAAGGCCACGTACAGCCGCACCGGCGGCATGTGTCCGCGCTGCGAGGGCCGCGGCACCGTCTCCGACATCGACCTCACCCAGCTCTACGACGACTCCAAGTCGCTCAACGAGGGCGCCCTCACCATCCCCGGCTACACCATGGACGGCTGGTACGGCCGGATCTTCCGCGGCTGCGGCTTCTTCGACCCGGACAAGCCGATCCGCAGGTTCACCAAGAAGGAACTGCACGACCTGCTCCACAAGGAGCCGACCAAGATCAAGGTCGAGGGCATCAACCTCACCTACGAGGGGCTGATCCCGAGGATCCAGAAGTCGATGCTGTCCAAGGACCTCGACGCCCTCCAGCCGCACATCCGGGCGTTCGTCGAGCGGGCGACGACCTTCATGACCTGCCCCGAGTGCGACGGCACCCGGCTCGCGGAGGGCGCCCGCGCCTCGAAGATCAAGGGCATCAGCATCGCCGAAGCCTGTGCGATGCAGATCAGCGACCTCGCTGAATGGGTCGGCACGCTCAAGGAGCCCTCGGTGGCGCCGCTGCTCCAGTCGCTGCGGCACACGCTGGAGTCCTTCGCGGAGATCGGCCTCGGCTATCTCTCCCTGGACCGGCCGGCCGGCACCCTCTCGGGCGGCGAGGCACAGCGCGTGAAGATGATCCGCCACCTCGGCTCCTCCCTCACCGACGTCACCTACGTCTTCGACGAGCCCACCACCGGCCTGCACCCGCACGACATCCAGCGGATGAACGACCTGCTGCTGCGCCTCCGCGACAAGGGCAACACCGTCCTCGTCGTGGAGCACAAGCCGCAGACCATCGCGATCGCCGACCACGTCGTCGACCTCGGACCGGGCGCCGGTACCGCGGGCGGCACGGTCTGCTTCGAGGGCACGGTCGAGGGCCTGCGCGCCGGCGAGACGGTCACCGGCCGCCATCTCGACGACCGGGCCGCGGTGAAGGAGTCCGTGCGCAAGGCCGGCGGCGCGCTGGAGATCCGCGGGGCGAGCGAACACAACCTCCAGGACATCGACGTGGACATCCCGCTGGGCGTTCTGACCGTCGTCACGGGCGTCGCGGGCTCCGGCAAGAGCTCCCTGGTGCACGGCTCGATCCCCGACGACGAGGGCGTGGTCTTCGTCGACCAGGGCGCGATCCGCGGCTCCCGGCGCAGCAACCCGGCCACGTACACCGGGCTGCTGGAGCCGATCCGCAAGGCCTTCGCCAAGGCCAACGGCGTCAAGCCCGCCCTGTTCAGCGCCAACTCCGAGGGCGCCTGCCCCACCTGCAACGGCGCCGGAGTCATCTACACCGACCTGGCGATGATGGCGGACGTGTCCACCGTCTGCGAGGACTGCGAGGGCAGGCGCTACGACGCCTCGGTCCTGGAGTACCACCTCGGCGGCCGCGACATCAGCGAGGTGCTCGCCATGTCGGTGGCCGAGGCCGAGGAGTTCCTCGGCTCCGGCGAGGCCCGCATCCCCGCCGCCCACAAGATCCTCCAGCGACTGGCCGACGTCGGCCTCGGCTACCTCACCCTCGGCCAGCCGCTCACCACGCTGTCCGGCGGCGAGCGGCAGCGGCTGAAGCTCGCCACACACATGGCGGACAAGGGCGGCGTCTACGTCCTCGACGAGCCGACCACCGGCCTGCACCTGGCCGATGTGGCCCAACTGCTCGGCCTGCTGGACCGGTTGGTCGACTCCGGCAAGTCGGTCGTCGTGATCGAGCATCACCCCGCGGTCATGGCCCACGCCGACTGGATCATCGACCTCGGCCCCGGCGCCGGCCACGACGGCGGCCGGATCGTCTACGAGGGCACACCCGCCGACCTGGTCGCCGCCCGCTCCACGCTCACCGGCGAGCACCTCGCGGACTACGTGGGCGCCTGAACGTGACCCGACGGGGTCCGGTCCGAGCCTGACCCGGCCCCGTCCGGTCCGAGCCTGACCCGACGGGGTCCGGTCCGAGCCTGACCCGGCCCCGTCCGGTCCGGTCCGGTCCGGCCCGGCCCGGACCCGGCCCCACACCGCGGGCGTGGCCGCACGACCGGCTACGCCCCCGGCAGCACCCCCTTGCGGAACTTCTCCACGCCGTCGACCCGGCGGACATGGTGGGGCTCGATGTAGACCGCCACGCGCGTCTCCCCGGGGACCAGCCACGGGAAGCTGTCCGTGCCGAGATAGGTGCGCGCGAGCCGGTCCATGACGAGCACGGCCGCGTCGCCCTCGACGAACCGCACCGCACGCCCCCGGATCTCCACCCGGTGATACGGGTTCTCCGCGTCCATACAGGCCAGCGACACCCGCGGATCGCGCCGCAGATTCTCCTCCTTGACCCGGCCGACCGAGGTGTTGACGACGATCAGCCCGTCCTCCAGTCCGGCCCACATCGGCGTCAACTGCGGCGACCCGTCCGCGTTGAGCGTCGCCATCTGCCAGAACCTGGCCTCCGTGAGCCAGGTGCGCGTCAGTTCGTCCAGGGCCACGGGCTCGGGGTGCATGGGGCGGCTCCTTCTTCGGTTGCGGGACGCCTGCCTCCCTACCCGCGCCGGACTCCGCGGACTCCGTCGGCGGGCCCGCCACGTCAACCCCGCCGGCGGGCGAGGAACGTGGCGAACATCCGGGTGGCGGACCCGCCCGCCCGCTGCACTACTCGCGCGGTGACCTCGAATCCCGCCCGGTCCAGCAGTCCCGCGATCCGGTCGGCGGGGAGCAGGTACGACGCGTACGACACGGGACGGCCGCCGTAGGCACGCGCCGGACGCAGAGTCTCACCGTCGCCCGCGTGACCGGAGAGCAGCAGGTGTCCGCCGGGTGCGAGGGTGCGCCGGAACTCCGCGAACACCAGGGGCAGTTCGCCGGGCGGTGTGTGGTGGGTGGAGTAGTAGGCCAGGATGCCGCCCAGTTCACGGTCATCGAGCTCCAGCCCCGTCATCGTGCCCACGTGGAACCGCAGGCCGGGATGCTCCCCGCGGGCCAGCTCGATCATCCGGGGTGAGAGATCGACGCCGAACACGTCCACGCCCAGTCCGGCCAGATGGGCCGTCACCTTTCCCGGTCCGCACCCGAGATCAGCGACGGGCCCACGGGCGTCGGCCCGCACCAGCTCGGCGAAGGCGGCCAGCATGTTCCGCGACAAGGGGTCGAGTTCGGCGGGGGACTTGACGGATGCGGCGTATTCGGCGGCGACGGTGTCGTACGACTCCCGGATCGCGGCAAGGTACGAGGGCTCGGTCACCGGCCCATCCTGCTACGCCTGGCGGGGCCTGGGAGTGGGCGGGGCGGCGGGCGCCCCACCCTGGACCGCGCGGCGGACGCCGTCACCCCGTCGAGGGAGCGCGAGCACGGCCGAACCGGGCCGCTTCACCGCCCCCACCCTCGTCGTCCACGGAAGCACCGACCGGATGGTCGGTCCCCCACCGGCGGCCGCGCCACTGCCGACGCCGTCCCGGGCGCCCGGCGGCCGGTACGTGGAGGTCACCGGCATGGGCACCACCTCGCCCGGCCGCCTCGACCGGCGGTCCTACCGGCGGCCGCGCCGTCGCCCGACGCCGTCCCCGGGCCCACGGGGCCCGGCACGTGGAGATCACCGGCATCGACCACCACCTCGCCCCGGCCGCCCTGGACCGTCTCGTCGGCCTCGCCACCCGCCTCGGCCTCGCCACCCGCCTCGCCCATACCCACGGAGCCGCCGTCACCGTCCCCGATTCCGTATGACCGGCGAGCCGTTCACCTCCCCGAGCGCGGTCGTGCCGCGCGCGGGGGACGTGGGTTCGATCATTCGCCGGACCGTGTGATCCACCCCGCTCCCGCGCCACCCGGTGTCGGGAACGCGCGTTGGGGTTGCCGTGCGCGCAGCCGCGGAGACGGTTCTGCCGGGACCTCGGGCCGCCACCCGACGAACACGCCGGTCACACAGGGGAGCCCGTATGTACGCCGACCCATCCGCGGAACGGGGCGGCGGCTCCGGAAGCGGGACGCGTGCGACCCTGCTGCGCGCGCTGCACGACAGCGCCGGGGCCGCGCTCCCGGCGGCCCCCACGGCGCTCACGCCCGTGTCCGCGTTCGACGCGCTCTACGTCTACGCCGCCCCGGGCTGGTGCACCAGGCGTATCTGCTGACCGGCTGCCGCCGACTGGCCTTCGAGTCCGTCGAGCACGCCTTCCCGCAGGCCTGGGAGCACTGGCCCGAGGTCGCCAGGGATCCCGACCCCGTCGGATGGACCCGGGCCAGGACGCACGACTACGCGCTGTCGCCCTGGCACCGCTTGCGCCGGGTACCCGGCCGCCCCGGCCCGGCCCCGGCGGACCCGGTGCTGGGCGCGCTGCTGGCCCTCCCCCCGCGACACCGCCGTACCGCCGTGCTCTGCGACGGTCTCGGGCTCACCGTCTTCGAGGCGGCCGCCGAGACCGAGGCCAGTACCGCCGCCGTGCGCGGCAGGCTGCGGCACGCGCGCACGACGCTCGCCGCCACCCCGGAGGCGGCCCGCGGGGCGCTCCGGGCGCGGGTCGGACAGGAGGCGGCCGCCACCCTCGCGCACCCGCGGTCCGTGCGCGCGAGCAGCGAGCGGCGGCTGCGGCTGATGACCCGTTCGGTGACCGCCGTGACCGTGGTTCTCGCCGTTCTGGTCGGGGTGTTCGTTCAGATCGGCCGATGACGTTCTTTCTCCCGGAGACCGCGCCGAGGCGGGGTCCGCTGTGCAAGGATGATCGAAGCCTTAGCCCAAGGGAGACGCAGCGTGAGCGGTGCCGGTGAGGGAGTCGGGTACGACGGCCTGAAGGTCGATCGAACGGGTCAGGCGGAGGCCTTCGACGCCATCGGCGACCGCTACGACGAGGCCTTCCCCCACAAGGAGGGCCAGGTCCGGTCCGCCGAATGGCTGGTGGGACGGCTGACGTCCGGGGCCAGGGTGCTGGACCTGGGCTGCGGCACCGGTCTGCCGACCGCGCGCCAGCTCGCCGACGCGGGCTGCGAGGTCGTCGGCGTCGACCTGTCGCACGGAATGGTGGAGCTGGCCCGGCGCAATGTGCCCGGCGCCGAGTTCCAGCGCGCGGACATCGCCGACCTGCGTTCCGGCGGCCCGGTCGACCTGGGCCGCTTCGACGGGGTCGCGGCCTTCTTCTCGCTGCTGATGCTGCCGCGCGCCGAGATCCCCCTCGCCCTGGAGACGATCCACGGCCTGCTCAAGCCGGGCGGCCACCTGGTCGTGTCGATGGTCGAGGCCGACCTCGACGACTTCGCGATCCCCTTCCTCGGCAGCACCATCCGCGTCACCGGCTATCTGCGCGACACCCTGCGCGAGGTCGTCGAGTCGGCGGGCTTCCACATCGAGGAGGAGTCCTCGTACACCTACGCCCCGGAGAGCTCCGACGTTCCTCCGGAGGAGCAGATCTTCCTGCGCTGTACGAGACTCGACTGAGCGGGCGGACCGGGGTGCGGGAGAGCACGTGCCGATGTCAGCAGATGCGGCGGGGGCCGAACGGGCACTCGGCCTGATACCGATGGACAGGTGTCCGTGCACACAGTCAGAGTCGGCGGTGTTGCGATGATCGGCGCACGGTACGGCTCCAGCCGCGGCCGGCGTGAGCGGAGCGGGCGTCCCCCGGGCGACGCCGGCACCGGGCGGCTGCGCTTCCTCGACACCGCCACCCGGCGGATCGCCCGCGGGCTGAGCGCCGACGAGACGCTGGCCGAGCTGTGCAGAGCGGCCGTTCCCCTGTTCGCCGACCTGGCCGTCGTCCACCTGTACGACCCGCTGCCGGTCGGCGACGGACCTCCCGCGAGCCCGGCCCAGCTCAAGCTGCACACCGTCTACCGGACCTCGGCACCCACCGCCGAGACCCCGCCCCACGTCCTGTCCGGCCCGCTGGCCAAGCTGCTGCGGGCCGGGCGCCCCGTCTTCGGCAACAGCCCCGGCTGCGCCGGCGCGGCCGCCGAGCTGCTGGCCTCGGCCGACATATCCGAGGACGTGCCCCCCGGGCGACGGATGATCATCGCCCCGCTGCGCGGCCGCCATCACGTCCTCGGCAGCCTCGCCCTCGTGCGCAACCGGGGACACCACGCCTACACAGGCGACGACCTCCTCGTCGCCTCCCAGCTCGCCACGCACGCGGCGCTCGGCGTCGACAAGGCGCTGCTGCACGGCCAGGAGGCGTCCGTCGCCGACACCCTCCAGCGCACCATGCTGCCGCCCTCGCTGCCCGCGCTCGTCGGCGTCCAGCTGGCCAGCCGCTATCTGCCCGCCTCCCGGACCGCCGAGGTGGGCGGCGACTGGTACGACGCCATATCGCTGCCCGGCAACCGCGTCGCCCTCGTCATCGGCGACGTCATGGGCCACTCCCTCACCTCGGCCGCGATCATGGGTCAGCTCCGCACCGTCGTCCAGACCCTGGCCGGCCTCGACCTCCCTCCGCACGAGGTCCTGCACCACCTCGACGAACAGGCCGGACGTCTCGGCAGCCAGCACCTCGCCACTTGCCTCTACGCCGTCTACGACCCCGTCTCCCGGCGCCTGCTGATGGCCAACGCCGGACACCCGCCCCCGCTGGTGCTCCACCGCGACGGCAGCGCGGAAGTCCTCACCCTGCCGTCCGGAGTGCCGATCGGTGTGGGCGGAGGCGACTTCGAGACCATCGAGATGCCCGCCCCCACCGGATCCACCCTCCTGCTCTACACCGACGGCCTGGTCGAGTCCCGCGGCTCCGACATCCAGTCCGGCATGACCCGCCTGCGCCGCCGCCTGCGCGCCCTCGGCGCCGATGGACCGCCCCCGCTGGAACCCCTGTGCGAGGCCGCCCTCAGCACCCTGGAGGAGGCCGACCGCGAGGACGACGTCGCCCTGCTCGCCGCACGCTTCGAGGGCCTGCGGCCCGAGACCGCCGCCAACTGGTACCTCACCCCGCACCCGCGCACCGCGAGCCAGGCCCGCCGCCTCGCCCGCAGGACCCTGCACCGCTGGGGCCTGGACCCGCTCACCGACACCACCGAGCTGCTGGTCACCGAGGTCGTCGCGAACGCCGTCCGCGTCACCACCCGGCCGCTCACCCTGCGGCTGCTGCGCACCGACGTCCTGCGCGTCGAGGTCCGCGACGACTCCCCGCAACTGCCGCGCCTCGGCCACGCCGGGCTCGACGACGAGGGCGGCCGCGGCCTGTTCCTGGTGGACCAGTTCTCCCTGTGCTGGGGCGTCAACCGGGTCAGCGGCGGCAAGATCGTCTGGTTCGAGCAGCGCCTGCCCGGACCCTCATCCGGGCGGCTCCCCCGCGGGACGTGACCGGACCCGGGCAGCGCCTTCGTTCGGGGCTCGGCGTCCCGACGACCTTCCCTGGCGCGCCCGGGGCCCGAGCGACAGCCGCTCCACCGGCCGCGGCCGGTGGAGCATGTCCGCCGGAGATCGCCCTCACTGCGGCCACTCCTGCACCGAACGCGCCGCCCGCCGCAGCGCGTCCCGGCACGCCACGACCGCCGGATGCCGACCGCGCCCCTGCCGTACGACCGTGAAGACGCGCCGCGTGCGCTGACCCCGGGGCAGTCGGCGCAGCGCGACGGTCGGCGGCTGCCCGGCCCACACCAGGCCCGGCAGGAACGCCGCCGCGTGCCCCAGCTCGACGAGCCGCACATGGAGCAGCAGATCGGTGGTCTCGAACCGTACGTCCGGCTCGAAGCCCGCGTTGCGGCACAGCGTCACCGTCCAGTGCCGGGCGGCCGTGCCCCGCGGCTCCATCACCCAGGGGCTGTCGGCCACCGAACGCAGCGCCGCCGTCGGGCTGTCGGAGACGGTCGCGTGGCCGTCGCCCGGCAGGGCGAGGTGCAGCGAGTCGTCGAGCAGATCCGCCTCCTCCAGCCCGGCGGGCCGAGGGCGGGGGTTGCCCGGGTACTCCTCGGCGACGACCAGGTCGAAGTCCCGTGCCAGCAGGGCGGGCAGCGCCTTCTCCGGCTCCCACTGCGTGATCTGCACCCGCAGCATCGGGTGCTCGTCGCGCAGCAGCCCCAACGCCGTGGGGACCAGGGCCAGCGCGGCCGTCTGGAACGCCGCGATGCGCACCGTCCCGGTCAGATCCGTCAGCGACGCCGCGATGTCGGCCTCCGCCTGCTCCAGCCGCTCCAGGACCGCCTCGGTGTGGGCGACCAGGATCTCGGCCTGCGCGGTCAGCCGCACCCGCCGCCCGACCGGCTCCAGCAACGGCACCCCCACCTCGGCCTCCAACTGCGACAGCTGCTGGGAGACGGAGGACGGGGCGTAGGACAGGGCCGAGGCCACGGCGGCCAGAGTGCCGCGATGCTTGAGCTCGCGCAGCAGGCGCAGTCGGTGCAGATCGAACACGGCCCTCCTCCCGGTGACATGCTGAATCATCGGTTCCGTCGACGACTATAGGTCGGAAACATCCGCTGGACCGATCGGAGTCCGCCGTACGAGGCTGAACCCGTGACCGACACCCCTTCCTCCCCGCCCTGGTACGCCCGCCCGGACGCCCGCGGCTGGCGCACCGACCCCGCGCCCGCCGAGGTACGCGACTTCCACACCGGCCTGCCCGGCTACCGGCCCACCCCGCTCATCGAACTCCCTTCCCTGGCAGCCGAGTTCGGGGTCGGCCGAGTCTTCGTCAAGGACGAGTCGGCGCGGCTGGGCCTGCCCGCGTTCAAGGCGCTGGGCGCGACCTGGGCGATCCACCGTGCCCTCGCCGAACGGGCCGCCGAAGGCGCCGAGCCGGGCCCGGTCACCCTGATCGCCGCCACCGACGGCAACCACGGCCGCGCGGTCGCCCGCACCGCGCGTCTGCTGGGCCGGCGCGCCCGTGTCTTCGTGCCGCGCGGTGTGCACGCGCGGGCCGTCGCCGCCATCGAGGGCGAGGGCGCCCGGGTCACCGAGGTCCCGGGCTCCTACGACGACGCCGTGCTCCGGGCGGCCGAGGCGGCGGCCGAGCCGGACACCCTCCTGATCCAGGACACCGCCCTGCCCGGCTACGAACGCATCCCGCGCTGGATCGTCGACGGCTACTCCACCCTCTGCGCCGAGACCGACGAGCAGTTGACGGCCGCTCGGGCCGGCGACGGGCCCGGCCTGGTCGTCGTGCCCGTGGGCGTGGGGTCCCTCGCCCAGGCCGTGGTCACCCACTACCGCAGCCGCCCTTCGGACCACGCGCCGGCCCTGCTGTCGGTGGAACCGCGCACCGCGGCCTGCCTGCTGAGGAGCCTGACCCTCGGCGAGCCCGTCGGTGTCACCACCGGCGAGACCACCATGGCCGGCCTGAACTGCGGCACCCCGTCGAGCCTCGCCTGGCCCCACCTGTGGCACGGGTTGGACGCGGCGGTCGCCGTCACCGATGCCGAGAGCGCCCGCGCGGCCGCGGACCTCGACGCCCTCGGTGTCTCGTCCGGCCCGTGCGGCGCGGCGCCGCTCGCCGGTCTGCGGGCCGCGCTCACCGGGAGGGGCGCGGCGGACCGCCGTAGCGCGCTGGGACTCGACGCCCACTCGGTGGTCGTCCTGCTGAGCACGGAGGGCGCGGCCGCCAACCCGCACTCCGGCGCGTCGCCCGCCGCCCCGGCATGCTGAGCCACCTGGCCGCCGCGTTCGGCGTCCTCGGACTGCTCACCGTCGTGCCGGGCCCGGACACGGCGATCGTGACCCGGCGCGTGCTCGCGGCCGGACCCGGGGACGCGCTGCGCACCGTCGGCGGGATCGCGACCGGGCTGCTGCTCTGGGGCGCCCTGACCGTGGCCGGGCTCGCGGCGGTGCTCGCCGCGTCGCCGCCGGCGTATCTCGCGGTGAAACTCTGCGGCGCGGGCTACCTCGTGTTCCTCGGCGGGCAGGCGCTGTGGCAGACCCGAACGCGCCACGCTCCCGGGGACGTCTCACCGCCGGCCGCCGCCGGACACCCCTGGCGGACAGGACTGCTCGCCAACGCCCTCAACCCGAAGATCGCCGTCTTCTACACCGGACTGCTCCCCACCCTGGCCCCGCCCCGGCTCCCCGCCGCCTGGGCCATGACACTCCTGGTCCTCGTCCATGTCGTCCTCACCCTGGTCTGGCTGGGCACGTACGTGTTCCTGCTGGCCAAGGCCGGGCCGCTGCTGGACCGACCGCGCACCCGCAGGGCGCTCGGGCGCGTCACGGGGGCGGTGCTGATCGGCTTCGGCCTGGCGGTGGCGACCTCCGCCACCTGATCCGACGGCAGCGGCCGGGAGCGATGTCAGTGCCGCCTGCCATGATGCTGATCAACATCCACAGCACGGGAGCGGCTCATGCTGGAGCAGGCGGTACGACCCATTGTCGAGGCCATCGTCGCGAAGGGCCCGCAGGGCTGGACCGAGGCGGTCATGCACGCCCGGTCGGGACGCGGTGGCTCCTCGGTGACGGGTGGCTACACCCCGCGCGGCACTCCGTGGGGGCCCAGCCTGCCCCACCCGTTCGCGGAACTCATGGCCCTGGCCGAGGCGTTGCGGGAGGAGCGCGGCTGGGAGCCGGTGAGCATGGAGATACGCTGCCGTCCCTCCGGCGAGTACCGGTTCACCGCCTTCCACGACAGCGTCGCCTGCGTCGGCGGAGGGATGAGCGGCTTCCAGGCGGTCCTGGACCCCGACTACCGGCTGCCCCAGCCCGGCCTGTCCCAGGAGGCCGGAGTTGCCCCTCCCACGGGCGACCCGGACTTGGCCGTGGCCCGCTTCCACGCCTATCTCGACCGCCGCGCCGAGATCCTCGGCACCCGCGACGAACTGCCGCCGCCCGCCACGGAAGCCGAGATGGCCGAGGCCGAGCAGCGCATCGGCCGCCCGCTGCCCGCCGACCTGCGCGCCCTCTACCTGATCGCCGACGGCGACGCCGTCGCGCACCACAGCAGCTCGCTTTTCTCGCACAACCTCTGGCTCCCGCTGAGCAGTCTGGTCGCGGAGCATGTCGAGTGGAGCGCGGGGGAGCGGCCCTGGTACGGCTGGGACCTGGAATGGGAGGCGGTCGTCTTCGACGCGGCCCCCACCGACACCGTGCGCCGCTGCGGCGCCCACCCCGGCTGGCTGCGCTTCGCCACGAGCGAGGACGGCAACTACCTGGCCGTCGACACGGCACCAGCACGCGACGGGCACCCGGGCCAGATCATCAGAACCGGCCGCGACTACGACGAGGGCCCCGCCCACGTCGCCGACTCGGTCACCTCGCTGCTCGGCCGCTACCTGGACCTGCTGGACCAGGGCCGGTACGAGCGGGACGGCGACTACCTCACCCTGCTCGAACCCGGCCACGACTCCGGGACCCAGCAGATCATCGGCGCCGTCCCCGACGCCGTCCCGCCCACCCTCCAGGCCATCCACATCAACGACGCCACGGGCCCGGTCGACCTCGCGCCCCTGACCGCCGCGCCCCACCTCCGCCGCCTGCACCTCAACCGCTCCACGACGACCGACCTGACACCGCTGCGCACCCTGCCGGTCGAGTCCCTGCGCGTCACCCTCGCGGAAGGCGACCTGTCCCCGCTGGCGGGCCACCCCCACCTCACCTCCCTCGACCTCACCACCACAGCGCCGATCGCCCTCGCCCCCCTGCGGAGCGTGCCGCACCTGCGCGGCCTCGACCTCTCGGCGGCCGAGGTCACGGACCCGGCCACGCTGACCGACCTGACGGAGCTGCGCTACCTCGCCCTGACGGCCGATCAGTGGACGACCGTCCTGGCCGAGGCGCCGCCCGCTCTCGCCGCGGCCCGGCTCGCGGACCAGGACGCGAGCTTCGAAGAGGCGCTGACGTGGGCCGCCCGCCTCGGCCTCGACACCGGGGACGCCCTTTCCTTGAGCGGCAGCCTGATCAGTGCGTTGTGACGCGGCGCCGAGAGGGTGCCCGGCGGCGGTCCGGGCGGCGGGTTTGTAGCATGACGGTATGTCGGACACGAGCACGCGACTGCGGGTGGGTGGAGCCTTCGGGTACCTCCTGCTCATCGCCGCGCTCGTCCTCGGCGTGTTCGCGATGCACACCATGGGCCACCCGGAGCACACCTCGGGCCCGGCGGCGGGAGGCGTTCTCCACGCGGCCTCCGCCACCCATCACGGCGACATGGCACAGGTGATGGCCGACGACCGGGCCCCGGCCGCGCCGTCGGCGGACCAGCCCGTGACGGCCATGGACGTGCTGTCCGTCTGCGTGGCCGTCCTCACCGGATGGCTGTACGTGCTGTTCCTGTGTGCGGCGGCCGGCCGTGGGGAACGGCTGACGGCGCTGCTCGCCCGAGCCCTGGCCGTACGGCGGCGCTCCGCCCCGCCACCCCCCATACCTCTCCTCGCTCAGCTCTCGGTGCTGCGGATATAGGCCGGACCGCGGCGCGGGCCTCGTCCCGCCCGCGCACACGGCGCGTTCCGCATGTCACCCGACACACCTGAACGAACGAGGTACTTCGACCATGACTGCCCACACCCCTGCCCTGAGCCGCCGTCGTACGGCGATCGTGACCGCCGTCGTTGCTTGCGGGCTGCTGCTCGCCGCCTGCGGCGGCAACGAGATGGAGGGCATGGACCACGGGAGCGACAGCTCCGCCTCCGCCTCCGTCACGCCGGCCGCGGGGCACGATCCGGCGCCCGGCGCCTTCAACGACGCGGACGTCACGTTCGCGCAGGCGATGATCCCGCACCACCAGCAGGCCCTGGAAATGGCCCGGCTCGCGGACGGCCGGGCCTCCGACGCGGAGATCAAGACCCTCGCCGCCGCCATCGAACAGGCCCAGGACACCGAGATCCGGACCATGAAGTCCTGGCTGAAGGCCTGGGGCCGGCCCGAGTCCGCCGACGCGAGCATGCCCGGCACGCACCACGGCTCCAGCGGCTCGGACCACTCCCGGATGTCCGGCATGATGTCCGCCGACGCGATGCGGAGGCTTCGGGCCGCCCAGGGCACCGCCTTCGACCGGATGTTCGCCGAGCTGATGATCGAGCACCACCAGGGTGCCATCGCCATGGCGGAGGACCAGCGGAAGAACGGTCGCGACGCCACCGCCCAGGAGCTCGCCGCGGACGTGGTCGAGAACCAGTCCGCCGAGGTCGAGAAGTTCCGGCGGATCCTCGACCGCCTCTGATCCGCGTCACCACTGCCTGACCGGCCGCCCGCGCTTCGAGGCTCACCCCGAGAAGCCCGGGCGGCCGGCCCACGCGGTCCGGTCAGGGCGGCGACCGTGATCACCCCACGGCTCAGCCGCCTTCGTCGCCTCCCGAGCCCATGGCGGCGGAGGCGGTCTCCAGCCGCAGGTTCCACCGCCCCGCCCGGCCCGTGAGACGCACGGCACTCAGCGGCGGCACGTCCACGCGCCAGAAGGACTCCGGCGGCGCGGCCAGAGCATGGACGACCGCGGCCCGCGCCACGGCCTGTTCGACCACCGCCACCACCCGCCCCGCGTCGGACGGCAGCGCGTCGAGCCACGCGGTGACCCTGGCGCACACGTCGGCCACGGACTCACCACCGTGCGGCGCGGCCCGCGGGTCACCGAGCCAGGCCGCGAACCCGGCGGGGTCCCCGGCCGAGACCTCCTCGGGCGTCAGGCCGTACCAGCGCCCCATCTCCAGGTCACGCAGGGCCGGTTCGGCGGCGACGGTCTCCCAGCCGAGCGCCTCGACGGTACGGCGGCACCGCTGCGAGGGCGCGCACAGGCGGAGGTCGGCGGCAGGCCGGAGCGCGGCCGTCGTACCGGCGTGCCGCAGTGCCCGCTCGTCCGGCGGGGCGTCGGCGAAGCGCACATCCCGCCCGGCCGGCGCGGCCGCGCACAGCAGGGTGAGCCGGATGGTCATGGCGGCACCTCCTCGCCGGACGGACACCGGCCGGCCCATCGTAGGTGGCGCACGCCATGTTGGCTGAAGTGCCTCTTGCCTCTACGATCTGGGCGACAACAGAAGACGACGGCGCTTCGGAAGTCCGGTGCAAGCCCGGTACGGTCGCGCCACTGTGTGCCGCAGGCTCCTGCCCCCCACCGGGGGCGGGGGGATGGCGGTGAGTCAGACCCGAAGCCGTCGTCGAGTGCTCCACAGACACGGGACGCGTGTTCCCGAGGAGGTCTCGCCATGGCGCAGTCCACTGCCGCCCCTGCCCCCGCCGCCCTGCCCGGTGCGGCTCCGCTGCCCGTCCGGGCCGTCCTGCCCTGGGCCGTGTTCTTCGGCCTGATGATGCTCGTCCTGCTCTACTTCGTCGGCGCCGAGCAGGGCGCCTTCGCCGTCTTCTCCGGTGAGGGCGTGCACGAATGGGTGCACGACGGCCGTCACCTGCTCGGCTTCCCCTGCCACTGACGGGGATCCCACACCGATGAACTCCACCATCGTGCGCACCCTGTTGGTGCGCGGCATGCTCGCGGGCCTCTGCGCCGGCGTACTGGCCTTCGTCTTCGCCTATCTGGTCGGCGAAGGCCCCGTCGACGCGGCGATCGCGTTCGAGGAGGCGAACTCCCACCACGCCCACGGCGGGGAAGAGTTGGTCACCAGGTCGATGCAGTCGACCGCGGGACTGGCCACCGGCGTCCTCGTCTTCGGCGTGGCCGTCGGCGGCATAGCCGCCCTCGCGTTCTGCTTCGCGCTGGGCCGCGTCGGCCGCTTCGGCCCCCGGGCCACGGCAGCGCTGACCGCGCTGGCGGCCTTCCTCACCCTCTACCTGGTGCCCACCCTGAAGTACCCGGCCCAGCCGCCCGCCGTCGGCAACCCCGACACCATCGGACAGCGGACCGCCCTGTACTTCCTGATGATCGCGCTGAGCGTCCTGCTCGGCATCGCGGCCGTCCTGCTGGGACGCCGCCTCGCCCCGGCGTGGGGCAACTGGAACGCCTCCATCGCGGCCGGGGCGGCCTTCGCGGCCGTCGTGACCGTGGCCATGGTGTTCCTGCCGTCCGGTGACAACGTCCCCGAGGGGTTCCCCGCCACCGATCTCTGGGAGTTCCGCATGGCCTCCCTCGGTGTCCAGGTGATCCTCTGGGCGACGCTCGGCCTGCTCTTCGGCCACCTCGCCGAGCGCGTGCTGGAGCCGAGGCCCGCCACCGCGACACCCGGTCGCGGAGCGGAGCTGTCCGCCCCGGCCTGACCCGCCAAGGCGCCGCGCATGGCGTCCACGCCCGGACCGGCCGGGGGCGCGCCCGCCCGGTCCAGGCGTATCGGGTACCCGCCAACCCGGTCCAGGCGTATCGGGTGCCCGGACGGTGCCGCGCTCAGGGACCCATTCGGGTCACCGGGACGGGACACCCGCCGGGGATCGTGCCCGGGCCGCCGGGCCGCGGGTTCACTGGCCGCATGCCCTTCGAAAAGTACGGTGTGCTGTCCGGGACCCTCCACCGCCACTACCGCGACCAGCCCGACAACCAGGGCCGATGGTTCCACGTCAATGTGGAGGTGGACGCGCCCGGCGGGCGCTACCACTGTGCCGTGGACGTCGACAGCCACAAGTCCAACGTGGGTGTGCAGTGGAAGACGTTCACCCTGAACCCCACTGCCCTCGGGCCGGTCGCCGTCCTCGCGGCCGGGTACCACGACCTCGTGTCCGCGCCCGGTTCCGGAGCGCTGGACTACCTGCGGCATCCGGCGCTCGTGGACCGCTCGGGCGTGCTGTTCCAGCGCCGTCCCCCGTCCTGGCTCCAGGACCTCCTCGACCTCTTCGGCGCCCGGCCCTGGCACGCGGGGTCCAACGTGGACGCCGCCGCCGCACTGGAACCGATGCTGGTGCCCGGCCGACGGGTGCTGGTGTTCGGGGAGCCGTTCACGGACGACCCGCAGGGCGACCTCGGCATGCACAACGTCCACCAGAACCAGGGCGATCCGGCCGGCTCCCAGTGGTGGGACGAGAACGGCGTCTGGCAGGACGGCGCCACCCTCAGCCGCCGCCCCGACGGCCGCTACGACGTCTTCCTGAACAAGTTCTCCAGCCAGGCCGACCACACCGACAACGCGGGACACCCGGTCATGTGAGCGGCTGCGTGGATTCCTGCCGGGGGCCGGGCCAGCCGACCGTCAGGGGGATCAGATGCGCCTGCCCCTGGACGAGCAGTGTCATCGCCCGGCCGGTGCGCGCGTCGAGCGGACCGCTGTGGTCGAGGCCCAACGAGCGTGCCAGCTCGGGGGAGTGGAGCCGGGTCGCCGCCTCCAGCAGCAGGGCGTAGGCCTCCACAGCCCGTCGGCCGCGCTGCCGTGCGGTCACGAACAGCCCGACGACGAGCAGCGCCGCGGGCCACCACAGCACGGCGGCCGCCGTGTACAGCACGCCCCAACCGGCAAGCACCGCGGCCCTGCCGACAGCGTCCCGGGCCTCCTTGATCTCGGTGCGCACCTGTTCGGGCAGCGCGATCCACAAGTGCGGCCAGACGCTCGGCAGATCGAGCCCGCACTCCCGCTGGAAACGGGTCACGACCGCGTGGATCCGGTCGCCCATCCAGGTGGGGCGCGCGGGGCGCTCCTGGGCGACGGCCAGGACCTCGCGCAGCGCCAGTTCCAGATCGAGGTCGGTCACCTCGGAGGGCGTGCCGCCGGGGATACGGCCGAGCAGGTACCTCTGCCGCAGCGCGGTCTCGGCGCCGTGGGCGTCGTCCCAGAGTCGGCGCCGGGCCAGGACCCGCAGCAGGGCGAGGCGTCGCAGGGGGCGCGGCCAGGACTGCCAGTCCTCGGCGAGCCAGAGGCGTTCGGCCAGTGAGCCTACGGCGGTGGCGGCGAGCCCCGCGGCGGCGGCGAGCACCGCGAACACGATCAGCCGCAGCAGCGCGGAGGCGTCGTCCCGCGGAGCCGTCAGCGCCGAGACCCGGTCGGATAGCGGCCCGAAGGCGAAGCCGTCCAGGTGGCGGGCGGCCGCCAACGCGCACAGATACAGCGCGCCCGGCAGGACGAGCAGGGTCAGCCAGCGTTCGGCGAACTTCTTGCCGACCTCAGCGAGCAGGCCGGTCACAGCGCCGACCAGTCGAGATCCTCGCCGAACAGCGCGCAGTGGGGGCGTGCGGCGGCCGTCGGGTCGGGCTGCACCATCCGGGCGCAGTGTCCCTTCGGGCAGTGGAAGACGATCTCCGCCCGCCGCACCGGCCCGAGCCCGCCCGAGGAGACGGCGTAGCCTCCTCGGTCCGCCCCTCCGTACAGCCCGACGACGTCCCCGGCCGCCTGGAGCGCGGTGTGCAGGATGTCGAGCAGCGGCCTCATCCGCGCGGTGTCGGCGTCCCCGGACCGCAGGAGAGCGAGGACGGCGTCGAGCGGGGCCGGATCGTCGAGGATCTGCCGGAGGTCGCTGGAGTTCTCACAGATGTAGGCGATGGCCGTTCTCTCCACGGGCTCACCCTAGGGCCAACCGGACGCCGAGGCAGGCGAGTTGGCCGCGACGGGGCCCTTCGGTGGTCCTCGGCCCGTGCCGGGCCGGGCGGGCCGGAGGGCGAGCCGGGCGGCGGCCCGTCTCACGGAGTGGCTCGGCGGGCCCGGGGTGTCGTGACCGGCGTCGCGCCCGGGCCGGGGAAGAGGACCTGCGCGTCCGCGCGGTTCACCCCGGCGGCCTCCGCTTCGTCGTGGCCGTTCGCGAAGTACTGGCGCGCCGCGGTGGGCGCCAAGGGCCGGCCGCCGCCGAACGGCACATGCCCGGGGCGGGCGGGGGCGACCCGCCGCGGGCCGGTCCGCGCCCCGGCCGTCTCCCGCTGCCGCGGGCCTCAGCCGGGGGCCGGCTCGTAGCCGCTGATCACGTACTCCTCCTCGTCGTCGACCGCGTTCGCGTCCCAGTCGAGGGTGATGCGTTCCGGGCGGCCGTCGGGGGCGTACTCGGCGGCGGTGTCGGCGCCCTCGTCGCGGGCCCGGTCCAGCGCCTTCAGGAGGTCGCCGATGGTGGGGACCTGGCCAGGGGAGTGCGCGACCAGGCGTCGACCGCTCTCGTCGAGGCCGCGTGCCCGCGCGACCTCGTGGTTCTCGACCGTGATCCGGAAGCGTCCGATCAACGCGCGTTCGCCCTCACCGGAGTTGAGGGTGTACGTGTACGAGGCGGGCTCGGACCAGCGCGGCGGGGCACCGTGCCCCTCGCCGCCGCCGCACGCGGACAGCGGCGCTCCGATCAGTGCGGCGGCGAGGACGGCGAGGGCACGGCGGGGTACGGCGGTCATGGCGGAGTCCCTTTCGATCACGACTGCACCTGTGACGCCGTACCGCCGTGGAACGTTCGGGCGTCTCAGGAGCTGGTGAGGACGACCAGTTGCCGGGTGGCGCGGGTCATCGCCACATAGCGGTCGACGCCTCCTTCGACGCCGTCGCCGAAGCGCTGGGGGTCGATCAGGACGACGAGATCGAACTCCAGGCCCTTGGACAGTTCCGGGGTCAGCGAACGGACGCGTGGCGTGGCTCGGAACGTGGGATCGCCGATGACGCACGCGACGCCTTCGGCGTTGGCGTCGAGCCAGGTGCCGAGGACGGAGTCCAGTTCCGTGACGGAGCCGTGGACCACGGGCAGTCCGCTGCTGCGGACCGAGGTGGGCACGTTCGCGTCCGGGAGCACGGCCCGGATGACCGGCTCGGCCTCCGCCATGACCTCTTCCGGCGTGCGGTAGTTGATGCTGAGCGAGGTGATGTCGACCCGGTCGAGACCGACCCGCGCGAGCCGTTCCCGCCACGACTCGGTGAAGCCGTGCCTGGCCTGGGCGCGGTCCCCGACGATCGTGAAGCTGCGCGACGGGCAGCGCTGCAGCAGCATCTGCCACTCGGCGTCGGTGAGTTCCTGGGCCTCGTCCACGACGACGTGCGCGAACGGCCCGGCGAGCAGGTCGGGCCGGTCGGCGGGCAGGGCCGACTCGTCGACCAGGCTGTTCTGGAGATCGCGCCCCGTCAGCATGGTCACGGCGCCCTCACCGTCGTCGTCGGCCGCGAGGACCTGGGCGATGACCCCGGCCATGCGCTCACGCTCGGCGGCGACAGCGGCCTCGCGCCGCCGTCTGCGCCGGGTGGCCGCCGGGTCGCCGAGCCGCTGCCGCGCCGCGTCCAGCAGCGGCAGGTCGGACACCGTCCAGGCCTGGGGTTCGGCGCGCTGGAGCCTGCGCACCTCGTCCCGGTCCAGCCAGGGAGCGCACAGCCGCAGGTACGCCGGGACCGTCCACAGGTCCCCGACCAGGTCGGCCGCTTCGAGCAGCGGCCAGGCGCGGTCCAGGGTGCCGACGAGTTCCTCGTCGTGCAGCAGCGCCCTGCGGAACAGGTCATCCGGGACCTCGCCGCCGACCTTGTCCAGCAGGATCGTGACCAGCTCCTCCCAGATCTGGTCACGCCCCTCGTTGTGCGCGGTGCCGGGAGCGGGCGCGCGGAACGCCTCGGCCCAGTCGTCCGCGCCGAGCCGGATGTCCGCCCAGGGGGTGGAGACGGTCATGCCCTCACTCGGCGGCTCCTCGTAGAACCGCACGGCCGTCTCGATCGCCTTCACCATGCCGGCGGACGACTTCAGCCGGGCCACCTCCGGATCGCTCTCGCTCCGCGCCCGGGCCCCCTCGGCCACGAGATCGCGCACGGTGCAGGTCTGCACGCCCTCCTCGCCGAGGCTGGGCAGGACGTCGGCGACGTACGCCAGATACGGCTGGTGCGGGCCGACGAACAGCACGCCGCCCCTGCGGTGGCCGAGGCGGGGGTCGGAGTACAGCAGGTAGGCGGAGCGGTGCAGGGCGACGACGGTCTTGCCCGTGCCCGGCCCGCCGTCCACGACCAGGGCGCCCTTCGAACCGGCCCGGATGATCGCGTCCTGGTCGGCCTGGATGGTGCCGAGTACGTCCCGCATCCGGGCCGACCGGTTGCCGCCCAGGCTGGCGATGAACGCCGACTGGTCGTCGAGGGCCGCGTGCCGGTCGAGGCCGTCGGCGGTGAACACCTCGTCCCAGTAGTCCTTGATCAGACCGCCGCTCCACCGGTACCTGCGGCGGCTCGCCAGACCCATGGGGCTCGCGTGCGTGGCCGCGAAGAAGGGCTCGGCGGCGGGGGAGCGCCAGTCGATCAGCAGCCGGTGGCCGCTGCTGTCGGTGAGACCGAGCCGTCCGATGTAGAGGGGCTCGGGATCGTCGGCGCCGACGATCCGCCCGAGGCACAGATCCAGCCCGAAGCGGCGCAGGGCCCGCAGCCGTCCGGACAGCCGGTGCACCTCGGCGTCCCGGTCCATCGCCGCCCGGCCCACCCCGCCCGGCCCCTTCAGTGCGGCGTCGAGTTGCTCCGTGACGTCCGCGATCGCCTGCTCCAGGCTCTCCGCGACGGCCGCGAAATGCTTCTCGTCCTCGGCGACGAGGGCCGGGTCGGCCTTCGCGGCGAGACGGTCGGGGAGGTCGAAGGGGCCGGTGACCTCGACGCCGGACACGATTCCTGACGACAGCGAACGCAACTGGTAGAACTCCTCTTCGCACAGCTTTCGGGCTTAGGCCTGTGATTGTGCGGCAGGACGGGGGCCTTGCGGCAAGTCCCCTGGTGCGCTATATGTTGAAAGTGGCAAGGAGTGGGTACTCCTTGCCGTTTCCTTTTTGGGCCGCTTTCTGGCCGATCCCTGCCCGATCCCTGGCCGATCCCTGCCCGATCGCCGGACGATCCCTGCCTGATCCCTGATCCCTGATCCCTGATCCCTGGGGCGGGGGCGACCGGTCCCCGGATGCGGCCGGTCCCGGCCATGTCCCCCAGTGGAGCAGCGTGGGATCGTGTGAACCGCCTCCGGCTTCGTCCTCGCCGTACCCCAGGACCCGGGCCCCGAGCCCACGCCGCCGCCCGGCGGCACCTGGGCCGTCGGCGTCACCTACGATCGCGCCGACGGCGTGGATCGGCCTTCCCGCGCAACGACATCTCCCCCGAGCGGTCTGCCGTCCACCGTGCGGGCGCGGGGAGTTGAGCCCTGCGGGGTAGAGCGGTCCCGCATCCGGAGGGCGCCCCCGCCGAACCGAGCGTCCATGAGTCCGACTTCCGCGGACCCGGAGGGCACCGCGCTCACAGACTGGCGAGCAACCCGTCGAGCGGCTCGGGAACGGCGGCGAGGTCGAGTGCCTCGACCAGGACGGAGCCGTAGTGGATCTTGCGGCCCTTCTTCGTGCCGAGGAAGCGCCGCAGTTGCAGGTGTGCGGGGCGGCCCTGCTGCGCGGGCTGGCGCAGGAAGGTCTCCAGGGGGCGGACATCGCCCTGCGCGCGGACGAGTTCCGTCACCCGGTCCACGCCCAGCGCCCGGATGAGCTCGTCCTCCAGATCCGCCGTGCAGACGAAGAACCGCTGGTCCGCCGCGCCGGCCCGGTCCAGGCCGCGGGCGTAGTAGCCGCGCTCCGCCTCGTCGCACAGGCCCGTGAGGCCGAGGCCGAGGCCGGGCGGGCCGAGGAGCCGGGCGAAGCGGCCGACGTTCATCGCGCCGCCCATCGACAGGACACAGACCCCCTCGGCCGCGAGATCCCGGCCGCGCCGGGCGGCGAGGACGTCGACCGCCGCGGCGTCGCTCGGCCCTTCGAGCAGGACGACCGTGCGGACCCCCAGCCGTTCGGCGAGCTCGCGCGCCCGGTCGGAGGACCCACCCGCTGCCCACGCGACGACCGCTTCCCCGAACGACCCCATGTCTGCCATACAAGGAGTCTCCAGCCGACCCACCCCGCCGCGCCAGGGAATTTCCGCAGGCCGGAGGCGGCGCACCGGCCCGCGGACCCGCTGGCGGCCGGATCACGTACACCGCGTGACCGGACCGTCGGATGATCGTTTGCCAGCGCATGCGAAAGATCATTCTCCTGGCGGCCCTGCCCGCCCTCGCCCTGGCCGTCGCCACCCCCGCGCAGGCCGACAACGACAGTGACTTCGGCAGCGGAGTCAACGCCGCGAACAACTGGAACTTCACCGCCGCCGCGGTGTGCCTGCAGGAGGTCGCCGTGGTCCCCGTCCTCGGCGACTACGTCAGCGACCACGTGAACAACTGCTCCAACGGGAACGTCATCGACCTCTCCGGGCGCTGAGGCGCAGCGGTCGGCACAGCACCGGGGCGGCGCCTGTGCGGTGGCGCCGCCCCGGGTCTTGAGCGCCCACGGCATCGATCTGTCGCCCCTCGATCCAGGGCCGCCCCGGATCCGGAGCCCCTCGATCCGGGGGCCGTCCGATCGTCGAGAGGCCCCTGACAGCGGCCTCTCGACGCCCGTCCCTCCGGTGGTGGACCACAGCACCGCGGGCGCAGACTTGGTGCATGGGGCAGCGTCTCAGTGACGTCAGCGCGCCCGCGCGTCTGGCCGGCCCGGAGGAAGGGATCAGCCGGGAGGAACTGGCCCTGGCGGCACGCAATCACGGGCTGCCGCTCGAAGCCCTGCGCTACGACGTCACCCCACCGGGACTGCACTACGTCCTGACCCACTACGACATCCCCGCCACGGACGACGGGACCTGGGAGCTGTCCGTCGACGGCCTGGTGCGCCGCCCGCTGGCCCTCGCCCTCGCCGAGCTACGGGCCCGCCCGGCTGTCACCCGGCGCGTGACCCTGGAGTGCGCGGGCAACGGCCGCGCCCTGCTCTGCCCCCGGCCCGTCAGCCAGCCCTGGCTGACGGACGCGGTCGGCACGGCCGACTGGACGGGGGTCCCGCTGCGCGAGCTGCTCACGGAGGCCGCGGTCGCCCCGGACGCCGTGGACGTGGTGTTCACCGGCGCGGACCACGGCGTCGAACGCGGCGTCGAGCAGGACTATCAGCGCGCGCTGCCCCTGGAGGTGGCCCTGGGGGACGGGGACGACGTGCTCGTCGCCCACACCATGAACGGTGCTCCGCTGCCGCCCCAGCACGGCCACCCGCTGCGACTGATCGTGCCGGGCTGGTACGGCATGGCGCATGTGAAGTGGCTGCGCGCCGTGACCGTCAGCGGCACCCCCTTCACCGGGTTCCAGCAGGCCGTGGCCTACCGGCTGCGGCGGGAGGCCGAGGACGAGGGCGAGGCCGTCACCCGGATCGCGCCGCGGGCTCTCCTGCTGCCGCCCGGCTTCCCCGACTTCATGTCACGGGCGCGGGTCGTCCGGCCGGGCCACGTCGAGCTGGAGGGGCGCGCCTGGTCGGGGTGGGCGCCCGTCACCGCCGTGGAAGTGACCACAGACGACGGCGCCACCTGGCAGCCCGCCGAACTGTCGCCGCCGTCCGCCGACGCCGCGCACCGCTGGGCCTGGCGCCGGTGGCGGCTGCGGTGGTCCGCAGAGCCGGGGCGGTACCTGCTCGGGGCGCGGGCCACGGACGCGCGGGGGAACCGGCAGCCCGACCGCCCGCCGTGGAACCGCGGCGGCTTCGCCAACAACGAGGTCCAACGGCACGTCGTCCACTGCGTTCCCGCCCCCTGACCCGGCCGGACGACCGTCAGCCCACCGCCCGCTTCACCAGCTCCGTGATCCGCCCGGCCACCTCCTCGGTCACGTCGGTCAGCGCGAAGGCGGTGGCCCACATCGGGCCGTCGTCCAGCTGCGCGCGGTCGTTGAACCCGAGCGTGGCGTACCGCGCCTTGAACTTCGCCGCGCTCTGGAAGAAACAGACGACCTTGCCGTCCAGGGCGTAGGCGGGCATGCCGTACCAGAGCTTCGGCGCGAGCTCCGGGGCGTTCTCGGTGATCACGGCGTGCACGCGCTCGGCCATGACGCGGTCCTGGCCCTCCATCTCGGCGATCTTCGCCAGCACGTCCCGGGCCGCCTCGGCCGCCTTGTCCGCGCGGGAGCCGCGGCGCGCGGCCTTCTTCGTCTCCTGGGCGTGCTCCTTCATCGCGGCCCGCTCCTCGGCCGTGAACCCCTCGTACGTGCCCTTCTCGGCGCCGCTCATCTTCTCTCCCTCGTCAGGTGGTCCGTCCTCGGTGCACACAGCCTCTCGCGCGGGGCGGGCGGACGCATCCGTGCTCACCACGGAGAGCACCACCGAGACCGACGAGCCGTCCTGCGCGGTGGGGCGGACGCGCGCGGCATCTTCAGCCCGAACTCGCTGCCTGGGACCGTGCCGTCAGCCGGCCGGTCGCCGGGCGCGTACCCGCCGCGCCGTCTCGCCCAGCCACAGCGCGCTGCGCTTCGGTGTGCGTGCCTGCGTCGCGTAGTCGACGCGGACCAGGCCGAAGCGCTGGGCGTAGCCGTACGCCCACTCGAAGTTGTCGAGGAGGGACCAGGCGAAGTAGCCGCGGACGTCGGCCCCTTGGGTGTGGGCGCGGGCGACGGCGGCGAGGTGGGCGGCCAGGTAGGCCGTGCGGTCGGTGTCCTCGACGTAGCCGTGGGCGTCCGGCCGGTCGTCGTACGCCGCGCCGTTCTCCGTGATGACCATGGGGGTGCCGGGGTAGTCGCGGGAGACGCGCAGCAGCAGGGCCGTGAGGTCGTGCGGCATCATCTCCCAGCCGAGGCCGGTCAGGGGCAGGTCGCCGTGGGGGAGGGCACGGGTGACCGGGAGGCCCGCGGCGTCCGTCGTGGCGCCGTGCTCGTCGGTCCCGGAGAAGCGCATGGAGCGGTAGTAGTTGACGCCCAGGGTGTCGATGGGGGCGGCGATGGTCCGCAAGTCGCCCTCGCGGACCGGGATTTCGATGCCGCGCGCGGCCAGGTCCTCGATCAGGTCGGCCGGGTAGCCGCCGCGCAGGATCGGGTCGAGGTAGAAGCGGAAGCCGAAGGCGTCGGCGCGGCGGGCGGCCTCCAGATCGGCCTCGTGGCCGGTGGCGGGACGGCTGGTGCCCAGCAGGTGGGTGACGGCGAGGTCCAGCGGGCCCTTCGCCGCGGCACGCAGTCTGCGCGCCGCGAGCCCATGGCCGAGATGCAGGTGATGGACGGCCCGCACCCCCTCGCCGAGGGAGCGGCCGCCGGGTGCGTGCACTCCCTCGACATGGCCCAGGACGGCACCGCGGTGAGGCGGACCTGCCGTTCCATGCTCCATCCGGAGCGCGTGTCGCAGGCGACGGGCCGGTCCAGGTCGTGGCCGTCCGCGGCCCAGGCGCCGGTGCCGCCGGCGAGGGTGGCCGTCGGAGGATGCTGATGCGGTGCGGTGCGGTGCGGTGCGGTGCGGTGCGGTGCGGTGCGGTGCGGTGCGGTGCGGTGCGGTGCGTGGTGAGTGGTGAGTGGTGGTGTGTGAGCCGCGCTGAGCTCGGCTCCCGGTCGGGGTTGCGGCGGAGAGCGGGGCTTCCCGCAGGGCGATCGGCCGTGGCGGGGGCCGCTCGGCGCCTACTCGGCCAGGCGGAAGGAGTCGTACTCGCAGTTCATGAGATCCCAGAAGGACCGGTAGCGGATCACTACGTCGATCCAGTGGGCGACGTACCACGCCTCCCACTCTCCCTCGGCGGTGACCACGTTGGGATTGAGCAGGTACGTCGCCGTCGCGTCCGGCGTGTGACTGATCTTGAGGGTGGTGTCCTGGGTCCAGGTGACCATGCCGGGTTCGAGATCCCTGGTCCAGCCGACCTCACCCGCCGGCAGCAGCCGGTCGATCTCGGTCGTCGTGTTGAGCCACCCGTCGGTGGTCTGCAGGAACTCCCGGTAGCTCGGCGGGAGTCTGCGGCCGAGCCGCTCCTCCAGCCGCGTGATCCTCACGTCGTCGGCCCCTGCGCCGCCCAGCCATCGCGCGGCCCGGACCTCGGCCGGGAAGGGCTCCACCCGCTCCTCCTCGTGCAGGATCGGGTCGAGCCAGTCGTCGCTCCATCGCTGGAGCAACTCACGCCATGCGTACGTAGGCTCTGAAATCGGTTCAGATGAATACCCCACACCGCGAGACTACGCGACTTGAGGCGTGGTGGAGCAGACCTGGCCCGGATCTCACCCTCCGCAGCTCCGCTCTTGGCCGAAGTCGTATGGCGTGCGGCGGTATCGCGGCGTTCCGCTCGGTCGCACCACCCCCACCGGGCCATCGGGAAACTTCCTGACCATGACTCGCCCTGTGGCTTCCCTCACCCCGGCGTACCGAACCGGCGGCCGGCGAACCGCGTGATAAGCCCTGTCATCGCACGCCACTCATCGGGGGAGCTCCATGCGAGTTCGTCAGACCGTCATCGCGGCCGCGTCCGCCGCACTCGTCGCCACACTGGCCCTGACGGGTTGTCAGGACGGCAAAAGCAAGCGGCACAGCAGCAGTTCGGGCAAGAAGCACAGGGCCGGCGCGCACTCGGACTCGGACGACGACGCCGGCCAGGGCACCGGCACGGGAAGCGGCAGCGGCGGGGCGTCCGGCACCCCGGTGTCCGCGTGCACCACCGCCACCACCACGCTCACCTTCGTCGCCGCGGCCGACCACGCGACCGAGTCCGAGCCCGCGGCCGCCACGGTCAAGCTCACCAACACCTCGTCCGAGCCCTGTGCCGTCGTCGGCGCCGTGACTCTCACCGCGCGCGACGACCAGAACAAGAGCGGGCCGGTGGAGACCGACAACTCCGCCGCCGCCACGGACTCGGTCGACATCGCCCCGGGAGCCACGGCGACCGCCGAAGTCCTCTACACCGACGTGAACTTCGAGGGCAGCGCCTCGGCCCGCGAGGTGTGCGGGGTCCAGGCGTCGAAGGTGGAGATCGCGCTGCCGGACGACGTCGGACGGCAGGTGGAGGTCGTCGACGGCGGCGGCTCGGCGGCGACCTTCGCCGTCTGCGAGCCCGAGGTGACCTTCGGGGCATTCCGGGTCTGAGCCGAGTCCAGACGAGCCGTGACCGGCCCCGGCCGCGCGTGCCGGCCGGGGCAGGACCGTTCTCCCCGTCGTTATGGTCGTTGTTGTCGTTCGCGGGGTGGCGCGGGGGCCCGTTCGTGCACGGGCAGCCCCGTTTCCCGCGAGGCGCGCCCACAGGAGTCCCCGCAGCGACATGATCTGGGTAAGGTAGACCTAACTCGGGCAGCGGGCGCGTCTCGCCCCGCGCGACGCCTTGCCGGCCCCTCGGGTTGAGCGCTTTGCCATTCCTTGGCCGACGGTCCCGGCGCCGTCCCGTCCCACGTCAGACCGTGTCAGACGGCGAGCCCCCGCGATTCGGCCGCGACTACGGTTCTCACCGAACGAGCACACGGAATGCGCGCCACCGGCCGCACATGACGGTGCTCGTCTGGCGTGCGCCGTATCGACAAGTCGATTTCAAGCCGCACCCGTTCGACCCTGTCGCCCCCACGGCCGCACCCTGCCCGAATCCGTCCGACGCGCTCGGCCATCCGCACTGCCCGACCATCGGCCCGGTACCCGCAGTACCGGAGAAAACCGGAGAACCCAAGGTGACCACGGTCCCCGAAACGCTCGCCACGGGCGAGTCCGCAGTCGGCGCCGTCGGTGCGGCGACAGCCCTCCTCGACGACTACCGGCCGGGCACGGACCGGCTGCTGGCCTCGCCGACCCGCACCCTGCTCGGCCGCGGAGTCCGCGCCCATGTCCCCCACGACGCACGGCCGTTGAACGAACGCGTGCGGGACGCCCTGACCGCGGCACAGGCCGCCGGCCAGGCGGACCCCGTGGTGATCGGCGCCATCCCCTTCGACCCGACCGCCCGCGCCGAGCTCGTCGTGCCCGGCACGGTGCACCGGGCCCCGGCCCTCGCGGCGGACCCGCTGATCACCCTCCCGGCACCCGAGCCCGATCCGGTTGCCTGGACCGTCCGCCCGGTGCCCGCGCCCGAGCGGTACGCCGCCGCCGTCGCGGCCGCCGTGGAGCGGATGAAGGCGGGCGAGTTCGCCAAGGTCGTCCTCGCCCGCGCACTCGACCTCACCGGGGACCGCGACCCCGACACACCGTCGATGCTGCAACGCCTGGCCCGCCGCGACCCCCACGGCTACACCTTCGCGATGCCCACCGCCACCGGCGCCACCCTGCTCGGCGCCAGCCCCGAACTCCTCGTCTCCCGGAGCGGCGCCACCCTGGTGGCCAACCCGCTGGCCGGCTCCACACCGCGCAGCGGCGACCTCGCCGAGGACGTCCGCCGCGCGGCCTCGCTGCTGGAGTCCCCGAAGGACCTGCACGAGCACTCCGTCGTGGTCGACGCCATGCGCGCGGCACTGGCCCCCTACTGCACCGAACTCCACGTGCCCGCTCGGCCCACGCTGGTGCGGACCGCCGCCATGTGGCATCTGTCCACGACCCTGCGCGGCACACTCGCCACCCCGACGACCACCTCGCTCGAACTCGCCTCCGCGGTGCACCCCACCCCCGCCGTCTGCGGTGCCCCGACCGGCCTCGCCCGCCGGGCCATCGGTCAACTGGAGCCCTTCGAACGGGGGTTGTACACCGGCATCGTCGGCTGGGAGGACGCCGACGGCGACGGTGAATGGGTGGTCACCATCCGCTGCGCCGAGGTGTCCGGCCGCACCCTGCGCCTGTTCGCCGGCGCGGGCGTCGTCGCCGCCTCCGACCCGGCCGCCGAGACCGCCGAGACCGGGGCCAAGTTCCGCACGTTCCTGGACGCGGTGGGGGCCGAGCTGTGAACGTCGACGCCCGCGACACGCCCCGGCCGCCCGAGGACACCCCCCGTCCCACCGAGGACGCCCCCACCTGGCCCGCCCCCTTCGCCGAGCGCTACCGGGCCAACGGCTACTGGCGCGGCGAGACCTTCGGCGAGATGCTGCGCACCCGGGCGGGCGACCACCCGGACCGGATCGCGGTCGTCGACCCCGCAGGCGCCGGACGGCGCTGGACCTACGCCGAACTCGACACCCGCGCCGACAGGTTGGCCGCGGGCCTGCGCGCCGCCGGAATCGGCAGGGGCGACCGTGTGGTCGTCCAGCTCCCCAACGTCGCCGAGTTCTTCGAGACCGTCTTCGCCCTCTTCCGCGTCGGCGCCCTCCCGGTCTTCGCCCTCCCCGCCCACCGGGACACCGAGATCACCTACTTCTGCACCTTCAGCGAAGCCGTCGCCTATGTCGTCGCGGACGTGCACGAGGGCTACGACTACCGCGAACTGGCCACCCGTGTGCGGGCCCAGGCCCCCACGCTGCGGCATGTCTTCGTGGTCGGCGACCCGGGAGAGCACACCGCCCTGGCGGACGTGCCGCTCCCGGTGGACCCGGCCCGGCCCGAGGACGGCCCCGCCCCGGACGACCTCGCCTTCCTCCAGCTCTCCGGCGGCAGCACGGGCGTACCGAAACTGATCCCGCGCACCCATGACGACTACCTCTACTCGGTGCGTGCCTCCGCCGAGATCTGCGCGGTCGACGAGAGCGGCGTGTACCTCGTAGTCCTGCCCGCCGCGCACAACTTCCCGCTCAGCTCGCCCGGTTCACTCGGCACGCTGGCCGTGGGCGGCCGGGTCGTGCTGTGCCCGAGCCCCGACCCGGACACCGCCTTCCCCCTCATCGAGCGCGAGGGAGTGACCCTCACCGGCATCGTCCCGCCGCTCGCCCTGGTGTGGACACAGGCCGCGCTGACCACGACGTACGACCTCGGCAGTCTGAAGTCACTGCTCGTCGGTGGCGCCAAGCTCAGCGAGACCGCGGCCCGCCGCATCCGGCCCGCGCTGGGCTGCGCACTCCAGCAGGTCTTCGGCATGGCCGAGGGCCTGGTGAACTACACCCGGCTCGACGACGACGAGGAGACCGTCGTCACCACCCAGGGCCGGCCCATCTCACCGGACGACGAGATCAGGATCGTCGACGACGAGGACCAGGACGTCGAGCCCGGCGAGACCGGCCATCTGCTCACCCGCGGTCCGTACACCATCCGCGGCTACTGGCGTGCCCCCGAGCACAACCGGCGCTCCTTCACCGAGGACGGCTTCTACCGCACCGGCGACCTCGTCCGCATGACCGGCAGCGGCCACCTCGTCGTCGAGGGCCGCGCCAAGGACCAGATCAACCGCGGCGGCGAGAAGATCGCCGCCGAGGAGGTCGAGAACGTCATCCTCGGCCACCCCGCCGTGCACGACGTGTCCGTCGTCTCCGTACCCGACGACTTCCTCGGCGAACGCGCCTGCGCCTACGTGATCCTGCGCGAGGGCGTCGCGCTGCGCGCCCCCGCGCTCCGCAAGTTCGTCCGCGAGCGGGGACTCGCCGCCTTCAAGGTGCCCGACCTGGTCGAGTTCGTCGACGCCTTCCCGCACACCGGGATCGGCAAGGTCAGCAAGAAGGACCTCCGCGTCACCGCCGCCACCTCCCACCACGAGACGACCTGAGACGATGGCCCTTCCCCCCATTCCCCCGTACGCCATGCCGGCCGGCGTCGAGCTGCCCGACAACCGCGTCCACTGGAAGGTCGACCCGGCGCGGGCCGTCCTGCTGGTCCACGACCTCCAGAACCACTTCCTGTCCGCGTTCACCCCGGACACCGTGCCCCTCACCGAACTCCTCACCGCCGTATACCGGTTGACCGACGAGGCCCGCCGACTCGGCGTGCCCGTCGTCTACTCCGCGCAGCCCGGCGGACAGAGCCCCGAGGAACGCGGACTCCAACTGGACTTCTGGGGACCGGGGCTGCCCGCCGACGAGCGCGCCGTGGCCATCGCCCCCGCGGTCGCCCCGCGGCACGGCGACCGGCTGCTGACCAAGTGGAAGTACAGCGCGTTCGTCCGCACCGACCTCGCCCGCCTGATGGCGGACGACGGGCGCGACCAGCTGATCATCACCGGTGTCTACGCCCACCTCGGGGTGAACATGACGGCCTGCGACGCCTGGATGCGGGACATCCAGCCGTTCGTCGTCGCCGACGCGACCGCCGACTTCGGCCCGCGCGAACACCTCCAGGCCCTGCACTGGGCGGCCCGCGCCTGCGCCCGCGTCATCACCGCCGACTCCGTCTTCCAGGGGGACTGACCCATGACGCTGACCGTGCAGCGCATCCGCGAGGACGTCGCCGACGTCCTGGGGGAGGACCCCGCCGACATCCCCGACGACGAGGACCTCGTTGACTACGGACTGGACTCGGTGCGCCTGATGAGCCTGGTCGAGCGGTGGCGCCGGGACCACGGCGCCGAGATCACCTTCGTCGCCCTCGCCGAACGCACCGCCATCGAGGCGTGGGCCCCTCTGCTGGGAGTGCGACAGTGACGTCCTCCTCCACCCACAGCGCCGCGACGTCCTCCTCCACCCACAGCGCCGCGACGTCCTCCTCCACCCACAGCGCCGCGACGTCCTCCTCCACCCACAGCGCCGCGACGTCCTCCTCCGACCGTGCCGGGCCGGCCACCCCGGGCGCGCCCGACGCCGGACTGCCGCTGACCGCGGCCCAGTCCGGTATGTGGTACGCCCAGGCCCTCGACCCGCAGAGCCCCGCGCTCAACACGGCCGAGTGCCTGGAGATCCACGGCGACGTGGACCCCGCCCTGTTCGCCCGGGCCCTCGTCCGGACCGCCGACGAGGCCGAGTCGCTGCGCATGCGGATCGTGGAATCGCCCGACGGGCCACGGCAGTTCACGCGTCACCTGGACGACTTCCCGCTGCACACCGCCGATCTGCGCGAGGCCGCGGACCCGGACGCCGACGCCCGCGCCTGGATGGACGCCGACCTCGCCCGGCCCTGCGACCTCGCCACCGGCCCCCTCTTCCAGCACGCGCTGCTGCGCGTCGGCGACGACCGCTGGCTGTGGTACCAGCGCGTGCACCACCTGGTCATGGACGGCTTCGGCTACTCGCTCCTGGCCCGCCGCACGGCCGAGATCTACTCGGCCCTCGTCACGGGCGAGCAGCCCGGCGACACCCCCTTCGGCTCCGTGACCGACCTGGTGGCCGACGACCTCGCCTACCGCGCCTGCGAGCAGTACGCCACCGACCGGGCGCACTGGAGCGAGGCTTTCGCCGACCGCCCCGAGGCACCGGCCCTGGCCGGACGCACCGCACTGCCCTCCCGTACCTTCCTGCGGTCGAGCGCCCACGTCGCCGAGGACGTCACCACCCGCCTGCGCACGCTCGCCGACGAACTGCGCGCGACCTGGCCCGAGGTGATCCTCGCCGCCCAGGCCCTGTACGTCTCCCGCGTCACGGCCCGCTCCGACGTCGTGCTCGGCCTGCCCCTGATGGGCCGCATGGGCTCGGTGGCCCTGCGCGTGCCCGGCATGGTGATGAACGTCCTGCCGCTGCGCCTCGAGGTCCACCCCGCCACCACCCTCGCCGAGCTGACCCGGCAGGTCGTGCTCGCGATGCGGGCCGCGCGGCGTCACCAGCGCTACCGGTTCGAGGACATCCGACGCGACCTCGGCCTGCTGGGGGAGGGACGGCCACTGGTCGGACCGCTGGTCAACATCATGCCGTTCGACTACGAACTGACCTTCGCGGGCGCCCGAGCGGTGGCGCACAACCTGTCCGCCGGCCCGGTCGACGACCTGACGGTCAACGTCTACGACCGTGCCGACGGCCGGGGCCTGCGCATCGACCACGACGCCAACCCCGCCCTCTACACCCGCGGGGAAGTCACCGCCCACCAGGAGCGCTTCCTCGACCTGCTGGCCCGCGTCGCCGACTGCGACCCCGGCGCGCCCCTCGCCCTCTTGGGTGTCGCCACCGAAGCCGAACGTCACCTGGTGCTCCAGGAGTTCAACGCCACCGCCCACAGCGTCCCGCCGACCACCCTGATCGGCCCCATCGAGGCCCAGACTCGCCGCACTCCCGACGCCCCCGCCCTCGTGCACGGCGAGCGGACCCTGACCTACGCCGAACTCAACGCGCGGGCCAACCGACTGGCACACGAACTGGCCGCCCGGGGAGTGGGCCCCGGCGGGCTGGTCGCCATCGCGCTGCCCCGCTCGGTGTCGCTCATCGTGGCCCTGCTCGCGGTTCTGAAGGCGGGCGGCGCCTATCTGCCGCTGGACCCCGGCTACCCGGCGGAACGGCTCGGCCACATGCTCGACGACGCTGACCCGGTCTGCGTCCTCACCGACACGGACACCGCCGGGCGACTGCCGCGCACGGCACGGCCGTACGTCCTGCTCGACGACCTCGACCTCAGCGGCCGGCTGTCCGTGGACCCTCCCCGCGCCCTCACCCCGAGCCATCCCGCCTACGTCATCTACACCTCCGGCTCGACGGGCCGGCCCAAGGGCGTCGTCGTACCGCACTCGGCGATCGACAACCGGCTGCGCTGGATGCAGCACACCTATCCGCTCGCGGCCGGCGACCGGGTGCTGCAGAAGACACCGTCCGGGTTCGACGTCTCGGTCTGGGAGTTCTTCTGGGCCCTGCGGGAGGGCGCCACCCTCGTCCTCGCCGACCCCGAAGGGCACAAGGACCCCGCCTACCTCGCCCGCACCATCCGCGAACAGGGCGTCACCGCCTGCCACTTCGTGCCGTCCATGCTCCAGGTGTTCCTGGCCGAGCCGGAGGCCGCCGGCTGCACGGGCCTGCGCCATGTCTTCTGCAGCGGCGAGGCGCTGCCCCGCGAGACCGCGCAGCAGTTCCACCGCACGCTGCCCTCGGTCCCGCTGCACAACCTGTACGGGCCGACCGAGGCCGCGGTCGACGTCACCCACCACACCTGCGTGCCCGGCGCCACCGGCACCGTCCCGATCGGCCGGCCGGTGTGGAACACCCGCCTGTACGTCCTCGACCCGGCCCTCCAGCCCTGCCCGCCCGGCGTGACGGGCGAGCTGTACCTCGCGGGCGTCCAGCTCGCCGACGGCTATCTGCACCGCCCCGACCTCACGGCCGCCCGGTTCGTCGCCGACCCCTACGGCCCGCCCGGCGCGCGCATGTACCACACCGGCGACCTGGCCCGCTGGACCGCCGACGGCGAGGTCGTCTACCTGGGCCGTACCGACCACCAGGTCAAGCTGCGCGGCCAGCGCCTCGAACTCGGCGAGATAGAGGCACAGTTGACGGCCGTGGACGGCATCACCGCGGCCGTGGTCCTGCTGCGCGAGGACCGTCCCGGCGATCAGCGACTCGTCGCCTACGTCACCGGCGCGGGCGCCGCGGAGCATCCCGGCGAGGCCGTACCCGGCGCCGACGAACTGCGCGCCCGTCTCGCCGCCGTGCTGCCCGACTACATGGTCCCGTCGGCGTTCGTCGCCCTCGACGACCTCCCGCTCAGCGCCAACGGCAAGCTGGACCGCGCCGCCCTGCCGGCCCCCGCCGCCGCGACCGTCACCGAATCCCGCGCGCCGCGCACCCCCACCGAGGAGACCCTCACCCGGCTGTTCGCCGAGGTGCTCGGCGTCGAACGGGCCGGCGTGGACGACGGGTTCTTCGACCTCGGCGGCACCTCCCTGCTCGCCGCCCGCCTGATGTCCCGCATCCGCGACACCCTCGGCACACAGACCCCGCTCGGCACCCTCTTCCGCGCCCCCACTCCCGCCGCGCTCGCCGACCGCCTCACCGACGGCGACGCGGGCGACAGCGCCCTCGACGTCGTCCTGCCCCTGCGCGCCACGGGCACCCGCACACCGCTGTTCGTCTTCCACCCGGCCGGCGGCATCAGCTGGTGCTACTCGGGGCTGCTCGCCCGCCTCGGCCCCGACCAGCCGGTGCACGGACTCCAGGCCCGCGGACTGCGCGCCGACGAGCCCCTGCCCGCGACCATGGACGAGATGGCCGCCGACTACGTCGCCCGGCTGCGCGAGGTGCAGCCGCACGGCCCCTACCGGCTGCTGGGCTGGTCCGTCGGCGGGGTCATCGCGCACACCGTCGCCGTGCATCTGCGAGAGGCCGGCCAGGACGTCGAGCTGCTGGCACTGATGGACGCCTACCCCTCCGACCAGTGGCGCGACCTGGCCGGCCCCACCGAGGCCGACGCCCTGGGCGCCCTGCTGCGCATGGCCGGCTACGAGGGCGGCACGGACCTGACCCGGGAGAGCGTCCTCGCGGTGCTGCGCCGCGAGGGCAGCGCGCTCGCCGCACTGCCCGAGCACGTCGTGGACGCCGTGGTCGGGATCGTCACCAACAACGCCCGCCTGATGCGCACCCAACAGCACCTGGTCTTCGACGGCGACGTGCTGTTCTTCACGGCCGCCGCGCCGCGCGCCGAGCACTGGCTGACGCCGAGCGCCTGGAAGCCGTACATCGGCGGAGCGATCGACGAACACGAACTGGACTGCGTGCACCCGGAGATGACCCGGCCGGGCCCGATCGACGAGATCGCGGCCGTGCTCGCGACCCGGCTCCAGGACCTCGACGTATGACCGAGGCCCACGAGTCCCGCTAGATCACCCCCTACTCGGAAGGAACCACAATGTCCGGCACCCGCGACCCGATCGGCCGCCGCACCGTCCTCGGAGCCGCGCTCGCCACCGGAGGTGCGCTCGCCGCCACCGGTACGGCGGCGGCCGCCACCCCGAAGCGCCCCCGCCCGCTGGAGACGTCCTACACCGTGAAGTCCGCCGCACTCGCCAAAGGCCTCTACCAGGTCGCCCACTCCGCCCGTAACGAGGTGCTGTGGGTGACCAGTTCGGTGGGCTTCCCGCCGGTCACCCAGTCGCGCCTGCTGAAGGTCGACCCCCGGACGCTGGAGCTGCTGGACGCCTACACGCCCCCGCTGACCGACCCGGCCACCGGTGCGCTGGAGGCCGTCTACGGCGTCACGGTCGACGACGTCCACAACACGGTGTGGGTCACCGCCACACTGAACAACGCCCTCGCGGTGTACAGCCAGAGCACGGGCCGCCACCTGGCGACCGTCCCCGGCGTCAAGCACCCTCGCGACGTCGCCGTCGACCTGGCGCGCGGCGTGGCGTGGTGCAGCGCGCTGGAGGAGGGCAGCATCGTCGCCTTCGACCTGCGCACCTACCAGGAGAAGCAGCGCGTCACCGTCGAGGGCGCCTGGCCCACCGGCCTCGCCGTCAACCCGTACACCGGCCACGTCTACGCGGCCGACCTGGCCAAGGGACGTCTCATCGAGGTGACGCCGGGCTCCGCCGAACCGAAGCTGCTCCCGGCCGGGCAGGGCTCGATCGACGTGTGCCTGTCCGCCGACGGGCGCACCGCCTACACCGCCAACCAGGCTTCCGGCTCGGTCTCGGTGGTCGACCTCGCGAGCGCCCAGGTCCAGCGCGAGATCCCGACGGGCGCGGGCACCCTCGCGGTCGCCACCGACGTCTGCACCGGCAACGTCTACGCGGTGAACAAGGACGCGGGCACCACCACGATCCTCGACCCGCGCACCGGCACCGTCCTCGCGAGCCTCGCCACCGGCGCCAACACCGACCACGTCGTCCTCGCCCACGGCACGGCGTACGTCGTCGACAAAGCCGCCGTCGGCGCGCAGGCCCTGGACTCCATCCACCGAATCCGCCCCGCGCGCTGACGAGGCGGGCCGCACACCCACGCATCATCCGTCGGGCGCCCGACGGATGATGCGTGTCCGCGTTCGGGTGTGCGGCGCCAAGGACCGGCTTTCGCTTGGATGTTCGTGGAACGTCACCCGGGTGGCGGGTTTGGTGGAACGGGGACACGCCCGGACGGGTGAATGCCCATGGCATGTGCACTTCGTGCATCCGCGGTCATCCCCGCACGTCGCGGTACCCCCATTGCTTCACGCATATGCCGAAGGTATGGCTCTGGCCACGATTAGCCTCACCCCCTTTGGTGCGAAGCAGACGTCATGGCCATCGACCTGAAACAGACGGCGATCGATCCCGACGTGGCGGTCCCCCCGACCCGCAACACCGTCGAGGCGCTCAGAGACGCCCTCGGCGACCTCCAGGGCAACATCCTCAAGAGTCACGGCCGTGACCACAGCCGGCACCTGTTCATCACGTTCGCCGTCGACACGGCGGAGCAGCGGCAGAAGGCCCGCGCCTGGCTGGCCGGCATGGTCTCCGAGAACCGGGTCACCTCCGCCCTCCAGCAGTGGGACACTGCGAAGGCCCACCGGGAGGCCCTGGAGACGATCCGCGGCAACGGCGGGGTGTCCGCCAAGGACGCCACCGCCCTGCTGAAGTCCGCCAGCGGAGCCTTCTACGGCCTGCTGGTCTCGGCCGCCGGGTACCGCGACCTCAAGGTGCCCGCGCTGTCCCTGCCCGACGACCCCTCCTTCCGCGCCGGGGCCAAGGCTCAGGTGGGCCTGCTGAACGACCCGCCGGTCGACAAGTGGGAGGACCAATTCCAGCGCACGCTGCACGCCCTCGTGATCGTCGCCGACGACTTCCCGGACCGGCTGGACTGGCTCGCCGCCGAGCTGCACGCCGAGCTGACGGCCCTCGGCGCCAAGATCTCCGAGGAGCACGGCACCGCCATGCGCCTCGACGCGGACGGCAAGCCGGACCCGCAGGCCCCCGTCCGTGAGCACTTCGGCTTCGTCGACGGCATCAGCCAGCCGCTGTTCTACGCCCGCGACATCGAGGACGCCCACACCCGGCAGGGCGGCATCGACCGCTACGACCCGAGCGCCCCGCTCGACCAGGTCCTGGTCCCCGACCCCGGCGGTGCGGACCACAGCTACGGCTCGTACTTCGTGTACCGCAAGCTGGAACAGGACGTGGCCGGCTTCCGCAGGGACGAGCAGGCCCTCGCCAAGAAGATCACCGCGAACGCCCGCCCGAAGTACAAGGAGACGGACCCCGTCCCCCAGGAGTACGTCGACCTCGCCGGCGCCTACATGGTCGGCCGCTTCCAGGACGGCACCCCGGTCGTGGACCGCCCCGTCAAGGGCCTCGGCCCGCTGCCGAACAACTTCGACTACGACGCCGACCCCGACGGAGTGCGCTGCCCCTTCCAGGGCCACATCCGCAAGTCCAACCCGCGTGGCGACAAGCAGCGCCAGTTCGGCCAGCCCGTCACCCAGGAGCGGACCGTACGGATCGTCCGCCGCGGCATCAGCTACGGCAAGGTGACCCTCACACCGGACCCGGATGACAAGGTCGGGCTGCTGTTCCTGTGCGCGCAGAGCAGCATCGCCGACCAGTTCGAGTTCATCCAGAACCAGTGGGCGAACAACCCGGTCTTCCTGCGGGACGGCAGCGGCATCGACCCCGTCATCGGCCGGCGCCCGCCCGGATCGACGACGAAGTACCCGGCCGACTGGCCCAAGCTGTACGGCTCCCGCAACGACCTCGACTTCTCGCAGAACCCGCCCAGGGTCGTGGGCCACACCTTCACCGAGACGGTCGGCGAGTGGGTCACCATGAAGGGCGGCGAGTACTTCTTCGTCCCGAGCCTCACCACGCTCAAGTCGCTGGCCGGGGTCAAGGAATGACGACCGATCCGCACGCCGCCGTCGCCAACCTCGCCCGCCGCCTCAGCGGCTATGTCTGCGAGCCCGGCAGCGCCGAGTACGCCAAGGTCGTCGCCATCGACAACGGCCGCACCCGCACACCCCCCGCCCTCGTCGTCCGCGCCAACTCCTACGCCGACGTCCGCGAGGCCATCCTCTTCGCCCAGGACCGGGGTCTGCCCATGACGGTACGCGGCGGCGGGCACAGCGCCGCCGGGTACTGCCTGAACCGGGGTGGGATCGTCCTGGACCTCGGGCTGATGCGGGGCATGACACTGGACAAGGGCAAGGACCAGCTCACCGTCCAGCTGGGCGCCACCTGGGCCGACGTCTACGGCTACGTCGACCGCAGCGCCCGTCCGCTGATCCCCGTCGGCGGCGGCTGCCTCCCGGTGGGACTGCCCGGCTTCCTCCAGGGCGGCGGCTACAGCTTCGTCTCCCGCTCCTACGGCCTCGGCAGCGACAACGTCACGCGGATCAGGCTCGTCACCTCCGACGGCGAGATGCACACGCTGACCGCCGACGCCAAGGAGAAGCTCGACCGGGACCTGTTCTGGGCCTGCCGGGGCGGCGGCGGAGGCAACTTCGGGGTCGCCGTCGAGGTCACCCTGCAACTGCACCGGCCACCCGCCGCCACCGTCCTCGGCGGAGGGCTCTCCTTCCCGCTGGAGCGGGCCGAGGAGGTCATCCCCGCCTACGACGCCTGGGCCAAGAAGCTGCCCGACGCCTTCGCCGCCTACGGCTACGTCGGCCACGACCCCGACCCGGCCGAACCCACCCGCATGATCCCCTCCTTCCGCATCACCCCGGTCTACAACGGCGCCTACGCCGACGGCATCGCCCACCTCCAGCCGATGCTGAAGCTCAACCCCTTCGACGTACGGCTGTACTCGGTGCCCCTGCCCACGCTGGAGATGGCCATCGGCCGCTCCACGCTGGTCGGCGACCGCAACGCCTACATCCGCTCGGGGATGATCGAGGAGAAGCCGGGCTGGACCACGGACATGATCAAGGCCGTGCAGAAGGCGATGGCCGCCTCGCCGTCGAAGGAGAGCTTCGTCGTCTGGACCCACGGCCGCGGCAAGGTCAACGACAAGTCGCTCGCCGGCCAGGGCCCCTACCCGCACCGCGACAAGCTCTTCGTGTTCGAGCTGAAGTCCATCTGGGGCGACCCGGCCGACACCCGGGCCAACGTCGAGTGGGCCTTCGACTTCGGCGAGGCGCTGAAGAAGGACTTCCACGGCGCGTACGTCAACTACATCGACCCCCTCCAGCAGGACTGGGCCAAGGCCTACTACGGCTCCAACCTGGAGCGGCTCAGGGAGATCAAGAAGGCCGCGGACCCGGACCCCGCCTTCTTCACGTTCCAGCAGTCGGTCGACTCCGCCTTCGAACCGGACGTCAAGAACCGCCCCCTGGACCTCGCCCCCCTCAACCGCACCCTCCTCCCCTCCTCCTGAACGAGAGCACCCCCATGGGCAACATCCCGCCCCCACCCCGCACCCCCGAGCAGATCTTCACCGACATCTCCGTCGAACTCACCGGGTTCAACCGCACGGAACTGGCCGGCACCGGCCTGATCGACACGTACTACGACACCCTGCTGCGGATGATCGGCGAACGCGAGGCCGGGCAGCTGTTCCGGGTCGCGGAGGACGCGCTCGCCAAGGACCGGCAGAAGAAGCCGTACGACGGGGCCGAGTTCAAGAAGGAGGTCGTCCAGAGCGACCGCTTCGGCGCGGTCGTGATCAGCCTGATCAAGCTCTGGTACCTGGGCAGTTGGTACCCGCTGCCCGCCGGCTACCGGGACCGCTTCGGAGCGACCGCCGACGACGTCCAGCACATCGTCTCCAGCCAGGGCTACCGCGAGGGCCTGGTCTGGCTCGCCGCCGGAGCCCACGCGATGGGCGCCAAGGGGCCGGGTTTCGGCTCCTGGGCCGAACCGCCGTCCCTGCTGCCCTGATGGTGAGGAAGAACCATGAGCGACACCCCTGAATCCGCGTACGACCTCGTCATCGTGGGCGGCGGCATCTCCGGCGCCGTCGTCGCCAAGACGGTCATCGAACACGCCCTGAGGACCAAGGAGGCGAACGACAAGGCCAAGAAGGCGACGAAGCTCCCCAGCATCCTGATCCTGGAGGCCGGGCGTTCCACCGCCATGAGCGCCGACAAGTACGACACCTACGTGGAGGCGTACCAGGAAGCCCTGATCAAGGTCCCCAACTCGCCCTACCCCACGACCGGTTCGGCCCCGCAGCCCGACGTGCTGGACATCCGGCCGCTGCGCGACGCCGACGGCAACCCCGTCACCAGCGACCAGGGCTACTTCGTCCAGAAGGGCCCGCTGCCGTTCGGCAGCGACTACGCCCGCTCCCTCGGCGGCACCACCCTGCACTGGCTGGGCACCTGTCTGCGGATGCTGCCGCACGACTTCGAGATGAAGACGAAGTACGGCCGCGGCTTCGACTGGCCGCAGAAGCTGCGCTACGCCGACCTCAAGCCCTACTACGAGCGCGCCGAGTGGGACATCCTCGGCGTCTCCGCGGAGGTGCGCAACCAGCACTACCCGGGCATCGGGGACGACCCGGCGGCGTACTTCAAGAGCGCGAACACCGCCAAGTTCCCGAACGGCGTCTACAGCTTCCCCATGGAGGAGATCCCCTCCAGCTACCTCGACAAGTACTTCGAGAAGATCGCGGGAAACCTGAAGATCACCCTGCACGGGCGGGACAAGAAGGCGTACGACTTCACCGTCCGGATCAGCAACACCCCGGTCGCCCGCAACTCCACCCCGACCAGGCCCGACTACCGCATCGTCGGCGCCGCCGGGAACGCCGACCGGGGCCAGCGCTGCGAGGGCAACTCCAGCTGCATCCCGATCTGCCCCGTCCAGGCCAAGTACAACGCCCTCAAGACCCTGTACGAACTCGTCGTCAAATACCCGCCGCCCCGGGACGGCGAGACACCGGGGAAGCGTCCCATGGTCACCATCCGCAGCCAGTGCGTCGCCATGCGGGTCGCCCACACCGAGGGCACGGACACGACCAAGGGCAAGGTCACCGCCGTCGACTACAGGACGTACTACGACGACGGCAGCGCGCCCACGGACCACCGGGTCACCGGCCGCGCCTACGTCCTGGCCGCCAACGCCATCGAGAACGCCACCCTGCTGCTCGCCTCCAAGGCCGCCAACTCCAGCACGCAGGTCGGCAAGAACCTCATGGACCACCCGCTGCTGCTCACCTGGGGCCTGCTCCCGGAGAACGTCGGCGCCTTCCGCGGGCCCGGCTCCACCTCCGGCATCCCCGCCTTCCGCGACGGCGACTTCCGCAGCGAACGCACCGCCTTCCGCGTGGAGATCGGCAACTGGGGCTGGAACTTCCCCGAGAACGCCCCGTACGACACCGTCGGCGACCTGGTCGGCGGCGGCCAGGACGGCAAGGCGCGGCTCTACGGCAGGGAGCTGCGCACCGCACTGGGCAAGATCCTGCCCCGGCAGTTCCGGATCGCCTGGGAACTGGAGCAGGACCCCGAGGCACGCAACCGCGTCACCATCGACGGCCGCTACAAGGACGCCCTGGGCAGCTACCGGCCGGTGATCCAGTACGACCTGTCGGAGTACGTGAAGGCGTCCCTGCCCTGGGCGGCGGAGGCGAGCAGACAGCTGTTCGCGCGGCTGGGCATGACGGACAAGGTCCGTCGACCCGAGTACAGGACCGGCGACTACACCCACTACGGCCCGGACCCCTCCGAGGTGGAGTACGACGGCGTGCGGTACTGGGTGCGCGGCGCGGGCCATGTCGTGGGCACCCACCGCATGGGCGACGACCCCGGCACCTCGGTCGTCGACAGCTACCAGCGCAGCCACGACCTGCCCAACCTGTTCGTCGTCGGCTGCGGCAGCATGCCCACGCTCGGCACCTCCAACCCGACGCTCACCATGACCGCCCTGGCGCTGCGCACGGGTGACGAGATCGCCAAGGAGCTGATCAAGTGAACCAGCGGTCGCAGAAACCCGAACCGATCAAGGACAAGGCGGAGTTGACCGCCGCGCTCCAACTGGCCGTGGGCCTGGAGCTGAGCACGATCCCCGTCTACCTCACCGCGCTGTACTCCATCAAGGACGGCCACAACTCCGACGCGGCCCAGACGATCCGCAGCGTGGTCATGGAGGAGATGCTCCACATGGTCCTCGCGGCCAACGTCCTCAGCGCGCTCGGGACGAAGCCCAGCACGGACCCGGTCACCTTCAAGACCTTCAAGGACGTGCCGCCGGTCCCGGAGTACCCGTACGACATCAAACTGATCAGCGGTATCGGGTCGTTGGAACTGCGGCCCCTCGCACCGGCGGCCGTGGACGGGTTCGTCCTGATCGAGCACCCCTTCCACGGGGCGGCCAAGCTCAGCGACATCGACTGCTCCTCGGGCGGCTATCCGACCATCGGCGAGTTCTACGGCGCGATCCGCACTGCGCTGAAGGACCACTGCAAGGACGAGGACTTCAAGCACGGCAACCAGGTGAAGGCCACGGAGTACTACGGCGGCGCCGGCGAGATCCTCCATGTGTCCGGCGTCGACACCGCCGTCGCCGCGATCGACAAGATCGTCGACCAGGGCGAGGGCCTGCCGCCCGAGGTCCTGGACAAGCCGGCCGTGGTGGTCACCGACCACGACCGGCTCAACAGCGGCTGGGAGATGTACTCCCACTACGCCCGCTTCCGTGAGCTCCAGACCGGCCGCCGCTTCCGCACGGACCAGCTGGCGAACGAGGAGCCGAAGGGCGCCCTGCTCCTGGTGGACTACGACGCGGTCCACCCCGCCGAGTTCGTCAAGGGCAACGGCGCCCTGCCGAGCGGCCTCGAAGGCATCGCCCTGAAGGAGTTCGACCTCGCCTACACCGAGCTCGTCGACGACCTCTACCTGGCCTTCTCCGCCGTCAAGAAGTCGGTCCCGTACAAGATGGGCACCCACGCCGGGGTGGACGAGAAGGACCGGCTGCCCCTCGCCGTCCACTCCATGTGGGCGCTGAAGAACAAGGCGGTCGCCCTGATGCGCACCCCGGACCCCGCCAGAGCCCACAAGACGCTCTGTCCTCGGTTCCACTACGCCCGGACCACCGGCGACAAGGACAAGCTGCGCAAGGAGATCAACGACATGAAGGGAGCCCTCAAGTGATCTCGATCGTCACGAAGTGGTGGCATGTCGACGGCAGGCGCGAGGAGGCCATCACCGCGCTCAAGGACCTGGTGGCGCAGACCCACCAGCACGAGCCCGACACCTGGATGTACTGCCTGCACACCGCCATCGTCGAGGGCTCCCTGCCCCCGCCCACCCCGAACGAGATCATCTTCGTCGGCGCCTGGAAGGACCGTAAGGCCTTCGACGACCACCGCACCGGCCCGGTCTTCACCAAGTGGCTGGCCGACCACCTCCATCTGTTCGTGCAGAACGACGGCAAGCTCTACGTCAGCGCCGAGTTCGCCGACCGCTTCGCGGGCTTCGTCCGCAAGGAGGCCATCGGCTGAGCCGCCGACACCGCCGGTGGCGGGCGCTCCCGGACCGCCCGCCATCGGCCGCCACCCGGGTCAGGCCATGGGCCCCCGGCCCTCCCGGACCAGCTCCCAGGCCCGGGAGAACAGCTCGGGCAGCGTGCCCGGGAACAGCTCGAAGTCCCGCACCTCGGTGCCGTCGTAGCTCAACTGGGCGCCGAGCAGGGGTGCCTTCCACGACTCCATCGGCAGGAGCGGCTTCTCGGCGTGGGACCAGGCGCCGGGCAGGAACAGGGTGCGTCCGGCGCGGGAGCGGCGGTCCTCCTCCACCAGACCGCGGGCGACCAGCGCCGCCGCCGCGGCCTTGTGCTGGGCCGGCTTCCAGGCGTTCCAGCGGCGCACGTTGCGGTCCGACGGGACGGGCAGCGTCAGGAGCTGGAGGTAGAGGGCGGCGGCGTCCACGGTCAGGTCGAGGTCGGCGGCGATCTCGGCGACCAGGCCGGGGACGCAGGCACGCGGGTCGGACTCGTAGCGGCCCGGTGGCAGGCCGCCGGTGGTGATGCGGGCCAGGATCCGGTCGCAGGCGCCGTCGGTCAGCCAGTCCTGGCGTCGGCTGCCCCGGCTGCCGCGGATGACGCCCGCGTGCAGGACACGGGCCGGTGAATCGCCGCCGGCCAGCACCCTGCGCAACTGCCTGACGACCCCGGGCGCCCCGTCGCGCACCGGGTCCCCGGCCGGGAGGTCCGTGTACGCCCAGGTCAGGCCCGTCAGGACGGCGTGCACGAGGTTCATGGAGTCGTACTCGCTCATGACGCCCCACGCGGTGCGCAGATGGCGGTACTCCGACGGGCAGGGCCAGACACCCAGGTAGAAGCCCGGGGGCACGGGGGCGTTCGCCGGGTCGAGGAACAGCTGGCACAGATGGGTCGCCGGTATCCCGGTCTCCAGGGCGGCGGCGGCCTGCCAGGTGGGCCAGGGGGCGCTGGGACGCCTGCCGTGCAGCCGGGTCCAGGCGGCGGCGGTGCGGTCCGCGACACGGGCGAGGCCGCCGGGCTCCCACAGGTCGGTGGGGTCCTCCGGGAGGACGTCGGCGAGCAGCGTCAGCCGCTCCTCGTCCCTGATCGCCGACAACTCCGTGCGGGCGGACTCGAGTTCGCCCGCCTTGAAGCCGTACACCGAGCGCTCGTGCTCGTCCAGGAAGGGGACCTGGTAGCCGCCCGCACCCGCGTTGCCGCTCAGGACGAGGGCCGCGGCGGGACGGCTCAGTCCCGTGGCCTCGCTGAGCGCGAGTACGGCGTCCGCGTCCCAGTCGAACGGCCCGCGTTCCCACACCAGGTCGACCAGGCGCAGGAGTTGCTCAGGGGTGCCCCAACCGCGGTGGCAGTCCACGGCGTAGAGCGGTTCCTCAGGACGGGGGGCGCAATCGCCACCGGGGAACACCACTTCGAAGTAGCGCGTCTCCTTGCGGGCCGGCCAGTGCAGACCGAACGACGCACCCTGCTCGTCGCGGAGGGCGTACGAGTGCCGCCCGGCCAGCTTGCCCATGCGGAAGCGGAAGGCCGGATCGGCGAACGGTGTCCCCGCCCACGCCTCCAGCAGATCGAGCAGCACCGCGCGCCGCTCCGGCCTCGTCGCGGGCGCGGCCGCGCGCAGCGCAAGGGCTCCCGTGCGTCCTATGAGCTCGTTCCAACTGCTCGCCCCGGAGAACCGGACCGTGGCCTCGGCCGGCGCCTCCGTCGCGTCTTCCCGACGGCCCTCGATGTAGCGGGCGGTCGCCCGGAACTCGCGGAAGGCGTCCCCGTTCCCGATGCTGAGCATCCCTCCGAGGAGGCTCTGGACGGCGGAGGCGGCCTCGTGCCCGCTCCAGGTGCGGGACGCCCGGCGCGCGGTCGTGTCGATCTCGCTCATGCCCCCGATCATGACGGACACCACTGACAACGGGGCTCGGCGTGGGAGCCGAGGTCGGGGGCTACAGGTTGTGACGGGTGTTTGACCGCGTGGCGCCGGCCGGTCCGCCCCTGACAGGGGGCCCGTACGGGCGGACAATGGTGGGGGAGAGGTGGGCAGCGAAGTGTCGTACACAGCCGTGACCGCGCTGAGTCACAGCGGACTGGTGCGCGACCACAACGAGGACAGCCTCGTCATCGGGCCGTGGACCCTGTGCGGCACGGTCACCGAGACGCCCCAGACCCTGGTCTTCCCCCGGACCCGCCCGTTGCTGACGGCGGTGGCCGACGGCCTCGGCGGCCAGCCCGGCGGCGAGATCGCCAGTGGTCTCGTCGCCAACCGCCTGGCCGAGTTCGGCCCGACCCTCACCGACGCGGAGGGCGTCGGTACGGCCCTGGAAACGTGCAACCGTCAACTGTTCGAGGCGGGCGAGGCGCACCCCGAGCTCGCGACCATGGGCACCACGGTCGCGGGCGTGCTGATCCTCCCGGACGGCCTGCTCGTCTTCAACATCGGCGACAGCCGGGTCTATCTCCATGACGACGACGGCCTGCGCCAGATCAGCGTCGACGACAGCCCGCCACCGGCTCCGGGGCAGCGCACCACCTCCCGGGTCACCCGGACCATCGGCGGAACGCTGAGCCACACCCCCGTGACCGCGCACCTCGTGCCCTGCCCTCTCGGCTCCGGCGACCGCCTCCTCGTGTGCAGCGACGGCCTGACCGACCCGGTCCCCGACGAGATCATCGACGACCTCCTCGCCGAGGAACCCGACGACGGTCCCGCCGCCTTCATCCTGTGGCGCGAGGCGATCCAGGCGGGCGGCCCGGACAACATCACGATCGCCCTGATCCGCGTCGACGACTCCTGACGCGCGACTGCCTGGCGGGGCCCGTGACGCGCCGCCCGGACGCAGGCCCGCGGCGGCCTGGCGGGGCCTGTGATGCGCCGCCCGGACG
>NZ_JBEXPR010000027.1:0-27631 GCF_040612135.1 Streptomyces sp. NPDC006458 | reverse complement strand
CGGACGCAGGCCCGCGGCGGCCTGGCGGGGTCCGTGACGTGCCGCTCGGACGCAGGCCCGCGGCGGCCTGGCGGGGTCCGTGACGTGCCGCTCGGACGCAGGCCCGCGGCGGCCTGGCGGGGTCCGTGACGTGCCGCTCGGACGAAGACCCGCGACACCCCGGCCGGGCCCGCGACGCCGTACAGACGCAGACCCCGCGACGCCGAAATGGTCCGCACGAAGCCCCTAGTTTCTAGCCCTTCCGCTGCGGGTTCACCGCTTCGAAGACCAGCACCCTCCGCTCCAGGTCGGCGTGGAACGTCGCCGGGTAGCGGTCACCGGTGACCGCACGGGTGAAGCCGTCGCTCGTCCGCCAGTGGGCGCCGTCCGGGACGTGCGGGAGGAGGTCCTTCGGGACCCGGGGCCGTACGGAGGCGGCCTGCCAGGAGTAGCCCTCCCGCAGCCGCCGCGCGTCGGCGTCGGCGAGGTGGACGACGCCGGCCATCCGGACGTCGGTGGGTCCCGGCACCGACCGGTCGTTCGCGCCGAGCACCTCGCCCTCCCAGACCACCGAGGTGAAGTCCCCGAACTCCGGGAACCGGGCCCGCACCGGCTCCTCGTCCTCCCGCAGGCCCTCCGGCCGGTCCGCCCTGGCCGCCGAGTCCCCCGTACGATCCGGGCTCCCCGGTCGCGGCTGCTCGCCGCAACCCGTGAGCACGAGCGCGGCCACGGCGGCCGTGACAGCGGTGGCGAGCCGTGCGGTGGACAGGCGCCGGAGCGGTCCGGCCGCGCCAGAACTCATCGAGGGTCTCCCATTCCGTCGAGCAGGGCCGCGAGGCCGAAGCGGAACTCCTGCTCACCGTCGGGCAGGTTGAGCGGTTCGGCGAGTTCCCGGACCAACGGGAACTGCGGCATTCCGGCGAACAGTTCGGTCATCGCGGCCCTCTCCTCCACGCTGCGCGCGGCACCCCCGGTTCCCAGCAGCGCCGTACCGATGACGAAGTGAGCGACCGTCAGATAGATCTGGACCGCCCGCGACGGCTCCCACCCGGCTCGCCGCGGCCTCCCTGCGCATCGACGTCCAGGCCCGCTCCTCGATGTGGGAGGACCTCCGGCGCGGCCGCCCGACCGAGATCGACTCCCGCCAGGGCGAGATCGTCACCCTGGCGGCGGCCCACGGGCGGACGGCACCCGCCAACGCCCGCCTCGTCACCCTGGTCCGCGAGGCGGAGTCGGCACCGCGGACCTGGACGGGCCCGGACCTGTACGCCGAGCTGCGCGCGGCCCGCTGACGCGAAGTCGCCGAGTCCAGGAGAGCGGCGGCGCCTCGCGCCCAACAGACCGGCGCCCTACGCCCCTTCGTCGTGATCGGTGCCGGGCAAAGGGGTCAGCACCCGTGTGCTGGTCTGCTGGTAGATCACGGAACTCCGGAAGCTCACCACCTCCCGCCGCGCACTGAACCGGTCCATGAGGAAGGCGTGCAGCAACTCGATGTCCGGCACGGCCACGTGAACGACGAAGTCGTCGTCCCCGGAGACCACGAACACGGAGACCACCTCGGGGAGTTGGGCCAGATACGCCTCGAAGCCGGATATCACGTCGCGGCTGAGCGGACGGAGGCGGGCGAAGACGAGGGCCTGGAGGGAGCGTCCGAGCAGGCGCGGCTGCACGGCGGCGTGGTAGCCGGTGATCACACCACGGGCCCGCAGCGAGCGGACCCGCTCCAGACAGGTGGAGGGCGCGATGCCGACCTTGCGCGCCAACTCTCGGTTGGTGAGCCGTGCTTCGCGCTGGAGATGGCTGAGGATCGCCGAATCAATGCTGTCCATGGCCGTCATTCTGCCCAGCGTTCCGAATTTCGTTCGGGTGTGCGTCAACTGTGCCGTATCGCGCCCTAGATTGCCCATCAACTGCCGTATCCGAAGGGAGCTGGGGTCCCATGACGACCGCTGTCGATCACTACGACCGGTTTCTCGCCGAGCACTACACCTGGATGCTGGGCGGTGACCTGCTCGCGCTCGCCGCGGCCCAGCGGGCCCATCTGATCGAGTGGGGCGTGGTGCCCGGTCCGGCCGGTTCGGTGGCCGTGGACCTGGGCTGCGGCCCGGGGCACACCAGCCTCGCCCTGGCGGGCCTGGGCTTCGACCCGGTCCTCGCCGTCGACCTCAGCCGACCGCTCCTGGACGAACTGGCCGCGTATGCCGATGGTGTACCCGCCGTGCGCCACAACCGGGCCGCCCACATCGGACTGGGGCTGCTGCCGTCCTCGCGCGGCAAGGGCTACGGCACCGACGTGGTCGCGGTGCTGTGCCACTACGGCTTCGTCGTGCGCGGTCTGCAGCGGCTGCAGATCGAGACGCTGGCGGACAACACCGCGATGCTGCGCTCCGCCGAGCACAACGGCTTCGTCCGCGAGGGCGTGCTGCGCTCCTCGGCCTGGGTGATGGGCGAGTTCCTCGACGAGGTCCTGCTCGGGCTCCTCGCCCAGGACTGGAAGCCGGGCTCGAAGGGCTAGGCACCGGCGTCCGGATCGTGCCAGTCCCGAGCGGGGTCGGCCGACAGGTGCTGTCCCTCTCATGGCCGGCCTGAGCCGTGGCTGACCCGCCGGACGGCACCGGCGGTGGGGCGTTCGAAAAACCAGTGGAGCAGCGCCGCTGTGCGCCACTACCGTGCGGCCGAACCCAGTCGTCGAGGCAAGGACGTGCCGTTGTACACCGTGTGAGACCTCCCCGAGAGCTGATTGGTCGCGCGTCGCGCATCCGCGCCGCGCTGCTTCTTGCTGCGGACTCCTCACACTGAAACCGGTGTACTTCTGTGCTCAACAACTGGGTGGTCATGCCCACCTGCCTGCCGACCGTTCGCCGCCGTTGCCACGCGTGCGCGTCCGAACGCTTCCGGGCCAACGGCAAATTCCGCGTCAACGCCAACCACAAGCTCCTCGACGCCTGGCTCCTCGTGCTCTGCGCCGCCTGCGGGGACACGGCGAAACTCACGGTCCTGGAACGGATGAACGTGCGCTCCGTACGGCCCGAGCTGCTGGACCGGATGCACGACAACGACCCTGGCCTGGCAGCCGAGCTGCTCCAGGATCCGGTCGTGCAGCGCCGTAATCGCATCGCCCTCGACTGGGACGGCGCCTGGCGCCTCGACACCGGCGGCTCGGATCACCTGGACCGCGAGGTGATCGACATCTCGGTCCGCTTCGCGGCGCGGATCCCCGTCCGGCCGGTGCGCCTGATCGCCGAGGGCTGCGGTCTCTCGCGGGCCGGGGCCGAGAGACTGATCACCGAGGGCAGACTCGTCTCGGCGGTCCGGCTGAGCGGCAAGCTCTCCGGTGACTTCACCTTCACGCTCAAACGCTGAACCCCCGCCCGGGGCCTGTCCGGCACCGTTCGCCGGACAGGCCCCGGGACGCGAACGCCCTCATCCGCCACCACCGCCACACCCATGCGGACCGGGGCACCTGACTCTCGTTCATATTTCTCCACGCCGCAGGACGGGACCCACACCATCGCGTACGGTGAGTGCGCGCAGACGACCACGGAGTAATCGTGGACGTCCGCATCCGGCCGTCATGGGGGAGGGACGGTGATGTGGGCAACCGCCCGCCCGGTGTCCCGGGCCGCATCGTCCGCCCTGGTCCCGCAGGCGTCATCGCGCTTCGCGCGCACGCGGTCCGCGCACACGACCAGCCCCTCACGGCGGCGCTCCGCCGTAGTCCTGGCCCTGGCCGGTGGGGCGTTCGGCGCTTGCGTACTGATCGTCACCGCGCCCGACCGGCACGCCGACTCGACGTCAACCCTGTTCTCCGCGGCCGTCGGCGGGCTCTACCTCGCGGCCGGACTCCTCGCCCGATGGCGCAGGCCCGCCAACGTGGTCGGACTGCTGATGCTGCTCGTCGGCATCGGCTGGTTCGCGGAGGACCTCCAGATCTCCACCGACCCCCTCGTGCACACCATGGGCCTGTTCCTGCGCTCCGCGGCCACCGGCTTCGTCGTCCCGCTGCTGCTCGTGTTCCCGTACGGCAGGCTCCGCTCCCGTGAGGACGACGGCCCGGTCGGCGCCCTGGTCGACCGGGCGCTGCTGGTCGCGGGCTGCGCGGCGGCCTTCGGGCTCCAGCCGGCCGGAGTACCCTTCCACGCCTCCGTTACCCCCAATCTGCTGCTGGTGCACCCCGTCTGGGCGCTGCGGCAGGTCACCGACGCGGTGCAACTCGCCCTCAGCGCGGCCGCGGTCGTGGTCCTCGCCTGGCGCTGGGCCGCCGCGTCCCGGCCGTACCGTCGCGAACTCACCCCGGTCCTCGCCGTCGGCCTGGTCGGTGGCCTCGCGTCCGGGCTCGACGCGGCCCTCGGCGCCGGACGTGCCTGGTCGCACACCCCGCTCCTCGCGGTCGTCCACCTGTCCGTGCTGCTGCTGCCGCTCGCCTTCCTGGCCGGCGTATGGCGCATCCGGCTGGGCCGGACCGCCGTGGCCGAACTGCTGCGCCGACTGCCGCTGCCCTCGCACACGGCGCTGCGCGCCGCGCTCGCGCAGAGCCTCGGGGACCCGTCCATCCGGCTGGGGCTCCCCGCGCCCGACGGCGAAGGCTACGTTGACACCGACGGCGACCGGCTCGCCCCGGGGCCGGGAACCTGGACGAGCCCTCTGGAGCGCGACGGACGACGGGTCGGCGTCCTCGTCCACGACCCCGCGCTGCGCGAGGACCGCCATGTCCTGGAGGCGGTCGTCTCGGCGGCGGCGCTGGAACTCGACAACCAGGCCCTGATCGCCGAACTGCGCCAGTCCCGCCGACGCGTCGTCGAGGCCGGTGACGAGCAACGGCAGGAGCTGGAACGCTCCTTGCACGACGGAGCGCAGCAGAGCTTCGTCAACCTTGGCCTCCAACTACACCTCGCCCGGCAGCGGTTGAGCGGCACGGCGGCACACGACCCGGAGCTCGCCGTGCTGCTCGACAAGGCCCTCGCCACCCTGGACCGCGGCCACGCCGAACTGCGGGTCGCGGCCCGGGGCATCCACCCCGCGGTGCTCGGCGAGGTGGGGCTGGCCGCCGCGCTGCGCTCGCTCGCCGCCGACCTTCCCCTGCCGGTGGACATCCGTGCGGTCGTACCGCCCGGCCTGTCGCCCGCGGTCGAACTCACCCTGTACTACGTCGTGAAGGAGGCACTCAGCAACGTGCTCAAGCACGCCGACGCCGAGACGGTCCGCGTCGGACTCCGGCACCGTGACGGTGTCCTGCGGCTGACCGTCGCCGACGACGGCGTGGGCGGCGCGGACCCGGCCGCCGGAGGCACCGGGCTGCTGGGACTGCGCCACCGGGTCTCCGCCTACGACGGCGAACTGACCGTCCGCAGCCGTCCCGGCGAGGGAACGGAGGTCTCGGTCACGCTGCCCCTGGCCGACGGGGCAGCCGCGAGCGAAGGGGGCGAACCGGCATGACCGGGGAACGGATCGACTGGAAGCCCAGCCGGGCGTTGCGCATCGTGCTGGCCGACGACGACTCCGAGTATCTGCACAGCCTGGGCGCCCTCCTGGAGAACGCCGGGCACCAGGTCGTCGCGCGGGCCGGTGACGCGAGCGAGCTGCTGACCGCGGTCGCCGACCCGCTGCCCGATCTGGCCGTCATCGACATCAGGATGCCGCCGACCCACCGGCTCGAAGGCCTCCAGGCAGCCGTGGAGATCCGCCGCACCCGCCCCGGGGTGGGCATCCTGCTGCTCTCCAAGCATGTCGAACTGACCCATCTGCGCCCGCTGCTGGACGCCGGACCCGGTCCCGACACCCCCGAGGCGGGCGGCATCGGCTACCAGTTGAAGTGGCGGGTCATCGGGCCCGACTTCGTGACCGACGTCGTCCACAGCGTCGCGGCCGGCGGATACCGGATCGACCCGGAGATCCGGGAGGCCGTCCACAGCACCGCACGAAGACGCGGGCGGCTCGCCGGTCTGACGGGCCAGCACCTCAACGTCCTGCACCTCATGGCGCAGGGACTGTCCAACTCGGCCATCGCAGCCAAGCTGCTGGTCAGCAAACGGACCGTCGAGGACCACATCAGCACCATCTTCGGGCGTCTCGGTCTGCCGCCGGAGGAGAGTGAGACGCACGACCGCCGCGTGCGGGCCGTGCTGATGTACCTGGAGGAGGCGGACTGAACCGTCTGTGAACCGGCCGTGCCCGTACGACACTTCCCGGGCCCTTGGACCCGTGCCCGCACGGATGTGCCGTGACCCCGTGTCCTTCCACACTGGTGCGAGCGCGCTCGCCGCCCGGCGGGCGCAGCCGCGTCCGGAAGGAAACAGAGCGACGATCATGACACGCACACGGGGGAGCGGGCGCGCGGTCATCGCGCTCGCGGTCGTCCTGGCCGTCATCGGCCTGCTGACGACGGGATGCTTCGCCGCCAAGACCGCCGTACGGGCCGTCGCCCGCGGTGTGCCGACGGCGTCACCGTTCTTCAAGAAGGCGCTCGGCCTCGGGGCGGACTTCGCCCTGGGCGAGGCGCTCAGCCGCATCGGCGGCGAGATACAGGGCGACGAGCCCGGCCTGTACGGCGGCACCAAGGACACCAGCCGCTGCGACAAGGCGAGGCTCACCGACTTCCTGCTGAAGCCGGAGAACCGCCGCAAGGCCGAACAGTGGGCCGAGGCCCAGGGCCTGGACGGTGTCGAGGAGATCGTCGGTTTCGTGAAGAAGCTGACGCCCGTACTGCTGCGGGGCGACACGCTCGTCAAGAACCACGACTACGAGAAGGGGGAGGCCAAGGCGTTCTACGCGCTGCTCGAAGCGGGCATCGCCGTCCTGGTCGACGAGTTGGGCAGACCGGCCGTGCAGTGCAGTTGCGGCAACCCGCTCGGCGCGTACGACAAGGACATCGGTGACGCGAAGGTCGAGTTCAAGGGCGACAACAAGCGGTGGGCGTCCTACGACGACAAGAAGATGACCAAGGTGAAGCCCACGCCGGAGCAGCAACCGGTTGAGGTCTACGAACTGGTCGACGTCGAGGACCCCGACGCCGGGCTGGCCCGCGAGGCCGGCTCCGACGGCACCGAGGACGAGGTCCTGCCCGAGCCGCCGACCGACGAGCCGAGCGGCGAACCGTCCGCCGAGGAGACCACGGAACCGGCCGTGCTCCCCGGCCTCACCGGCATGCAGGTCGACGAGGCGCGCCAACTCCTGCAGAGCCAGGGCCTGGTGGCGGAGACGACCGAGGAGGTGTCGGACGCGGCCGGGCCGGGCACGGTGATCGGCCAGAGCCCGCAGCCCGGCGAACCGGCGCCGCCGGGGTCGGTGGTGACCCTCGTCGTGGCCACGGACGTGATCGTCCCGACCGAGGAACCGTCCCCGATCATCGAGCCCAGCGAGGAACCGGTCGACGTCGAGGCTTCACCCGAGGAGACGGAGGACATTGGCGAACCCGGCGACGACAGCGGCCTCTTCGGCGGCGGGACGGGCGGCTGAGGGTACCGAGGAAGAGCAAAGGCGTCCCGGCCCCGGACCCCGCGCCGGCCGGGACGCCCGCGTGCTCGGGAACAGCCCGCGCCACGCCGCCGCAGACCCCGGATCGGCCGATGCGGAGACACAGGAATCAAGGTTTCCGTTTTGTCCTCTGGCCAACGCGCGTAGACCCCGGGCACCATCATCCTGCACCGCCTGCACAGCCGCCCTACAGGAAGCATGGCCCACCGCAGGAAGGTCCCCACATGAAGGCCATCAAGGCCCTGAAGCTCCGCTCGGTCCTGACCGCCCTCGCCCTCGTCATCGCCCCGGGTGCCGTCGTGGTCGGCACGGCCGGCGAGGCCTTCGCCGTCACGAAGATCTCGCACGCCACCGCGACCTCGATGTTCAGCCAGGTCGGCATCACCTGGTCGTCGTCCGGCAACTGCTCCGACCGCAACAACCCCACCTGTACGTCCTTCGAGCAGCTCAACCTGGCCACCGCCCAGGGCGCGCAGACCCTCAAGAGCGCCAGCGGCTGCGCACTGAACATCACCGGCGGCACCGAGACCGGCCACGCCTCCGGAACGTACTCGCACTGGAACGGCTACAAGCTCGACTACGCCAAGTACACCTGCATCGGGAACTACATCAAGAACACCTTCACCTACATCGGCCTGCGCGGTGACGGCGCCCCGCAGTGGCGCTCCGGTTCCGGCAATGTCTACGCCGACGAGGGCAACCACTGGGACGTCACCTACTACAACTGCGGCGGCTGCTGAGCCTCGCGAGACCCGGGAGAGTGTGAGGGCGGCCCGGACCGGGCCGCCCTCACCTCGCCCTAGCCGCCGTGCTTGACGTAGCTGACGGCGCCGATACCGGCACCGAAACTCAGCACGAGGGCCGAAGCCCCGGCGCCGGCCGCCGAGAGCAGCGGCATTCCGCCGATGACGGCGACGCAGACGACGAGAAGCGCCACGGTGGTGGCGAAGAAGAGGACAGCCGTGACTTCGAGCGCGCGATGATTGCACGCGGAAGCCTGAATCGGCGTCGACATGACAGGAACCTCCGTTGAACGACCACTTGCCGGAAAGAGGGCACACCTGACCGAGGTGTTCGGTTCGGTCAGAAGAAATCCGGCAATGGTGGAAGCCACTACGCCCTCAGGCGCCGCACGCGGCTCCTCCACCAGGTGATGTGGTTGTTCAACGAGTCCTCCAGGAAACAGGGTTGAGCGCCGTCCACGCTACGCGACCACGGATCGGCGTGCAACGAGAGCGCCGGGCGAGAACCTCAGACGCCGTGCAGCACGGCGAACAACCCCCGGACCCGGCCGCCGTCCGGTGTCTGCCACGGACCGCCGACGTGCCCGATCGCTCCCCGCGGCGCGAGAACAGGGCCGTCCCCGATGGGCCGCAGGACCCTCTGGAGACGCAGAGAGGTGCCGTCCGGAGCGACCAGACGGGTCCCTTCGCGGTCGTCGGTGGCGGCGAACTCCGTGGAGAGACGGCCTTCACCGGCGTAGGAGGTGACGACCTCCCGGTCCGGCGCGTCACTGACATTCTGGTCCTGGGCCTGCGCCCGCCCTTCGACCAGCGCCGCCAACTGGGCCACCGCCACCGGGTCCTGACATGCGTCGTAGGCCCAGCGCCGCCCCAGCACCCCGTGCTCCATGGTGCCGACGAGAGCGTGCTCGGCGGCCCCGTCGAGCGGCGCCCCCCCGATAGGTGAGCGGCACCAGGTGGGCGACCGGCTCCGGCCCCGAGACGTCGGTCACCACCATGAACTCGATCCCCACCTCGCCCTCCGGGTCGTCCAGCCGGAAGCCGCCGGCCTTCGCCAACTGCGGCTCGCCGCCACCCCGATACCAAGGGCGGGTGGGCAGCCACGAGCCGAGCAGCTCCAGCTTCGTCGGCTTCAGATCGGTGTGGTGGATGACGGCCATGCGAAGGGCTCCCTCTCCCGGGCGGATACGAATGTTCACACCTTCGCATCGGGCCGCCGTCGGCACGAGGTATTCCAACTGGCAAGATCGACGGCGCCGGTGAGGCCGCCCGCTCCGGGCGAGGCCGCTCGCCGGTCGCCCTGGCCGCCGTCGCCGCCGTCGTCTCGGTCACCGCCCCCGATGCCCCGCCGCTTCCTGCCCGAGCGGCCCACCACCTCGGTCACGGCCCGAACGCCCCTGTCTATGGCCGGATGCGGATGTCAGGATGCCTCCATGCAGATCATCAAAGGGGGGAACCTTCCGCTCAGCGGCGAGCCGATGCGGGTCGCCGTCGTACGACGTTCCGGGGGACCGGGGCAGTTGGAGGTCGACGCGGCCGCGCTGCTGGTCGACGCGAGCGGCAAGGTTCGGGGACAGGGCGACCTGGTGTTCTACAACCAGCCCGTGCACCAGGGGAGCGGCGTGAAGCTGCTGGGGAACGCGCAGGGCGAAGGCGGTGTCGTCGCCGACTGGCTGGAGATCGATCCCGGCCGGATCGAGCCGTCCGTGGAGCGGATCGTGGTCGCGGCGTCCTGCGAGGGCGGGACCTTCGCGGATGTCTCGGACCTGTACATGCAGGCCGTGAGTGCCGCGACCGGCGCGCAGTTGGCGCTGTACGCGCTCGAGGACGCGACGACGGAGACCGCGATCCTGCTGGGCGAGTTCTACCGCCGTAACGGAAGCTGGAAGTTCCGCGCGGTCGGACAGGGCTATGCCTCCGGACTGCCCGGACTGGCGGCGGACTTCGGCTTCACGGTGGCGCAGGAGCCGGCGGCGGCGTCCACGGCGCCCGGTCAGCTGCCTCCGGCGCCCCCGCTGCCCGAGACGATGACACCGCCCGCGCCCTTCCCCGACGCTGCCGTGCAGCCGCCGTATCCGGCTCCGCAGCCCGTTCCGTTCGCCCCTCCGCAGTCCGCTCCGGTCCCGGCTCCACGCCCGGCCCCGGCGCCCGCGCCGCTCCCTGCCCCGGCCCCTGCGCCGGCGCCGCTCCCGGCTCCCGCTCCCGCGCCGCTTCCCGACGCGGTGTCGCAGTCGCCGTACCCCGCTCCGGTCCCGCCCGCCGGCTCCGCCGGCGGTCCTGGCTTCCCGCGCAACGGACTGCCCGCCGAGTTCGGCCCCGACTTCCCGTACTTCGAGCAGAGCGGCAGCGGGGACGAGGTCGTGCGGGTCGACGTGCCGATCACGGCCGGGTTCGTGGTGGTCGAGCTGGTGAAGGAGGGCGACGGCGCCACGGAGATCGTCACGCTGGATCATCGCAACCAGAAGGACAAGGAGATCCTCTTCAGCTGGATCGAGAATCTGCGTGCTCGTGCCCTCGTGGACCACGACGGCCACGGTCCGCTGCGTCTTCACGTCATCACGCAGGACGACTGGACGCTGTCGGTCCGCCCGGTATCCACCCTCCGCGCCTTGAGCGAGGGCTGTATCGAGGGTCACGGACCGGATGTCGTCGCCCACACCGGTGACGCGGTCGATCTGGCGATCCGGACCCGGGGCGACGAGGACGGCGACGGCTTCTTCGAGATCGAGGCCGTGCGGCCCAACGGCAAGCGCGACGACGTGTTCAGCCGATGGGACAAGGGCCGTGGCTCCGCCCCGCTGACCGAGGGTCCTCGTCTGCTGGTCATCACCGCGCCCGGCGCCTGGTCGATCGAACCCCGCGACACGGGCTCCGGCTCCTTCTGGCGGCGCCGTCGCTGACCGTCCGAGCACGTGGTGACCGGTTGTGCGGCCTGACGGCCGGTCACCGCGGGCGGTCGGGGCCGTGTCGTCCCGACCGCTGTCCGCCCGACCGGGGCCGGTCAGGCCGGCCGGTCCCGTACGGCGGGTGTGGGGAAGTGGGGAAGGACGTCCTCGGCGAGTTCGTGCAGCAGTTCCTCGACGGGGCGGTCGTTGGGGCGCAGGTTGAGGGAGACGTGGGCGACACCGAGGGCGGCCATCTGTTCCAGGTGGTCGACCAGGGCCTTGCTGCCGGTGCTGAGTCCGAGGCGGATGGGGGCGGCCGGGGCGTCGGCGTCGTCCCGGAGGTTCAGGATCATGGGGGTGAGGTAGGGCTTGCGCCCCTCCGTCAGCTGCTGCCACGCGCGGGTCTTCAGGCGTAGCGCGCCCAGTTCGCGCGGGTAGTTGAGGGAGGCGTCGGCGTGCTCGGCGATCCACTCGGGGGTCTGCTGGGCGCCGCCCGCGACGGCGATGGGGATGCCCGCCGGGTGCGTGGGCCGGGGCAGGACCTCCAACTGCCGGTCCGCGGTGAGCCCGAACCGGGGCAGTTCCAGCGGACCGCCGCGCCAGGCGGCGCGCAGGGTCTCGACGCCCTCGCGGAACGTCGCACCGCGGGCCTGGAACTCGCGTCCGAACAGCGGGTATTCGACGGGCCGGTCACCGCTGGCCAGGCCGAGCAGCATGCGCCCGCCCGACAGGACGTCGACGGTGGCCGCCGCCTTGGCGACCAACAGGGGTTCGCGCAGCGGCAGGACGACGGCGGAGGTGCCGAGGACGACGTTCTCGGTGACGGCCGCGAGATGGCCGAGCTGGGTGAAGGTCTCGAAGACCGTCCCCGCGTCGCCGAACCCGACGGGGTCGTAGAGCGGTACGTCGCGCAGCCACAGGGCGGCGAAGCCGAGGCGGTCGGCGAGCCGTGCCAGCCGGGTGTGTTCGGTCAGGTCGGGGACGCCGAACGGGCGGCCGGCCGCACGGTCGACACGTCGGCGGTCGGGGCCCCAGTCGTGGTCGAGGGGCAGTTCCAGGCCGAGGGTGAGCCGCTCGCCGACGGGGGTCAGCCGGGCGAGGGCGGGGTGGCGGGACGCCATGGCGAGTCCTTCCGGGGAGCGACGGGGAGGCCCCGTTCCGGGCGGGGAGGCGGGAACGGGGCCGAGGGTGCCGGTGGCGCGGTCGCGCTCGTCCGGCACGGCTGGGGCGGGACCCGTCAGTTGAGCTCGTCGGGGTGCGGGCCCGTGCGCTGGTCACGGTCGAGGGCCGCGAGCGCCCGCATCTCGTCCGCGGTGAGCTCGAAGTCGAAGACGTCGAAGTTCTCGCGGATCCGGGCCGGGGTGACCGACTTGGGGATGACGACGTTGCCCAGCTGGAGGTGCCAGCGCAGGACGATCTGGGCCGGGGACTTGCCGTACCTGGCGGCGAGGGCGCCGATGACCGGGTGGTCCAGGACCGCGCCCTGGGCGAGCGGGCTCCACGCCTCCGTGGCGATCTTGCGCTCGGCGTGGAACGCGCGCAGCTCGGCCTGCGGCAGGCCGGGGTGCAGCTCGATCTGGTTGACGGCCGGGGTCAGCGTCGCGCCCTCCAGCAGTCGCTCCAGGTGGGCGGACTGGAAGTTGGAGACGCCGACCGCGCGGGCCCGGCCCTCCTGGGTGAGGCGTTCCAGGGCCCGCCAGGACTCGCGGTAGAGGTCGCGGCCGGGGGCCGGCCAGTGGATCAGGTAGAGGTCGACGTAGTCCAGGCCCAGCTTGGCGAGGCTGGAGTCGAAGGCCCGGAGGGTGGTGTCGTGGCCCTGGTCGGAGTTCCACAGCTTGGTGGTGACGAACAGGTCCTCGCGGGGGAGCCCGGACTCGGCGAGGGCACGGCCGACGCCGGACTCGTTGCCGTAGATCGCGGCGGTGTCGATGCTGCGGTAGCCGGTCTCCAGGGCGGCGGAGACGGCCGCGGTGGTCCGGTCGTCGGGGACCTGGAAGACGCCGAAGCCGAGCTGGGGGATCTGGACGCCGTTGTTGAGGGTGACGGTGGGGACGGAGGCGGGTGCCATGGGTGCGGGTGCTCCTTCACTTGGCGCGCGGGGAGAGGGTGTAGCGGACGGTCTGGGCGCTGATCAGGCCGTCCCGGAAGACGAAGGTGTCGACGCCGTCGTTGACTTCGTGGGTCGTGGTCCTGGCGGACCACTGCAGGAACAGGACATCCCCGGCGAACTGCCGCGTCAGCCGCCACTCGGCGTCGGGCAGGTCGGCCAGCAGACGGCCGATGCCCTCGCGTACGCCCTGGCGTCCGGTGAGTACGCCCTCGGGGGTGAGGAAGACGGCGTCCTCCGTGTAGTTCTGGCTGATCAGGTCGAGGTCTCCGGTGCCGAGCAGCGTGCCGTGGTCGGTGAAGACCTGTTGCGGGGAGCGGGGCATCAGGCGAGTTCCTTCGGTGCGGTGGTGGCGAAGGTGTGGTCCTGCGGGGTGTCGGACGGGGCGCCGGGCTGGACGGAGTCGACGAGGTCGGGGGTGGGGGTGTTGAGCTGGAGAGCGGTGCGGGCCTTGCGGGTGCTGGTCTCTCCGGAGACGAGGACGGCCCGCTCGTCGGGGCGAAAGGCGAGGAGGTGTCCGCCCGCGTCCGGGACGGTGATGCCGACCCGGACGCGGGCGGCCTGGGCGGCGCTGGGAGTGGCGGCGACCAGGATCTCGGCGTCCGTGGTGGTCGGCGGAGCGACAGCGGTGGTGCTCATGGCGCTTGTCCTAGAGGTGATCGGCGAAGGCCCCACTCGTCCAGTGTTGCTTGAGCGAGCCCCTAGTGCGCTTACACAATAGTTGCGTACGCGCTATAAATGCAAGCGCGGATTATGGGCGTGCTTCAAAGTGTGGAGAGTCCGCTGCGGCGGCTTCGGGTGGGGTGCCCGCGTGTGATCGATCGCGCGGGGGTGCGGGCGTGCGTCCGCCCGGTTCCCGCGCATGCGTCCGGCCCCTGTGGCGCGGCGGCGGCCGGACGGGGGTCAGTCGAGCGGGGAGGTGATCGCGCGGCTCGGGATCACCGTTGCGACGGCGGCGCGTCCACCGCTTCCACCGCCCTGACCAGTGACGTCAGGTCGGGGTTCAATGCGGCTTCGTCGAGTGCCTCGCGCAGGGCGGCGTCGTTGGTCGGCCGGGCCGCTTCCAGAAGCCTCAGGCCGGCCTCGCTGACCTGGGTGTAGATGCCGCGCCGGTCGGTCGGGCACAGATACCGGGACAGCAGGCCCCGGTCCTCCAGGCGGGTGACCAGGCGTGTCGTGGCGCTCTGGCTGAGCACGACCGCGTCGGCGACCTGCTTCATCTGCAGATGCCCGCCCACCCCGTCGTGCTGGCGGCTGAGCACGTCGAGCAGCGAGTACTCCCGGACGCTCAGGTCGTGCCTCGACTGCAGGGCGCGCTCGATGTGCGACTCGATCCTGCCGTGCAGGAGGGAGAGGGCGCCCCATCCGTTGGCGAGGGCGGTGAGGGCCGGGTCGGTGGCGGTCATGGGGTCCAGGTCTCCTTCCTGAAGCAGACATCGCACAGTGTACGCCGCAAAGCAAATATCGGCCAGAGCTAATATAAGGCGATTGCAAGTACCCAGGTCTCTCGTCGAGGGAGTCGGCGAACCGGTGCTGTGCGACGGGGATTCGGCGTCCAGGGGTGGGTATGCAGCACTGCGTGGCGGGCCTCGGGGGACGACGGGAACGGGAGCGGCGCCGGGTGCTGTCCGTGCTGGCCGCGGTGCTGCTGCTGGCCTGTGGGGGCTACTCGGTGTCCCAACTGGCGCGCGGCGGACTCGAACCGGCCGACACCGCAGGACTGTTGGGGCTGCCGCTCGGTGCGGCGGGACTGGCCGCCGCGGTGGCGGCGCTGCGGAAACCGTTGCAGGGCACCGACGCCGAACAGGTGCGGCAGTGGGCGGCGACGCTGGCCGTCCAGGTGCGGGTGAGCGAGGGCAAGTTGCGGCACCAGCTGCTCGGCGGCGACACCCGGCGGATCGACCTGCGCTACACGCTGCGGCCGGTGCCGGGCCGGGCGGCCGACTCCCCTTCGGCGGGCCGTACCTTCCGTGACTCCGGCGGTGCCGACCCGGCGCCGGACATCGCGGACTTCTTCCGTGCCACCGAGCCTCGGCGACTCGTCATCGCGGGGGCCCCCGGTTCCGGCAAGACGGTCCTGGCGCTGGAGCTGGTGCTCGCCCTGGCCACCGACCGCGCCGAGGGCGACCCGGTGCCGGTCCGTATCCCCATGGCCCAGTGGGACACCGCCCGCACGCTGCCGGAGCTCGTGGCCGAGCACCTCACCGGGGCGCTGGACTGGCCCCGGGAGATGGCGGAGCGGCTGGTGGCGCACGGCATGGTGCTGCCGGTCCTGGACGGCCTGGACGAGATGGATCCGCCGCGCGCGGACGGTTCCGCGGACCCGGCCGCCCCGCGCGCCCGCGCAGCCGTGCAGCATCTGAACGCCCATCAGCAGGGCCTGGAAGCGGGCCCGGTCGTCCTCACCAGCCGTGCGCCTGCTCCAGGAGGCCGCCCGCAAGGTCGCCGCCCTCGATGCCCTGCCCCGCCCCGTACGCCCCGACCGCGAACGCCCCCTTCCCGGCACCGTCCCGCCGGGCCGCCGACTCAGCTCGCTCCAGGAGGAGCTGCTGCTGCACGCCGACGGCCGTCGTACCGCCCGTGACCTGGCCTTCCGTACCGGACGTGGGGTCTACACCGTCGCCGTCGAGACGGCCCGGATGCTCGGCGAGGGCTTCCTGCAATGCGCCGACGGGTCCCCCGGGACCCCACTGCGGCTGCCGGCCGGCGACAGGCCCCTACGCCCCCTTCGCCCACGGGCGGCATCGCAGGCCAGGACGCCGGCTTCCCCGGCGGAGCCGACGCCACGGCCAGGAGCGGCCGCCCCCGAGTCCGCCTCCGAGAACCCGTGGCCCCTGCCGGCCCCGTTCCCGGCCCCGCCCGTCCCCGCCGCCGAGGACACCGTCGTACGACACCCCCCGCCACCCCCGTCGGCGCCGCCGGAACCGGGCCCGCCCGCTCTCACCGCCTCCGCACCCGCCCCCACCACCCTGCCCCGCCGCACCCCCGGCGCCAGCGGCATCACCGAAGCTCTCACCCCGCAGCAGAACGGGGCGAGTTGGAAGGGGTTCCTCCGCCTGTGGAGCGCGGATCGCCGCGTGCCGAGGCAGCCGGAGCACCGCGATCAGCAAAGGGAGGGTTGAGCACATGAACCACGAAGCGCTCGCGCTGGAGATGCGCGGGCTGCGCGAACGGGTGACCGGCATCACCGACACCGCCGTCGCGGCCGCCGACGGGCTGCTCATAGCGGCCGACACCGCCGACGCCATCGACCCCGAGGGCCTCGCCGCCCTCGCCGCGGCCGGCCTCGGACTCGCCCGCCGCACCGCGCTGGCCGGCGCCCGTGGCACCCTGCGCCGGACGGTGACCTACGGCAGCCACGGCTGCGCCGCGGTGTACGCGGTCGGCGACACCGCACTGATGATCGTCCTCGGGGACGAGGGCGTGGACGTGGACCGGTTGCACCGGGCCTCGCAGCCGACGCTCGACCGGATCGGCGACATTCTGACCTTCAAAGCCCCTGAGGGAGTGTGACCGATGGCCACCAAGCGTATGGGCGCCGGATTCTCGGACCAGATTCTGGGTCTGGTCAAGTCGCTGCGCGCGGACGCGCCCGACTGCGTCGCGGCCGGTGTCGTCGACATGTCCACCGGCATGCTGCTGTCGTACGAGACCGTCGACAACCATCCGCCGGAGGTGCTCGACCTGCTCGCGGGGGCGACCCTCGACCTGTTCCAGGGACGTACGGTCGTGATGATCGAGGACGTCTTCAAGGAGCGCCGCGGGATCACCAGCGACAACCACTTCTTCCAGGAGATCCTCGTCAACAGCGAGAACCTCACCCACCTGTTCGTGCGTATGAGCGAACAGCAGGACGTGGTCGCGGTGGTGGTCTGCCGTAAGACGGTCAACGTGGGCATGCTGTTCGCCCAGGTCAGGCGGGCCGTACGGGAGTACGGCCTGTGAGCACCCGGCCCTGCTGATCCGCACGGCCCGGTCCTCCTGATCGGCAGGCCCGGCACTTCCGAACCGCACGATCCGGCGGTGGGCCCACCCCATCCGGGCCCGCCGCCCGCCTCACCGACTTCCGCCCCATGTCACAAACGGAGGGGCTACGGAGTCTTGTGGGGTGAAGGCAGACGTCCATGTCGGGAGAGTGATGGTCATGCGGGTGTTCGTGGCGGGCGGAAGCGGGGTTCTGGGGCGGCGACTGGTGCCGCGGCTGGTGGCGCGCGGCCATGAGGTGACGGCCACGACGACGAGCGCGGCCAAGCTGGGCGAGCTGGCCCGGCTGGGCGCGGACGGCGTGGTCATGGACGGACTGGACGCGTCGTCCGTCGGCGAGGCCGTGGCCAGGGCGCGTCCGGAGGCGATCGTGCACCAGATGACCGCCATCTCCCTGACGCACGCCGGCAAGCCCGACATCAAGCATCCGGACCGCTGGTTCGCCCTCACCAACCGATTGCGCACCGAGGGCACGGACCACCTGCTGGCGGCGGCGGAGGCGAACGGCGTCTCCCATGTCGTCGCCCAGGGCTACGCCTCGTGGAACGGCATCCGCGAGGGCGGCTGGGTCAAGACGGAGGAGGACCCGCTGGACCTGCTGGAGGGGACGGCGGCGTACGGGGGACTGAAGGCGCTGGGCCATGTCGAGGACGTGGTGCTGAAGTCGGGTGGCGCGGTGCTCCGGTACGGCGCGTTCTACGGGCCGGGTGCCATGGACGACCAGGTCGTGCTGCTGCGCAAACGGCAGTATCCGCTGATCGGACGCGGAACCGGCTACAGCTCCTGGGTGCACTTGGACGACGCCGCGAACGCGACTGTGCTGGCCGTGGAGCAGAAGGCCAGGGGCGTCTTCAACGTCGTCGACGACGAGCCCGCCCCGGCGAGCGAGTGGCTGCCCCACCTCGCGGCCTGCGCGGGCGCGGGGCGGCCGATGCGGATCCCGGTGTGGCTGGGCCGGCTGCTGGCCGGGGACCAGGCGGTGGTGATGATGACGCAGGGACGCGGGTTCTCCAACGCCAAGGCCAAGCGGGAGTTGGGCTGGCAGCCGGACCGTCCGTCGTGGCGGGAGGGCTTCCGGGCGGAGTTGGCGTGACGCCCTTCAGGGGACGAGGTCGTAGGTGGACAGGGCGGTGTTGTCGAGCGTCGTGCGCGGAGTGGCACCGGCACCCAGGGGCGAGATCAGCGGATCGTCGATGCGATGCCCCAGCAGGTCGGCCGATTCCGCCATGCTGGGCAGGTAGTTGCGCCCGTTGCGGTTCATCCACCCCTCCCACAGCCGGTCCACATTGGCGTGGTGGAGGTAGAAGACGGGGTCGTTCGGTGAGGAGGCGGGTGCCATGTCGCCGCCGATCCACCGGTGCACCTGGTTGTGCAGCCCCGTACCGGTGAAGCCCTCCAAACGGCTGCGGAATCCACGGGAGTTCGCGAGCCAGGGGGCGAAGTCGTACGTGGTGAGGTCCGGGTCGCCGAAGGGCGGTGGCAGGGTGTTGAACGCGGCCCCCACGTCCAGGGCGTTCGGAAGGGTGGGCACCCCGCTCGCGAAGGCGCGCAGCAGACCCCTGTCCGTCTGGAGGAGGGCGGCGGAGGAGTTGGACGCCACGCGGACCCGGAAGCAGTTCGGATCACTGGCGACGAACGCGAACGGCCCGTCGGTCACCGGACCGCCCTGCCCGCCCATGCACTCCGGCTTCCAGATCAGCGCGGTCTCCGGAGCGGGCAGCGATCCGTCGATCGCCCAGTCCCAGTACGGCAGTCCGAAGGCGGGATCACCGAGTACGCGTTGGAGGTGCGCCTCCAGGAGATTCAGCATGAACCGGTGCCAGGGCAGGAAGACCGGCCCCCGATGCGCCGCGTTGCGCGTGTTCACGTTTCCGTTCGGGGGAACCGGCGTCATCATCGCCTTGTAGTGCCAGATGACGAACAGGTCGTACGTCCGTACCGGTGCGGGCGGCCCCGGAATCCCGAAGGCCGTGGTCTTGAGCGTCGAGTCCTCCCGCTTGAGGCGCATCACACCCTCGATGTAGGCGTCCCGGGCGGCGGGGTCGGTGACGATGTTCCTGCGTACGACAGCCATGTCAGGTGTCCCCCTCGTGGTCGTCGTGGTCGTCGTGGTGCGGTTGAGGACCCGAGTGGCTGTGGCCGCCGCCGGAGGGGTCGTGATCGTGGTGCTCGCCACCGGGATGGTGACCGCCGGGCTGAGCCCCGCCGGGATGGCCGCCACCGGGATGGCCGCCACCGTGGTGACCGGCTCCGTGGTGACCGGCGCCGTCGTGGTCACACTCCTCGTGGTCGCAACCGTCGTGGTCACCGCCCGGGAAGTCGTCCGGGAAGTTCTCGATCAGCGCCCGGATGGTGTCCGTCGCGGACCGGAACTCGTAGGTCGGCAGGGCGTGGCAGTGGACCTGGCCGTCGTCCGTCACGATGAGCGGAGCGTGGAGCGGCTCGCCGTCCACCGTGACCTCGTAGGTCGTCGTGACCACGATCCGATGGCCGCGGAAGTCGTCCTGCCGGATCGTCGTCAGGGGTCCGTGATGGTGCGGTTGCTCGGGCAGCTCCGCCAGGTAGTTCCCGAGAGTCGTCGGGTCGGCGGCCGCAGCCAGTTCCTCGGGAGTCACGAGTGGTTCCTCCTGCGCACATGGGGTCGGCGAGGCGGCGGGCCCGGCCGGTCAGTCGAACGGCGTGACTTGGTGGGCGACCGCACCCTCCGCCGGCGACCAGGAGATGTTCCCGCCCTGGAAGTGGCTGACGCGGGAGCCGCCGTTGCCCTGCTCGTCGGAACGGGGGTAGCGCAGGAAGCTGTTCTCCCAGCCCATGCCGGCCCAGCGGTCACGGATCGCGCCGTGCACCTCGTGGGCGCCGGTCTGCGGGGTCCAGTAGATCGAGCCGCCCTCGAAGTGGTTGAAGCGTCCGACACCGTCTGGGCAGGTCAGCTCGTCCGTCGCCGGATAGCCGAGGAAGCTGCTCGAACCGCCCAGCTGGGCGTACTTGACTCGGATGTCCCCATGGATCTCGTGCGCGCCTGTCCCGGGGGACCAGTAGATGGAGCCTCCCGTGAAGTCGCGTGACGCGCCGCGGCCGTCGGGGTTCGGCCCCTCGCCGCTGCCGGCTCCCGCGTCGAAGGGGGCGCCGATCCACTGGATCTGGTTCCACTTGTCGTCGATGGCGGTCATGTCGGCCTCCGGGTTGGCTGCGGGGGAGTCGGACCGACCCGCGCTGTGTGCGCGGATGTCGGCGGCTGCTGCTGCTTCGGGCACGGGCTTGTTCCGGGTGGTCGTGAGGTCACCGGGGACGGAAGCAAGCTGCTGTGGGGCCTGTGCGTGAGGCCTGGCCTGCGGTGGGGGAACAGTCACCGTCCAGCAGGCAGATTCACTTTCAGTGTAGGCACGCCACGTGAGGTCGGCCACCGCAGGACGCGTGGCATGAGGTGCGGCTCGAACGCGAGGGGGCCGGCGGATCGGGAATCCGCCGGCCCCTTGTGGCGCCGTTCGTCTACGTGGGTGTGCCGCCTGCGTCAGTACATGTGCCGCTCGCGTACGTCCCTGTCAGAACGCCTGCACGAAGTACGGCTCCACGGTCATCCAGCCGTTGCCCCGGGCGCCGTTGCGCGTGCCGTTGTCGGCTCGGGCCAGGGTGTACCAGGAGTCGACGTAGTCGGGGTCGTCCGTCCACCAGTCGTCGGGGATGGCGTCCAGGACGGCGTTGACGAGGGGGATGTAGGTGCCCTGGTCGGCGATGGTGAGCAGGACGGTGGCGATGGCCTTGGCGAGGTCGCGGTAGTTGGTGCTGCCGTCCTCCTCCATCATGACGGCGTCGGCGAGGTTGTACTTGTAGTTGGACCAGTTGACGAGGATCTGGTTCGGCCGGTAGACGACGCCGTCGTTGTCGAGGTACGGCATGTCGACGGGGTCGACGCGGACCTTGCCGTCCAGGCCGAAGCCGGTGACGAGGGTGTAGATCTCGGCGTCGCCCTTGACCCAGGGCTCCTCGTCGTCGGAGAGCCTGACCGCGCTGATGCGCGACGTCCAGAAGCCCTCGGCCGCGGCCGCTCCCTGGGTGCGCCGGGGGGCCTGCGCGGCGGAGGCCACGCCGTAGCGGTCGAGCTCCTCGTTCAGGACGTCCAGACCGGCGGCCAGGGCCTTGGAGGCGTCGATGTCAACGACGTACACGGGGTGCGAGGGAAGCTTGCGGGCGTCGAGCGCGTGGGCACGGCCGCGGCTGTCGTAGGCGGTGACGGTGGAGTCGTCGTCCGTGGTTGCCGCAGCCACCCAGGGGGTGGTCCCGGCGGCCAGGGCCGCGCGCATCGAGTCGTCACCGAGCCGGAGCCGCAGCAGCGAACCGGCCTTGGAGTCCAGGCCCTTGGCCGCCGCGATACGGCGGTCGGCGTCCGCCAGCGTGGACTTCAGGCTGCCTCGGGCCTGGCCGGCGAGCGAAGTGAGGGCCACTTCGGGGGAGTTGAGGGCCGCCGAGCGCACGCGGGCACGCCAGGACGCGTCGGTGAGCGAGGTGGCGACCGCGCGCGCGGCGCGGTTCTGGGCCGCGTCGACGGTGGAGGCGGGGGTGGGGGTGGCGGCGGCCGTGGCCGGCAGCGCGGTGAGGGTCTGGCCGACGCTCAGCGCGACGACGCAGGCCGCGACGGCGCCGAGGCCGCGGCGGTGGGGGAGACGAGGTCTCACGGAGATCGATCCTCCTGGGGGAGTGGTCGGTGTCGCCCTGTCAGATGGAGCCGTGAAGCTGGTCTATGCGGGTAGATTCCCGCGCAACAAAGAGCATGACGATGACATGACAGTCAGACAAGAGGGCATCGCGCCGCGGGAGGGTGAACATCCCGGGACGCGGGCGAGCCCACGGCACTCACGCGCGGGCCCGTGCCCCGCGGTCCTCCGCTCGGCGGCCCGCCGCGGTACGGATCGAGAGCCGCACCCGCACCCGCGCGTCGCTCGTCGCGACCGACGAACGGGCCGCTGCGGTGCGGGCGTTGGCCAACACGGGTCGCAAGCCGCTCGCCGAGAGTCTGGGGCTCTCGGCGGACGACGCGGACAACCCCTGGACCGGCACTTCGGTGGCCGTGACCGACGCGCTCGCGCTGTTTCGCGGCGAGTACGACCGCCGTCTCGCCGCACGCCGTACCGGTGAGGCCGCGGCCCAGCCGCGTCGCCGGGGATTCTCGTCCCGGCTCGCGCGAGGTCCCGACGAGCCACCGAGCCGACCGGCGGAGATGGCGGTGCGCTGTCCGTACTGCTTCGGCCGGTGGCGTACGACGAGAACAGTCTCTTCACCCGCGACCGAACGGGAAACCTGAGCCCGCTCTTGCCTGACCGCGCAACCGGCCCGCGCAGTGGGCGGATGCCTCGCGCGGGGCGTAGCAGTGGTGCACCGGTCCGGATGATGCCCCGTCACATGCCCACGTCCTGCCCGCCCTTCTTCGTGACCGCTGCGGGCAAGAAGCCCGAGGGCGAGGCGTACCCGGGCGGTGTGAGTCCTCGCCGGTGCCGGCGCCGCTGTCGCCGGTGTTCGCCATGACGGGAGTGCCGCGGTGAGCGCGTCCAGGGAGGGGTTCCCACGCGGCGGCCGGGGCCTTTGGACGCGACTGGACCCCGCCGACAGTTCGATACGTCGACGGGGTCCTCCAGGTGTCGCGGGTCAGGCTGGCAGGCCCACCGCCCGTTCGCCGCTGCGGCGCTGCTGGATGACGACCGCCACGACGAGCAGTGCGCCCTGGGCGACGTTCTGCCAGAAGGAGTTGATGCCTTCGACAGTGAGGCCGTTCTCCAGGCAGCCGAGCAGGGCGACGGCCAGCAGGGTGCCGCCGATGCCGCCCCGGCCGCCCTTCAGGGCGCAACCGCCGAGCGCCGCCGCGGTGATGGCCTTCAGCTCAAGGCCCTCACTGCCCGAGGTCGGCTGGCCCGAGCCGGTTCGCGCGGTCAGGAGGATGCCGGCGATGGCCGCGACGACGCCGATGAGGGCGTAGACGGCGATGAGGTACTTGTTGATGCGGATACCGGCGAGCCGGGCGGCGGTGTCGTTGCCGCCGATGGCGTACAGGTTGCGGCCGATGTCGGTGTAGGTGAGCAGGACGTGCACCGCCACGGCGACGAGCACCAGGATCCACACCATGACCGGCACTCCGGCGATCTTGCCGCGGCCGAGGAACACGAAGAAGTCGTCGTTGAGGACGTAGCCCTGCGCGCGGCCGTCGGACAGCAGCTGGGCGAGGCCCTTGTAGGCGGCGAGTCCGGCCAGGGTGGCGATGGTGGGGTTGACCCGGCCGTACACGATGACCAGGCCGTTGAGCACGCCGACGAGTATGCCGACGCCGATCGCGGCGACCATGCCGATCAGGGCGTTGGAGCCGGTGCTCGTGAACACCATGGCGCTGACCACGGAGGCCACACCGACCTGGGAGCCGACCGAGATGTCCAGACCGCCCGCGATGATGACCACCGTCTGGACGACGGCGAGCAGGCCGGTGATGGTCGCCGCCTCGGCGATGACCTGGAGGTTGGTCAGGCTGAGGTAGTTCTCGTTGAGGAAGCCGAACAGGGCCAGGACGACGATCAGGGCGCCGATCAGGCTGAGGTTCTGGCCGCCGACCCTGGCCAGAAGACCGGCGCGGCGCGGCGGCGGTTCTTCGGCGGGTGTGCCTTCGATGATCGGGTCGGGCGTGGCGGTGACGGTCATGAGGTGGCTCCGGATGCGGTGTCGGCCAGGTCGTCGGCCATGGCCAGGGAGAGGACGGCTTCTTCGTTGGCCGCGGCACGGTCGAGCTCGCCGGTGATGCGGCCGCCCTGCATGACGATCACACGGTCCGACAGGCCGAGAAGTTCGGGGAGTTCGGAGGAGATCACGAGAACGGCGACTCCGTCGGCGGCCAGGTCGGCGATGATCTGGTAGATCTCGGCCTTGGCGCCGATGTCGATGCCTCGGGTCGGCTCGTCGAGGATCAGTACCTTCGGCTTGCGGGCCAGCCAGCGGGCGAGAACGACCTTCTGCTGGTTACCGCCCGACAGGGTACGTACCTCGGCCTCCACCGAGGGCGAGCGGACCCGGAGCCGACGCGCGTACTCCTGGGCGAGCGACCGTTCGGCCCGGCGCCGAACGAGCCGGAACCGGCGCAGTCGGCTGAGGACCACGACGGAGGTGTTGTCGCGGATGGACCGCTGCAGGAACAGCGCCTGCGCCTTGCGCTCCTCGGGAGCGAGGCCGAGTCCGGCTCGGATCGCCTCGCGGGGGCGGCCGCCGTGCAGCCGGAGGCCGTCGACGGTGACCGTGCCGGTGCGGACGGGCCGGTCGCCGGCGAGGGCGAGGGCCAGTTCGGAGCGTCCCGCGCCGACCAGGCCGGCCAGGCCCACGACTTCGCCGGCCCGCACCTGGAAGGTGATGTCGGTGACGTCGTCGGTGGTGACGTCCGCTACGTCCAGCACGACCTGACCCGGCGTGTGGTGCTCGCGGACGAACATGGCCGACAGATCGCGGCCCACCATCATGCGGACCAGTCCGCGCTCGTCGATGTCACCGGCGTCCGCGACCCCCACGGAGCTGCCGTCGCGCAGTACGGCGATGCGGTCGGCAAGCCGGAAGATCTCCTGCATGCGGTGGGAGACGTAGACGATGGCGATGCCCTGGTCGCGCAACCGCTGGATCAGCGCGAACAGCGACTCGACCTCGTGGTCGGACAGCGAGGAGGTCGGCTCGTCGAAGGCGATCAGCCGTGGTGGGGTGTCGCCGGTCAGGGCCCGCAGGATCTCGACCAACTGGCGCTGCGCGGGAGTGAGTTCCGATCCCAGCAAGCGTGGGTCGAGGACGTCGGCGAAGCCCAGCCGGCGCAGGTCCTCCTCGGTCTGCCGGAGCAGCGCGGCCCGGTCGAAGAACCGGCCGGCACGGCGGGGCAGGGCCCCGGCGAAAACGTTCTCGGCGACGCTGACGTGCGGGATGATCTCCGGTTCCTGCGGAATGATCCGGATGCCCGCCGCCCGCGCCTCGGCCGGGGACCCGAAGGTCACGGGCTGGCCGTCGAGCAGCAACTCGCCCTCGGTGGGAGGGTGGTCGCCGGTGAGGATGCGCAGCAGGGTGGACTTGCCGGCGCCGTTCTCCCCCATCAGGGCGGTGACCTGCCCGGCGGGGAAGTCGAGCGTGACGTCGGCGAGCGCCTGCACGGCGCCGAAGCGCTTGCCGATGCCGCGCACGCCGACGACGGATCGGTCCGGGCCCGGGGAAGGCGGGCCGGAGCCCTGATCGGGGCTGCGGGTGAGACTCATGGGTTACCTCGGTAAATGCTCTCGGGAGTGCGCCCCGGCCGGTACAAGGGGACAGCGGGACGGCCGGGGCGCGATTCAGGGGCCGGCGGTGCGCTCACCGCCAGCCGTCACCCGCAGGTCAGCCCGCTCGACTTCCACGTCTTGGCGTCGACCATGGTCGTCGGGGCGAAGCCCTCGGCCGGGAACTTCTTGCCGTTCTTGAGCTGGTCGTACATGGTCTGCACGGCCAGCGCGCCCACGTCCTTGCCGTTGATGAACAGGGCGGCCTTCATGCCGCTGGGCTTGCCGGACGCCCACTCCTTGCACGCGAGGTAGGCGCCGAGGCCGACGCCGATGATGTTGTCCGGGGCGACGCCGGCGTTCTGCAGAGCGGTGACGCCACCGCTGACGTTCTCGTCGTTGCAGCCCCAGATGACCCAGTTCTTCACGGTCGGGTTGGCGGTGATCGTCGCGGCGACCTTGTCCTGCGCGCCGGTGGGCGTGTTGTCGGTGGCCACGTCGATCTTGCGGACGCCCGGCACGGCGGCGTCGAACGCGGCGCCGGCCGCCTTGACCCGGTCACCACACACGGTGACGTCCTGCTTCCACGCCGAGAGCACCCGGGTCTCGGACGCCTTCCAGCCGGCCTTCTTGTACTCCTCGGCGGCCCGCTTGCCGACCTCGCCGCCCATCTGCTCGCCGCTGAAGCCGATCCGGGGGACCAGATCGGTCTTGGAACAGGCGGCCGGGTCGGGGCCGGTGCTGCAGATCTGGTCGTCCGAGGTCAGCAGCGCGACCTTGGCGTCGCGCGCGGTCTGGACGACCTGCGGACCCACGGCCGGGTCGGGCACGACGACGATCAGGCCGTCGGACTTCTGCGCGATGGCGGCCTGCACCTCGCTGACGGTCTTGTTGGCGTCGTTGCCGAGGTTGACGACCTTCAGGTCGATACCCAGCTCCTTGGCCTTCTCCTTGGCTCCTGCCGCCTCACCGATGAAGTACTCCTGGTCGCCCTGCTTCTGAAGGTACGTCAGGGAGATCTCGCCGTCGGCCTTCACAGGGGCGGCGGCGTCGGTGGTCGTGTCCTTGCCGGAGGAGCACGCGGTGGTCAGGCCGAGCGCGAGGAGCAGGCCGGCGGCCGCGGCGGCGCGGGCGCGGTGGGATCGGTTCATGTGCAGGTTCTCCTTGAAAGCCGGCGCGCTCGCGCGCGGCCGGGGACGCCTGGCCGTGGGCGCGTTGCAGGGACGAGCGCTGTGCGAAAAGGTTTGGTGCAAACGGATCAGTGGTGCATTCGGCGCGGAACTGCGCCCCACCTGGGGGGTGCGCGTCTCAAAAATAAACATGTTCGAACGCGACGCGACACATCACACAGGTAGGCGGGGGTCTCGTCAAGAGGTTTGACGTGGATAAATGAGGCGCGCCCGCAGGAATGCGCTTTCTTCGGCCTCGCGTGTGAGGTGGGCCGCGAGGCTTGCCATGGCTGAGTGTTTACGTAAACATACAGGTGAGCGGTGATACCGCACGCCCTTCCTTGACGCACCTGGAGCACGCAGTCCATGGCCGAACTTGAGATAGACCGCACCGGTTTCCTGCTCGACGGAAAGCCGTTCCGTCTGCTGTCCGGTGGGCTGCACTACTTCCGTGTCCATCCGGACCAGTGGGCCGACCGGCTGCGCAAGGCGCGCCTGATGGGCCTGAACACCGTCGAGACCTACGTCCCCTGGAACCTGCACCAGCCGCGCCCGGACCACTTCGACCTCACCGGACCGCTCGACCTGCCGCGCTTCCTGGACCTGGCCGCCGAAGAGGGCCTGCACGTGCTCCTGCGGCCCGGCCCGTACATCTGCGCCGAGTGGGAGGGCGGCGGACTGCCCTCCTGGCTGCTCACCGAGCCCGACATCAGGATGCGCTCGCGCGACCCCCGCTTCCTCGCGGCCGTCGACGACTACCTCACTCGCCTGCTCACCCCGCTGCACGGCCACCTGGCCTCTCAGGGCGGTCCTGTGCTGGCGGTGCAGGTGGAGAACGAGTACGGCGCGTACGGCGACGACACCGCCTATCTGGAGCACCTGGCCGACACCCTCCGGCGAATCGGCGTCGACGTCCCGCTGTTCACCTGCGACCAGCCCGTCGACCTGGAGCGCGGTGCCCTGCCGGGAGTCCTGGCCACCGCCAACTTCGGCAGCCGCTCCGCCCAGCACCTCGCCGAACTGCGCACACGGCGGC